>JAFGLJ010000001.1 GCA_016928075.1 Bacteroidales bacterium | reverse complement strand
TACTTGCCGAAAAAACCTTCTCTGAATCTGGAGATAGTAGATCAATCATTGGCCTTATCATTTTGAATTATGTCGAACTCACGTTAAATTAACATTATAACTATCTTTATCAGTATCTATTCTTTTTTACAGACTAATTTTAAACTTAAATAGTTGCCTATGAACCGCAGGAAATTTCTGGAGAAATCTTCGCTTTTCGCAGGAGGATCCATCCTTGCTGCCTCTGTACCACTTGAAGGATTCAGTATTTTGCCTGACAGTGGGACGGATCTGAAAAATAAAAAAATACTGTTTGTATGGGGAGGATGGGCAGGTCATGAACCCGAACAATGCCGTGATATATTTGTGCCCTGGCTGAGAGAGTCAGGTGCCGATGTTATTGTGTCTGACAGCCTCGACTCATACCTTGATGAAGAGATGATGAATACAAGAGACCTGATAATACAGGTCTGGACAATGGGTACAATAACCGGTGAACAGTCAAATGGATTACTGAATACAATCAAAAGTGGTGTGGGCCTTGCCGGCTGGCACGGTGGACTGGGTGATTCATTCAGAAATAATACTGAATACCAGTTTATGGTAGGAGGACAGTGGGTCGCTCATCCGGGTGGAGTGATTGATTATGAAGTTAATATAACCGACAGGGAAGATTCCGTGACCCGGGGACTAAACGATTTCAAAATGCATTCGGAACAATATTATATGCATGTTGATCCTAATGTGAAAGTGCTCGCCACCACCAGGTTCAACAGCGATCATGCTGATTGGATTGGCGGCTGCGTCATACCTGTGACATGGAAGAAATATTACGGCAGGGGAAGAGTTTTCTATTCTTCACTTGGCCATGTTTCTGCTGATTTCGGGGTACCTGAAGCACTTGAAATAATGAAAAGAGGAATAATATGGGCCTCTGAAAGCAAATACGGTGCAAAGGAGAAATGGATAAAACCGGTATATTAACATTAGGGTTTTAGAAAATTTATAACTTGCAACAAAAATCAATCGATATGGAAAAAGTACGAGATATGAGAAAGCATGTAACCGTTGTTGGTGCATTGCATATTGGCTTTGCAATACTCGGACTGATAGGAGCAGTGGTAGTATTCCTCTCAATCAATTTTGCCGAGTCATTTGTGGAAGGGGAAGATATTCCTGTCAGGGTATTGACGGCGATTAAGATTCTCCTTCCCGGGCTTATAGCGGTCGTATCCCTGCTGAGTATTATAGGCGGTATTGGCCTGTTCAGTTTCCGCGAGTGGGCAAGGATACTTATAATAGTAATGTCGGCAATAAACTGCCTGAATGTGCCTATAGGTACTGCAAAAGGAGTGTATTCAATTTGGGCCCTTCTCCAGGATGAGACGATAAGACTTTTCAAAGGAGAAGATCCTTATGCAGCAGGGCAGGAAGAGGTGACTAAACGTACCAATTAGGAATAGAGAAAACTTGAATATCGAACATCGAATAATGAATGTCGAATTTCGAAGTAACTACTTCATCATTCATCATTCATCATTCATCATTTATCAGTGTCTCTGATGATCCTGACACCATAAACCGGTCCAACTACAGCATTTTCATCTTTTGCGCTGAACTTAACGGTTACAGTGAACTTACCCACCGTTATTTCTCTGGGTATGGGATAATTTACACTGATAAATTCCTCTTCGTTGCTTGATATTGTTTCCGTGGCAATAACCACATCATTTACAAGTATATCAAAATTTGTTCTGCGTCTTTCCTGGCTCCAGTAATCGACCATAAGGATTACCGGTGCATCAGCAAGCACTTTCATTTCAAATGAGAACCATCCTCCTCTTGATTGTCTTCCGGCCTTTCCCCGGAAGCGCACGGGATAGCTATCCTGCTCGCTGAAGTTATGATCCCTCTCGGGTTGCATTTCACCGGGCTGGGCATAATCCACGGTAGTCTGTTCAAGCTGCTTTCTTTCTTCCTCTCTTTGCATGTACTCCGCCTGTTTGTTCTCCCACTCTTCCTGTGTGAAAATATCCCAGTAAACGGTGTACCTCCTGTCGTGTGTGCCATAGAAAGGAAGGAGCTTCACATCCCGGGGTTGCCCAACAGCACTCATCATAAATGTGTTTGCTTCCCCATCAACTGGTTCAAGCCATTCTGAAGGAGGCCTGTTTTCAGTTAACAGAACAGGTACGTACATTGGATCATAAGCTTCCTGATCCCTTACCGGACCAAGGTCACCTGCAAGAACGACCGGGCCATGCATTATTGCCACTCTGCCGGGATTGTCCGGCATGGTTTCAAGCCTCAAAGTAAAAGGAATTGAAATCTCAATCTTATCACCTGCCTGCCATTTCCCTTTTACAGGAACAAATGAACCGGGGTCCTGTCTTACTGGTTTCTTCCTGCCATTGACTCTTATCTCCATGCCCTTTCCGGCCCAGGAGGGATACCTGATCTGTATTATCATTTCCACGGGTTCTTCGTTATTAAAGCTGATGGTAGCACCCTGTTCATCAGGATATTTGGTTTCCATAACCAGGTCGAGGCCTTTTTCTTCCCAGTTTAGTTCTGAAGCAATATACTGGCTTATAAAAATTTCCCTGTCGTTATGAAAGAATATATTCCTTGCATACTTGGCATGGTTTTCCATGCCTGTACCCACACAGCAAGTGAAATAACCCGGGTTCTGATATGTTTTGAACCCTCCCATCTCGAGTGAAAGGTTATATATGACATGACCTGATTCAGGATGCTGGGATGAATGAATATGGTTGAAAAGGGCCCTTTCATAAAAGTCGGCCACCTTTGCTGAAGCTTCCCATGTGAAGAGATGCCTCGAAAGTTTTAACATATTATATACATTGCAGGTTTCGGTAGTTCCCTCTCCCAGCCTGTCACTCAATTCATCAGGTTGACCAAAATACTCTTCAAAGCCATTGCCTCCCGTAACATAGGAATGATGATTGGCTACCCTGTCCCAGAAAAACTCGGCTGTTTTTCTGTCCTGCTCGTTACCGGTGAGTTCATAGAGCCGGGCAAGACCGATGAGCTTTGGTATCTGTGTATTGCCATGTTTTCCGGGCAGTACATCCACCTGGTTGGCCAGGGAATCCAGTATGGCCCTGTGGTGAAATATCCTGGATGTCTCAAGGTATTTATCTTCCCCTGTAATTGCATATAGCTCTGCAAACGATTCATTAATGCCACCATGCTCGCAATGTAGCATCTCCTGAACCTGTTCATCATTGAGTGGTTTAACTAGGCTGCTTATCCAGTCGGCAAAACTGAGTGATATTTCAAGAGCTTTTTCATTGCCACAAAGAACGTAAGCATCATTCAGACCGGCAAGTATCTTATGCATAATATAAAACGGAGCCCAATAACCGTTAAGGTCGAATCCTGCCGACCGTATATCACCTTTTGCCACTTCCTCTTCAAATACCTTCTTCGCTCCTGGCAAGGCTCCTATATAACCATCGCCATCAGCCTGCTGGCAAATATAAAGTTCATCAACAATATAATTCAGCCGGTCGAGGAACTCCTGCTCACCGGTTGTTCTGTACATCATTGCCAGGGCACTCATGTAATGGCCAAGGCTGTGACCGTTAAGATTGCGCCTTGGATAATCTTCCCATCCTCCATAATGTTCGGCCTTTGGTTCCAGGCCTGCCTCCAGCCGGAAGGTTGCAAGAAAACGGTCAGGTTCGTAATCAAGCAAAATCTTTTTGTTTAATTCAGTTGCATGCTTAAACCGTCCCTCAAGAAGTTTTACCTGGGTAAGATCAAAGGGAAGGACCCTGAAATCAACCTTTTCAGGCCCGCCTGTTTCTATCCGGTACTCTTCAATTGCCGTATTGCATGATGATAACATGATGACAATACTGATCAACAGGAATAAATACTTTTTCATAATAATATTAAATGTATTATTTACACTTTTTTATTGTAGTAAATATAAACCATAATTAAGTGATTTCAAAAAATCTTTTTCTTTGCGGGTTATCAGTCCTTGATTACAGCAAGGGGAGACAATTCAATAACTATGTCCACAAGATCTCGCTGGTTTTCCATAACGGTGTCGATGTCTTTATATGCTCCTGATGCTTCGTCAAGATCTTTCTGGGTACGTATAGCGTGGATGATACCTTTGTCATCAAGGCGCTTCTTTTCTTCCTCCAGGTTCAATTCCCTCATCGCCTGCCTGCGCCCCATCCTTCGTCCTGCGCCGTGCGAACAGGACATGAAAGATTCCGGATTTCCTTTGCCACGCACAATGTAGCTTTTCATGCCCTGGGAACCAGGGATAATCCCAATTTGCCCTTCTTTAGCAGATATAGCACCCTTTCTGTGGACAATCACCTCATGGTCGTAATGGCGTTCCCACACGGCATAGTTGTGATGGACATTAATTGTTTCGCCGAAATCAACGTTACCTGCTGCCTCCTGCAGGGAAGCCTTCATTGCCTCAATCATAGTGAATCGACTGGCCCTGGCAAAATCGAGTGCAAAATTCATGGCATCCAGGTAATCCTTTGCCTCACGCGTTTCGACTGGCAGGAAAGCAAGGTCCCGGTCAGGGAGTGATGCATTCCACATTTCACAGAGTTTACGTGCTTTTTTATGATACTCGTTCGCTATCTGAAGTCCGAAGTTCCGGGAACCGGAATGCAACATGAGCCACACGTAACCGTCGGAGCCATGTTGAATCTCCATAAAGTGATTGCCGCTGCCAAGTGTTCCAAGCTGGTATCGCGACCTTTCCAGTTCCTGCTGTACAATATCCACATCGGGAGCGTTTTTAAAACCTTCCCAGGCTTGAAGTTTCTTGTGGTGGTTGGATCCGAGAGGAACACGCCTCCGGATTCCACTCATGACATTCTTGAGAGTATTGTGTTCAATTGATTCCAGGGAAGTTTTTACGGCACATACTCCGCATCCTATGTCAACACCTACTGCATTCGGAATAATAACATCGGTGGTCGCGAGCACGCCTCCAATGGGCATGCCATAGCCCTGGTGGCAATCTGCCATGATTGCAACCCACTTGAATGTGAAAGGTAAATTGGCAAGATTCCGTGCCTGCTGCAATGCCCCTTCATCGATGTCATCGGTCCATAGCTTTATAGGCCTCCGTTCTGACGAAATAACCCGGTTCATTTTGCAATTCTTGTTTAAAAGATAGTAAATATTACCGGGAAAGTCAACCGGACTATTTTTCTGGGTCTTGCTCACGACGATCGAAGTTGATTCAAATCCACGACCTCCTGTTCCTTGAGACCACCCCCAGTCCCCTGGGCGAATCAATATTTACCGGTTCAGTGTCTACAGTCGGGCTGAATCATCACTCCTTTAAACAGGATCCACGATTATCTTATACATTTTTCTTAAATTTATACATCCAATAAACCCGAAAAATCATGGAAAAATATTTAGATCTTGACAGGATTGCCATTAACGTCAAAGCCCATCGAGTACTGAAGCAACTGTTGAAAGAAAACCCGGTTCTTGAGGAAATAATGCGGAATGCCAGGAATGAGACCGAAGCCCTCATTGGTGTTAAGAACTGGGTGACAGGGATACTGGAAAACCGGCCCGATGCATATAAATTCTACAGGGGAGAGGTTAATGGAAGGGAAGCATTTGAAAAACTTGATTGGAAGGATTATGCGGCTATCAGGATACTTGATTATATTGATCATGCAGGACGTTCCTATGAAGATCTTAACCTCAGGGGTGAGAAAGCCATAAGTAATCCCATAAAAATGATATGGATGGGCGTGACATACGGTACGGGAGGAGCTAAGCCTGCTTTTTTTGAAGATATGCTCTACCTTTTCCGGCAGCTGGCAGGAACATACGATTGCAGGCTGCCTGATAAGAAACAAATCAGGTCATGGATGGAACGATTCCCATCTGGTCTCGACCCCCGTATTGTCAAACTAAGGGAAGAAAACAGGGACAGGATAATAAAAATATTTATTGATAAGATAGATGCCGGACTGATCAATGATAGAAAATATTATTTCGAGGAAGGCTTGTCCAGGGAGCAGAAATTCCTGAAGATGATCAACTGGTGGAAGGAACCCCTGTTCCACCTGAGATTTGCTGTAAGGTCGCCCGACTTATTGAACGAGATGCTGGGCAATTCACTGGACCCTGATACTATGAAGATTCTGAAACAGGCCGAGGCAAAAGGAATACCCTTTTTTGTCAATCCATATTATCTTTCTCTGTTGCATGTAAGGGTTCCTTATTTTGCTATCGGTGCCGATCTGGCAATAAGGTATTACGTGCTTTACAGCCAGCAACTCGTTGATGAATTCGGTCATATTGTTGCATGGGAAAAAGAAGATCTCGTTGAACCGGGGAAACCCAATGCAGCAGGGTGGATATTGCCAACCTATCATAACGTGCACAGGAGGTATCCAGAAGTGGCCATACTGATACCTGATACCATGGGAAGGGCATGCGGGGGGCTCTGTTCATCATGCCAGCGCATGTATGATTTCCAGAGAGGGAATCTCAATTTTAACCTGGATAAACTGAAACCCAAAAAAACATGGGATGAGAAACTGAAAGATATTATGATGTATTTTGAAAAGGATACCCAGATAAGGGATATCCTTATTACAGGTGGTGATGCCCTCATGAGTTCTGACAGGTCCCTGGAAAAAATATTTAACGAAGTGTATGAAATGGCCCTGAGGAAAAAGGAAGCCAATAAGAATCTCAAAAATGGAGAGAAACATGCCGAGATACAAAGAGTCAGGCTTGGAACAAGATTACCTGCATACCTGCCACAGAGATTAAATGCCGATCTGGCTTCTGTCTTGCGTGAGTTTAAACAGAAAGCTTCCGAAATAGGTATAAAACAGTTTCTTATCCAGACACATTTTGAATCACCAATGGAAGTGACACCGGAGGTCAGGGACGGTTTAAAACACCTGATAAGTGCAGGATGGACAGTTACCAACCAGCTGGTATTCACGACAGCAGCATCCAGGAGAGGACATACATCCAAACTGAGAAAAGTACTGAATGATGTCGGGGTGCTGACATACTATACCTTTACCGTGAAAGGTTACATGGAAAATAACTTTAATTTTTCCCCTAATGCAAGAGCTGTCCAGGAACAGATCGAAGAAAAAACACTCGGTTATATACCTGAAGAATATTATGATGAAATAAAAGAATTCCCGGTTGAGGCAGAAAATATTCAGGAAAACATTAATGCATTACGAGAGAAAGCCAATATACCTTTCCTTTCAACCGACAGGAATGTGCTTAACCTTCCGGGTGTGGGCAAAAGCCTCACATACCGTGTAATAGGAATCACAAGATACGGACGCAGGATACTCGAATTTGATCATGATCCCAACCGTCTGCACAGCCCCATTATTCAAAAGATGGGTAAGGTGATAATAATAGAATCAAAGTCAATAAGTGAATACCTTAACCAGCTGGCCGACTTGGGTGAGAACCCAGGGGAATACGAGAGTATATGGGGATACTCAATGGGAGAAACCGAACCAAGGATACCCGTTTACGATTACCCGGAATATGAATTCGAGATAACCGGGGAAATGTCAAACCTGGAAATTTAAATGGAATAATGGAAACGAGGAACCTGAGATTGCATAGCAAGCGAATCGGAGTTCGATATTGCTCACACCCACCAGCCACAATCACTGGCCGCTCGCGATCTCGCCCCGAGAAATCGGGGCTCGGTTCATTTTCGACATTTATATCTGTTCCTTATGATAATTATTTAGAAGGAGGATACCATTTTGAATATGGTTGGAAAAACTCATCTCTCATAACTCACCTCTCCCTGCTCCCTGCTCCCTGCCCCCTGCCCTATGGTCGACAGCATCCCGCATGCTGCCATTATATCCTCTCCCCTGGATGCACGAATTGTAGCAGTAATACCCCTGGAGGTTAATTTATCCTTGAATCCGAGAATGGTTTTATCACTGCTGCTTTCGTATGGCATGCCGGGAACAGAATGAAAACGTATGAGGTTGATGCGACAGCGTAAACCACCGAGCAGCCTGGTAAGTTCGTTTACATGCCGGTCGCTGTCGTTAATACCCTTGAACATAATATATTCAAATGAAATCCTTCGCTGCCTTCCCCATTCATAGCCTTTAATAACTTTCATTATTTCCTTGATGGGGTATTTGTTTTCAACTGGCATAAGTTTCCCTCGTTCCTCACTGAAAGGTGAATGCATACTCACCGCAAGGTGGGCATCGGTTTCTGAAAGAAATTGCTTTATGCCCGGAATTATACCGATTGTGGATACTGTAATTCGCCGAGGCGACATAGCAAATCCCCATTCTGAGGTGAGAATTGTGACTGACCTGATAACGTTTTCAGTATTGTCAAAAGGTTCACCCATACCCATGTATACAAGGTTAGTGATTTTATCCGCTTCGGGAATACTGACAACCTGGTTAAGTATTTCACCTGTACTCAGGTTGCCCTGTAATCCCTGCCTGCCCGTAATACAAAATTTGCAGCCGAACCTGCATCCAATCTGGCATGATAAACACAGAGTGTTCCTGTTTTTTTCAGGTATATAGGCTGATTCAATGAATTTGTTTTCGCCGGCAGGGAAAAGGTATTTCTTTGTTTCGTCAGCTGATACCATTACACTGACAGGATCCATACGGCCAATGATATATTTTTCTGCAAGGACTTCACGTGCCCGCTTCGACAGGTTTGTCATATCATAAATACTTTGAACCCTGTGTTTATAAAGCCATTCTGCTATCTGGCGTGCAGTAAATGCCGGCAGTCCTGATTCCTTAACTACTGGAATCAGCTCATCTATGCTTTTCCCGAATAAAGATTCTTTCATCTTTTATTGTTATTGCTGACGGTGAAATGCCGGATTAAGTGCTTTAACCATTATCAAACAATAAATATTAGTTCAACAAAAATAGACTGTTTAGCCAATATTCTTGTCAATATTTTATAATTTCCCGCCCGGAATATTCATAAATACAGAAAAATATATCTATGAGAACACTTGTGATTCAAATTATTATGGTAATCACCATATTATCTTTCTTTTCATGTAAAAAGCAGAAAAGTGAGGCCAGGGAAATCGTACTGCTTCCCAGGCCTGTTTTAATGGAACAGCGAAGCGGTGTATTTAAACTTGACAGTTCGACCGTTATTCATGTCACTGACAACCCACGGGTGAATGAAACGGCAAAGCTTTTTGCAGAAATGATAGAAATACCGGCGGGTTATAAACTGGCCATCGACAATAATATTAATTCCTCAAAAGGTATTATCCTTGATCTTACGGGGGATGTTCAGGACAGGGATGGAGCATACAGCCTTGAAATCAACAGGAGGAAGGTACATATTAGTGCATCTTCCCCTGAAGGTATTTTTTACGGTATCCAGACAGTCAGGCAGCTTTTCCCGCCTGAATTTGAATCTTCGCGGGAAACGGACATCGAAGCATGGGAAGTACCCTGTGTATATATTGAAGATTATCCGAGGTTTTCCTGGAGAGGCATGCACCTTGACGTAAGCAGGCATTTCTTCCCGGTAGAATTTGTTAAACGATATATTGATCTTATTGCGATGCATAAGATGAATATATTTCACTGGCACCTGGTCGACGACCAGGGATGGCGCATAGAGATTAAGAAATATCCAAAGCTCACAGGAATAGGTGCCTGGCGTGTCGACCGTGAAGACCAGCCATGGAATGCAAGGGAACCGCAAAAGCCAGGAGAAACAGCCACTTATGGAGGGTACTATACACAGGATGATATAAGGGATATAGTGAAATATGCACAGGACAGGTATATCACAGTTGTCCCTGAGATAGAAATGCCTGCACATGTCACTTCTGCACTGGCGGCTTACCCTGAATATTCGTGTACAGGCGGACCTTTTACCGTTCCTCCCGGCGGCTTGTGGCCGATAAAAGATATATATTGCGCCGGTAAAGATGAAACATTTGAATTCCTTGAGGATATATTAACGGAAGTAATGGATCTTTTCCCTTCTGAATACATCCATATAGGCGGTGATGAAGCAGACAAAACGGAGTGGGAGAGATGCCCTGATTGCCAGGCAAGAATAAAGCAGGAAGGACTTAAGGATGAGGCTGAATTGCAAAGTTACTTTATTAAGAGAATAGAAAATTTCCTTTCTTCAAACGACAGAAAGCTTATAGGATGGGATGAAATTCTCGAAGGCGGGCTGGCACCCGGAGCAGCTGTAATGTCATGGAGAGGAATGTCCGGGGGCATTGAGGCTGCTCATAGCGGGCATTATGTGGTGATGAGCCCGGGTACACATTGCTACTTTGATCATTACCAGGCTGATCCTTCCACTGAACCAAAGGCCATCGGAGGATATACCACACTTAAAAAAGTGTACTCGTTTGACCCTGTTCCCGATGCCCTTTCTGAAGATGAACAAAAATATATAATGGGTGCACAGGCCAACCTGTGGACTGAATATATTTCTGATGGCGACCATGCCGAATACATGGTCCTGCCACGTATGACAGCACTGGCCGAAGTACTATGGCTGCCTGAGGAAAAACTTGACTGGAAAGACTTCAGCCGCAGAGTCCACGCTTTCTTCAAAAGGTTTGATATTATGGGGCTCAATTATTCCAGGGGATCCTATAGTGTTAATATGGAAGCAGTATATGATCAAGAGCAGGGAACTGTTGAAGTCAGCATGGAAGCCGAATTCCCGGAAGCAGGAATACATTATACACTGGATGGATCTGAACCCGGTTTCAATTCAGAAATATATATTGAACCTCTTGCACTTGAATCAACAACTACCATTAAAGCTGCTGTTTTTGCTGAAGACTCATCTGCAGGGAAAATAAGTGAGAAAACAGTATATATACATAAAGCAACTGGACGTGACGTTAATTACGCAGTTCCCTATAGCGATAAGTATAAGGCATTTGATGAGCTAACACTGGTTAACGGGATTAAGGGATCCCTGAATTTTGCCGATGGTCAGTGGCAGGGATTTGAAGGCAATGACCTTGACATTACCATTGATCTCGGTGAAATAACAGAAGTATCATCAGCCTCTGTAAGCTTTTTAAGCAGCGTGGGAAGCTGGGTATTCCTTCCGGAATTTGTGCTGTTCCAGGTATCAGAAGACGGCGTTACATTTACTGATTTCGGGAAAGTGGAAAATGATTTGAAACCGCGTGAACAGGACAGGGAAATAAAGGAATTTGCTTTTGACGGGGAAGCCCGACAGGCCAGATACCTGCGTGTTTGGGGCAAAAGCATAATTGAATGCCCGGAATGGCATGCCGGGGCAGGAGATAAGGTATGGATATTTTCCGATGAAGTGATTATAAGGTGAGGTATTTAAAAAAAAATAAATATGAAAATCTTCATTACCGGAGCTGACGGAATACTTGGGAATAACCTTGTGCGGATACTGATCGACCGTGGTCATGATATAAAAATATTCATAGAAACGGGTAAGGAAGCCCGGTATCTTGAAGGATTGAATATTGAAAAATCCTGGGGAAGTATACTTAATTATGAAGAGCTGAAAGATGCAATGAAAGGATATGACCTTGTTATCCATGCCGCCGCAAAAACTGATATGTGGCCTACCAGGCATGAAAGCTACTGGAAGGTGAATGTTGAAGGAACAAAGAATGTTATCGCCGCTGTTAAAGAACTGGGAATATCGCGAATGATACATATAGGTACGGCGAATTCTTTCGGGCCCGGAGATAAAAGTGACCCCGGGAATGAAAATAAACCCTATGCAGCAGGGAAATATAAACTTGATTATATATGTTCCAAGTATTCTGCCCAGAAAGAGGTATTGAAAGCGGTTGAGGAAGATGGCCTGAATGCTGTCGTGATGAATCCCACGTTTATGATAGGTCCTTATGATTCAAAGCCCAGCTCAGGGGCAATGATAATGGCGGTAAACCGGGGGAAAATACCTGGATGCCCGGCAGGCGGAAGGAACTTTGTTTACGTTGGTGATGTGGCAAATGCAATAGTAAACGCAATGGAAAAAGGTAAAAAAGGTGAATGTTATATCCTTGGGCATGAGAACCTTACTTACAAAGAGGCGTTTGGGAAAATGGCAGAAGCACTGGGTGCCAAGGCCCCTGATTCAAATATGCCAAGGTTTATTACACTGGCTTACGGATGGGTTATGTCAGTTGCTGCTTCAATTTTCGGGTTTAAACCATCAGTATCGTATCCGATGGCTCTTATATCTACAGAAAAACATTTCTATTCGAGTGAAAAAGCTGTGAAAGAACTGGGGATGCCTCAGACACCAATCAGTGAAGCACTCAGGGAAGCAGTTAATTGGTTCAGGGATAATAATTATATCAAAAATGGAAATGAAGGAGTTCTTTAAGGATAAGGTTGTATTCATTACAGGTTCAAGCAAAGGCATAGGTAAAGCCACCGCAATACTTCTTGGACAGCATGGTGCGAAAGTATGTATAAACGGGAGAAATATTGCTTCACTTGAAGAAACATACAGGGAGCTTGAGAAAAAAAATATTACATGCTTAAGATTACCCGGTGACGTCTCCGACAGCAATCAGTGCCGGGGAATGATAGACAGGATAATAAAAGAATATGACAGACTGGATGTACTTATCAATAATGCAGGAATAGGCAGCCATGGCAAATTCAGTGACCTGGCTGTAGATGCATGGGATCAGGTTGTTGGAATAAATCTGATGGGTTCAGTATATATGAGTAAATATGCCCTGCCGCACCTTATAAAATCGAAAGGCAGTATTGTTTTCATCTCCACTCTGGCTGGCAAACTGGGAATGCCGGGCCATTCAGGATACAGCGTTTCTAAAATGGGCCTCAGTGCGCTGGCTCAGGCTATGCAGATAGAACTTAAAGATGAGGGACTTCATACAGGAATAATTTATGTAGGCTTTACTGAAAATGAAGAAAATAAACAAATATTATATCCTGACGGTACGTACAGGAAACTTCCTGAACGCAAGCAGAAAAAAGCCAGCAGGGAAGACGTGGCAAAAGCAATAGCCAGGGTGGTGTATAAAAGAAAAAAATCTGTAACCCTCAGTACGGTAGGTAAACTGCAAACTTACGGGCTCAGGTTTTTCCCTTTCATGGTAAAGATGATACTCAGGAAAGCCAACAGGGATTATGATACCATGTATGATCAGTAATCCTTGATCAACCTGCTGCCAGCACTGAATAATTCCAATTCCAGATCAATACCGGGGAAATATTTAATCCTGTATTTCATGTATGAAAAATCCCAGTTTCATAATGAGTTTTTCTTTGCATGGTATTAATAAAATTTGTAAATTTACTGACTATTAAATAAGAATAATTCTTGTTTAGCTTACTTGGTGAATGATTAGATCGGATAAAATACACCTTTTTGAAGCAAAATTCCCGGTTTCAGAATGGAGGATTTACAATTACTGGTAAAAGGAAAATATATTGATAAAAAATACTTACTAACACTTAAAATTAATTAATATGGAAGAAACTAGAGAAAAAGAATTTGTAGCTATGCCAAGGATTGGTGACAAGGCACCATCATTTACAGCTAAGTCTACCCAGGGAGTGATAAACTTCCCGGAGGATTACAAGGGACACTGGGTTATACTGTTCAGTCACCCTGCTGATTTTACACCTGTTTGTACGTCTGAGTTCATGACATTTGCCAACATGGAAAAACAATATGAAGAGGCAAACTGTAAGCTTATCGGACTTTCTGTTGATGGCCTCTACAGTCATATTGCATGGCTCAGGACCATCAAGGATAAGATTGAATACAAGGGGATGAAGAATATTGAAGTCAAGTTCCCTCTTATTGACGACGTTAGCATGAATGTTGCCAATAAGTATGGTATGATACAGCCGGGTGAGGCTGCCACGCAGGCTGTAAGGGCAGTATTTTACATCGATCCTGAAGGAACAATCCGCACAATCATTTATTATCCTTTGAGTATTGGACGTAATTTTGATGAGCTCTACAGGGTACTGATAGCTCTGAAGACCACTGATGAGTTTGCCTGTGCTGCACCTGCTGACTGGCGTCCGGGTGATGAGGTGATAGTTCCACCTGCCGGGTCATGCGGTGTTGCCGAGCAGAGGATGAGTGCGAGCGATCCTGGCGTAACCTGCCATGACTGGTTCTTCTGCACCAAGAAGCTCAGCAAGGAAGAGGTGCTGAAGAAAGTACTGAAGAAATAGATGGAGAAAGGCTAAGGCTGAGGCTAAGGCTAAGACTGAGGAGCTTCGCTGGCGCGAACCATCCCGAATCCTTAGCCTCATTTTATTTTATTCAACTTTATTCAACCCATTCTCAACCTTATTCAACCCTAATAACTATACTTTCCTCATCGCTTCCTCCTGTTTTCGATGACAGGGTGAAGGTAGCATTTCCCTTCTTTCCTTCCATCGCCAGGAAATACCTAATCACCCGCTTCTCTTTACCTTTAAGTCGGAATTCTGTTTTTTCACCTGCCGACAGCTGGGTTTCGGTCTGCGGTTCTTGTCTTGTGAAGTATGAAAAACGCCTTCCCCTGCCATCATCAAGATCCTTGCCTGAAGTTTCCACAAGGGTAATATTATCTGATGCTTCAAAACTCAGAACATCCGGCGTATAGCGTTTAAGCTGTACAGATCTGTCGGAGGCAGTGGGATACTCACTCTCATTTTCCACCCTCACATCAACCTGGTATATATTAGCGGTGATGGCTTTCACTTTTATATCATCAATCTTCACCCTGGGAAACTGGCTGGCACAATACATGACAAACCTTGCGTTCTTTTCAGCTTCCATCTCTATATACCTTGACGGAGGTGTTCTCTGCATATGTTTTTTAGCTGATCCGCCTATCCATATTTCTCCAAGGTCGGGGTGGATAACCCTGTGAGGATTAATCCATCCGTCACCTGCCAGGTCAAGATCTATCCATTTCATATATTCTTCGTCAGAAAGCCTTCCGTCATTATCAGTATCGGCTATAGTAACAGGTGAACCCCATAATTCGATCAGGTAAGAATAAGCGCCAAGCATGTAATACGTTGCTGCATGTGCCTGTCCGGAGAGCCCGCCGATAACAGGCCTGTAGTTCTTCAATATATAAGCACCTTCTGTGACTATTTTTGTTTGAACATCCATATCATGCTGGTAATCATCGCTTACCCTGCGGGCGAAGAGCTGTGCATATATGTTGGTTTTCCTCATTTCTTCCAGGCGAGCCTCTGTCTGTTCACTCAGTTCCTCTTCCTGGCTTGCCGATAAACGGATGGGAGGGGGAGCCTGGAACATAATCAGCCTTCCCGTATTATGATAATGAAAAGATGCAAAAATATTGGGGTGGTCAAGCTGGAATTCAAAAACATTCCGTGTTTCGGATTCTGACATAGGGTAAGGATTCCCTGCATCAAGGTTCCAGCCGTAAGGGAAGTTACGGTTTGGATCAGGCCCTCCGATATCGTCCTCGTTTATCCTTCCGTCCCCATCATTATCAAAACCCTCAGATCCTATACGTGTGAACCTTAATCCTTCAAAACCTTCTTCAGCATCAACAAATCTTCTTCCGTCGGCCGAGAGCCTCAGTTCTCCTTCGGGATCTTCACGGTACATTTCTGACAGCTCACCGTCACCGTCAACATCTTCCGTCAGGTCCTCATCGTACAAACCGTCCCCGTCATTATCTTCAGGCCTGTATGTCTCGCGAGGGTTATTGGGTGTATTCGGATATTCCACGAAGGAATTATTTGCATCTACATTCAACCCCGGAAGGATATAAAACGTGTACCTGTCAACAAGTTCATTTACATACGGATCATAGTCGTACCTTGTCAGCAGGTACCAGGCAAGATAGAGCGAGCAGGTAATTCCGTTCACTTCATTGCCATGTATTGCCCCATCGACCCACATTGCTGTTTTATCAGTGTGTTTTCCTGTTGCCTTATTTGTAATGGTAAGCAATAGCTGGCCCCTGCCCATTCTGCTTTGGCCTATTGATTCTATATCGCATAAACCGGGATATTTATTCTGAAGTTCTTTCATTATACCTGTCCATTCCTCGTATGTATAGTATTTTTTCCAGTTTATACTGAAATCCATTTCACCATGTTCTCCCCCCGGGCTTTTCTGCAGTTTTTTCTGGGGGTAAATAAGCTGCGCTGTAAGAAGGGAGAAAATAATTATCACTGTTATCCTGGTATATATATTTTTTGTTTTCATGATTACCTCCCTTATTTAAATTTTATTTCCTTATAAACTGTGCCGCCTTTCAGTGATGATGCCACTATCTTAAGTGGGGTGTTTTCCTTTATGGCAATAATCCATTTTACCTCTTTGTGAGAGGGACTGTTTCTTACTCCGGGTATTTTCTTCGTCCCTCCCAGGCTTCCCAGGCTTATAAAAGGCTGGCCTTCGATAAACTCAATATTATCCCTTTCGGCCACCAGCCAGACCACATCCTGCCTGTTACCGGGTAGTTCTTCCCCGTCTGCGAGATTTGTTGCCAGGGCACCTGTGTTTTCTATTGTGGCTGATATTTCCACGATATGGTATATTCCTTTTCCCTTTCCCTTCTCAACACTGAACTCACTGTCATTTCTTTTTACCGTACCTTCATTTGTGCTTCCTGAATATATTATTCTTGGTTTAATGTCTCTGATGATAATTTCAGGGAGCAGTTTGGCCCTGAATAACTCAAACTGCCAGTGTTTTTCGCAGACATTGATTAAGGGTTCACCCGGGAAGGCGTTATTCCTGGCATATTGCGATTTCCAGCCACCGGTTTCACCTTCTCCGAGCTCAGGATGGGTGTACGCTTTCCAGTTCACGAAAAGATCACCGTTATATTCTTCATCCTGGTATTTAAGCAGGGCCTTGTCAACAGCCACACGCCTGTTTTCATCATCGGGAATTTCAAAGCCGGGGATATCATCTTCCGGGTTCCACAATTCAGTGGTTATTGAGTATATACCGTACTGGGCATACAGCCAGTCGGTAGCCATACCGTAACCATAGCGCTCGTCGTCTTCCTCATTATAACTTACCCTCCAGCCGCGTGGCAGCCTGTAACCTCTCGATTTAGAGTAGCTATCGGCATCAGTTTCTGCAAGCTCCTTCTTATATTGTTCCATGTTCTCAGGATGCAGCCAGGCTTCCGGGATCTCTTCACCAATTATTTCAAGGTATTTCTTACCCATGATAAAGTCAAAGACGGCAACATCTGTTGGGTTTAGCCGGGGATGAGGAGCTGTTCCCATGGGCCTGTATGTAAATCCACCCGAGGTATGGTAAAACTGTGCCATGAGGATATTCCTGTAGTTGGTGAAGAATTCGGCTATGGCATGTGTTTCAGGGGCCGACAGCGGATAGTCTCCTGAACCTCCCGCAAAGCCATCATCTTTCCACCATCCTTCGGGATAATTCCTGTTCAGGTCAAGCCCTGATTCGGGATCTTCACCCCTCTTTCCATCTTTATCGTTATCAATATCTTCCCTGATAACGGAATATCTCTGTTTGTCTGTTTTCGTATCACGACCCAGCCTTATCATAAGTCGGGGATCTGATTCGTCAATAATATACATGCCATCATCATCCTTATACCTGAAGGATGTGATATAACCGTCACCGTCTATATCATCCGGGCCGTCCTCGTTAATCTTACCGTCATCATCATCGTCCTTTTCCATGGAATTATTCCTCTGTGCTATCCCTTTTTCAACACTGTTATATACACCATCGGGATTGATCACAGGGCAAATATAAAATGCTTTGGAATCAACCAGTGAGGTAATATCTTCATCCCCCCCGTATCCCGATACAAGTTTATCAATAATATAAAGGCAAACTTCCGTACCGGTATATTCATTGCCGTGTGTTGACCCGCTTATGAAATGACCCGGTTTACCCTGGTGTATTTTCATGGGGGGAACATTCTGAATATTTTCTTTACGCATATTCCTCAGGTCAATATGCCTGTCTATGGTTGTACCTTTACTCATATTGGATATTACCAGCACATAAATGGGTTTGCCCATAGTGCTTTCACCTATTGTCAATAGCTCAGTAATACCCGGATAGGCTGTATTTACCTTTTTGAGGTATTCTGAGGTGCCTGTGTAGCCGTGGTACCGGTCAAAACGAATCTGTGCATCCTGGGCATTTATTGTGAAGTTGACCAGGACCAATGCAATAATTATCCCTGTACATACAGGAATTCTCTTGTAGGATTTTCTTGGCATGATTGATATTTTATGTAGGTTTAAGTCAAATATTAAGAAATTCTCAGGAATTATTATATTGATTCTGTTGATAAAAGCGGATTTTTAACTTTTTTTCACAATAAAGTTTTGATCTTATTATTTTTAAATCGAAATCTAATCTTAAAATTACTGTTATGAAATTCAGAATATTCGCTCTCACCTTGTTTCTGGCAACTTTTACCTGCTCTGCCTTAGCCCAGCTTCGTCTGCCTGCTGTAATTGCCGATAGCATGGTTTTACAACGAAATGCCGATGCAACAATATGGGGATGGGCAAGCCCGGGCGAAGAAATAACTGTAAGAGCCGGATGGACACTTGAGAAATTTGAAACAAAAGCAGACAGCATTGGTGAATGGTCGGTTGTTATTCCTACAACAATTGCGGGCGGGCCATATAATATCTACATAAAGGGCGCAAATGAAATAGTGGTGAAAGACATATTACTGGGTGATGTATGGATATGCTCGGGGCAGTCAAACATGGAATATAAAATAAACTGGATGGGAGGATGGGGTAATCCACAGTTTGAAACGGACAGTATTGACATTGAAAAGAAAAAATATACACTGATAAGATTATTCCAGCTGGAGAAAAATGCATCGGAAACTCCACTATCAGACTTTAAAGGCAGGTGGATGCCTGTCAATACAGAAACTGTGGCCGATTTCAGTGCTGTTGCCTTCTTTTTTGGGAGGGAGCTTAACCGCAGGATAGGAGTACCTGTAGGACTGGTATCAACAAACTGGGGAGGTACTCCTGCTGAGGCATGGACAAGCCGCGAAAGTATGGAAAGTAATGAAGATCTGAAATATTATTCTGAGAGAGATTATTCCGGTGCACAGGAACATAGCAAACCATCATACCTGTATAATGCCATGATTCACCCGATAATAAAAATGGCTATCACAGGTGTGATATGGTACCAGGGAGAGGCCAACAGGAATGATGCCCTTCATTACCGCAAGCTCTTTCCGGCAATGATCAGTGATTGGAGAAAAAAGTTTAACCAGGGTGACTTCCCTTTCTATTATGTTCAGATAGCCCCGTATAATTATGACGAGCCAATGGTTGGCGCACTGGTTTGTGAAGCACAGCTGATGGCACTGGATGTGCCCGGTACAGGAATGGTTGTGACAACCGACATAGGTAATCCTGATGATATCCACCCGGTGAAGAAACAGGAGGTGGGTCGACGCCTGGCACGGAATGCCCTGGCATTACATTACGGGATAGAGGGACTTACATATTCGGGCCCGGTATTTGAAAGAATGGAAATGGAAGATTACAATGGTGTTAAGAGAGCACGCTTGTTTTTCGGGCATACAGCACGCGGATTGGAATCCACAGATGGAAATCCCAGGTGCTTTGAAATAGCCGGTGATGACAGGGTGTTTTATGAAGCACATGCAATAATAGAAGGTGACAATGTAGTTGTATGGTCTGATGAGGTAAGTAATCCCGTGGCAGTCAGATTTGGCTTCTCCAATATAGCAGAGCCAAACTTGTATAACTCTGAAGGACTGCCTGCCTCTCCGTTCAGGACCGATGACTGGGAGGTTGATACAAGCATTGATGAATAATATGCTCCGGGAACAGAAGTTATTTTTTGCGCATATCTTCTTCCAGGTTCTTCCTTTCCTGTCGTTCTTTAAAAATATTGGATGAACCTGCACCACAGCTTATTATTGATTTCATACCCGTATCTACAGTTGTAGCAGTACGTATTGTCTTTTCCTTAAGCACATGATATATATTACCCGATGTCGGGTTTGGCCCTGTTGGCACAAAAACAGTCAGGAAATCACTGTCTTCATGATCATCGGTTATAAAACCTGTCATAAGCGTGCCTGAGTTAAAAGGATCAACCAGTACAACTTCCCTGAAAAATGATTTTTGTTTGCCAAAGAACTGCATGACTGTTTCCCTCGCGAGTTTATAACCAGGGATTTTCATCAGGTACTGTTCCTCGAAAACAGTCCTGAAAAACTTTCCCATTCTTGTTTGTATAAACAGCCCGAGAAGGAAAAACAAAAATATAATAGCGATAACTGCTATTACGTATAATGCAATTATCATCAGCTGTGACTCAGTATTAATAAGGTTCACCAATGGTTCCAGGTATCTCTGTATAATGTTTATTATCCAGCGGAAGAAAATAACGATCAGTACAAGCGGTAATATTGCAACCAGTCCACCAAGAGCCGTCGTTCTGAAGAAATTCCGTAACCTTATGAAGAATGGAGTTTTCATGGCAATTCTACTTTAAGTTATAATGCGAATTTACAGCATAAATACTTATTTGGAAGAAAATACCCTGGATAAAGTTAAACCAATTATCTGGTAAGTTCCATTTAGTCGTTCGCCGTTCGTCGTTGGCCTGTCTTTATCCTTCACTTGCCGATTTCTGATTCCTGATACTTCCTTGCATGATTATGTTTAAAGCAAAAACCAACATCATGGAAACAAAAAATATATCAAATTACAATAAGCGTTTTTCCCGACAGATGACGGCACTTTTTTTGAGAATATGGCAGATAAACCTGTCACGGGGGAGTAATCTCTTCTGGTTTAAAACTCTCAGGAACCAGATAAGAGCTTTAAAGAACCGCAGTAAGATGGCAAAACAGGGAATGGAAGTACCTCCTGTAATGATATTCAGTATCACCAACAGGTGTAACCTCAACTGTGCAGGGTGCTACGCTCATGCACAGAAAAGAAATAGCAATAATGAATTATTATCTGATCGTATCAGGGAATTATTCTCAGAAGCATCCGACCTGGGTACCGGCATCATATTGCTTGCAGGAGGAGAACCCCTGATGAGGAGGGATGTACTTGAAGCTGCAGCAGCCCAGGATAACACCCTATTCCCGGTATTTACAAATGGTTTATTACTTCAGAATGGTTATATGGACCTGTTCAATGATAACAGGAATCTTATACCCGTGCTAAGCCTCGAAGGCGATATGCTTAAAACAGATAACCGCAGGGGCAGGGGAGTATATAGGAAAGTAATAAATGCTGCCCTGGAAATGAAGAAACAAAAAATGTTCTATGGTATTTCCATCACCCTTGACAGGTATAATTTTGAGGAAGTTATGAGCCCTGAATTTATCAACGATTATTATGAACTCGGTTGCAGGTTATTCTTCTTCGTGGAATATGTACCTTCGGGTAACGGGGATGTCAATAACTGCCTGAGTGATGAGCAGAAATCAAGAATGTCATCAAGGTTGACGAATCTCAGGCTGGTGTTTTCTTCCTTATTCGTAGCTTTACCGGGGGATGAAGAACAATATGGAGGATGCCTTGCTGCAGGACGAGGCTTTGTTCATGTAAGTTCCACAGGTGATCTTGAACCATGCCCTTTTGCTCCCTGGTCAGATGTGAATCTTGCCGGGAGAAGCCTTGTAGAGGGACTTCAATCAGAATTTCTCAGGAATATTCGTGCTGAACATTCAAGACTAAAAGAATCAGCAGGTGGATGTACTCTGTGGGCAAACAGGGAATGGACCCGGGATATTCTGGATAGAACTTCAAATAAGGAGTAAGAAATTGTTAATGAACGGGAGCCATCAAGGATAATAGCCTGATAACAATTCGATAAAATATCTTATCTTTTGAGAATCTATATTCAAAAGATGCGATATCATGCAACAAAACGATAAAAGTAAAAATGATCATAACAGAATTTGCCCTACCATATATGTGGTCTCTGGAGGCAAAGGTCTTTCGGGTAATAATGTTGTAAGATCGGTTCTTATACAATTTCCGGAATATAAGTGTCCTATAAAAGTTGTGCCCGATGTTCATTCAAAACAGGTTATCCTTGAAACGGTTGAGAAAGCCAGGGGACGGAAAGGTGTTATTGTTCATACTATGGTTGACCCTGTAATGCGCAAGGAGGTGATCAGGGCTTGTGAAGAGCATGGGGTTCCGAATTTTGACATTTTTGGTGGCCTTTCAGATTTTCTCTCTCAATCTCTGGGCACCCAGCCATTAAGCAAGCCGGGATTATACAGGCTCAGCAATATTGAATATTTCAGGAGGATAGAAGCCATTGAATTCACCATGAAGCATGATGATGGCCTTAATGTCCAGAAGATCTCAATGGCTGACATTGTCCTTACCGGCGTTTCCAGGACAGGGAAGACACCGTTAAGCATTTACCTTGGTATGTTCGGCTGGAGGGTGGCCAACGTTCCTATTATCCCGGAACAAGAACCTCCGAAAGAATTGTATGAGGCTGATTCGCGAAGGGTGTTCGGGCTTACCACAACGACCAATTACCTGATAGCCCAGCGTACTAACAGGGTAAGGGAGATGAGACTTTCACCTGACCATGATTATATTAACCCGAGAAAAGTGAGGATGGAGCTTGACTATGCAAATAATATATTCACAAAGGGCGGGTTTTACGTTCTTAAGGTAACCAACCGCCCTATTGAGACAAATGCCAATGAGATAGTGTCAATACTCGACCAGCACTTTGGCCATGATAAAATGCGTGTGCCCTCCTGAGGAAGCCCCCAGGGTAATCCCACATGGTCCATGATATATCCATTTTATCCAGGTAATGGGCGATGAAGGCTGGTTTGCTCCCGTGACTATCCCTTCAGCCTGGGCTGCAGCCGGACCAGGGGATAACGGATTGCAAAATTATCTTGTACCCGGTCCGGGACTGGGTACTGCTGTGCCTGATGATGACCGAGAAGTTCTCCTGGACGAGGTTGAATCCCTGCCTCTAAAGCTTTTCGCCAATGCACCGGTCCCTCAGTCATCCTCCGAACCCTTTGACATAGAACCGCCTCTTTCCTATCCCGACCCCGTGTTCACTGAGGCAAAGTGATATGTTGATTACCAGGGTGAGTAGGCTGTGATTTAGCCTTAGTTTTGGTATAAATCCACCAGGATTGCTCGCCCGCGGCAGCCAATTTTATTCTCCCTGCTCCCTGCTCCCTGCCCCCTGCTCCCTGCCAGACCCACTGCATTGTCCGACGTAATCACGGGTTATCGGGATGAAGTCGGAAGTGGGTGAACAGTAATAGCCACGGTTACACCTGTGGGTAAAGGATCAACCCCACCCTTACACTACCGCAGCGCGGTAGAATAGTCGATTAGTCAGTGACTGAAAAGGGTTGCTGAATGCCACCTGTCTGTTAATGATGGGTGGCTTTAAAATTTTAATGAGAACAAGAGGCAGCCGGTGGACATAACAGTATAATGTTATATATGGTTTAGTATAATTGCTATTTATATAAAGCTTGATTTTAAGTCTTTAATGGTTTAACTTTGTAAATAAGTGAAAATTAGGGACGTTTCATTCAGGGCTATTTGTTTATAGTGAATTGAATAATTTCAATATGATTAAATCGAATTTCACAAACTGGCACTTTTTTTTTCTCGTTGTTTTACTTAATCTGATAACCCATTGTCAGAAAGAAAAACCGAAGAGTGAAATTACCGACATTGATGGTAATGTTTACACAAGTGTAAGAATAGGATCACAGGTCTGGATGGTAGAGAACCTTAAAACTACAAAATTCAATGATGGCACTGATATACCTTTAGTTACTGATTATACAGAATGGAAGAACCTTAGGTCACCTGGGTTTTGCTGGTATGATAATGAAAAGGAATTCTATGGAAGTGTTTATGGTGGCCTTTATAACTGGTATGCTGTAAATACTGGCAAATTATGCCCCATTGGCTGGCATGTGCCGAGCGATTTTGAATGGAGAATTCTAACAACATATTTAATGGAAGAAACTGCCTTTAAGCTTATGGAAACAGGCACTACGCATTGGGAATATAATTTCTATGCAACAAACGAAACTGGATTTACAGCCCTCCCGGGCGGGAAACGTGGTTATTATTATAGCGATTTCAATGGCATTGGCGACTACGGTTGCTGGTGGACTTCTACTGATACTACCAACGATGAGGCATGGTATCGGGATATGTCAGGTGGAGGTTGGGTTATTACTCATTTTTTGAGTAAGAAAGCAGGTTTATCTGTTCGTTGTATTAAAGATTAGGTGCGCACAGGCGCTGATTAAGGGTACAGAAGCGCACTGTACCAGTCTTTTGTCTTTTTCAACTTAATCAGCCAACTATACTCAAGATGGTGGGCTGTACAAAGTAATGAATACCTGAAGGGAACGAGCCCTGCCCCGATGGACAAGGGTACCCAGGGAGGCCTCACTACGATCAAGTAATCATAGCAGAGTACAGGGCTGATCCACCGGCAGGGGCTATCAGGGGAACCTGCCAAACCACCTTACGGTGCTTCGTTCTAAGGGATGAGGTACTGAGCGGCTAAGGAAAAGGGGTGCTGCAAAAAGCACTTCAGGTGTGTACGTAGGAGCTGAACGAAAGTGAACTGTCCGATAAGGTGCCGAAATTGATTTAGACAGTGTCAGAAACCGGGGGAACTTAGTCTGTTCCGGGACAAGTACAGGGGTTACCTGGGATATAAACCGCCTGTATTGGCACTCGGCATAAAGGCAGCAGGAACTACATATGGGCTTGAGTATGGAACTATGGAAGCCAGGCAGCAATGTAAAAATCGAAACGGCACAAGCAGAAAACCTGTAAGGCCAAAAGTAGAGATGTGCTGTTTGGTGGCGGATGAAGCTGTAGTAGTGATGAAGTTCCTGTAATGGGGATGGAGCGAAGGGCTTCACCAGGCTGATTTTAATGAGAGCAACAACTTGAAGAAAGGATGATTGAGGAGTTAAAATCGAAGACTCAACCAGTAAGTAAAGAACAGGTATGGTCAGCATGGAAGCGGATCAGGAAAGGCGGTTCAGGCATGGGAATAGACCAGGTCGGGATCGACCAGATTGATGCAAATCCGCGCAAATACTTGTATCCTTTGTGGAACAGGCTTGCCAGCGGAAGTTATTTTCCTCCGCCGGTCAAGGAGGTGCTCATTCCCAAAGGAAGAGTCAAGAAGCGGGTACTGGGTGTACCCACCGTTCTGGACAGGGTAGCACAGGAGGTGATCCGGGCTGAACTGGAGAAAACAGTTGAGCCAAGGTTCCACCCAAGCTCATTCGGGTATCGTCCGGGCAAGAGTGCTCACGATGCCGTTGAACAATGTGCAAAGAACTGCTGGGAGCGGGGTATGTAGTAGACTTGGATATCAAAAGCTTCTTTGATAACATAGACCATGGACGAATGATGTCGATCTTGCGGAAGCACACAGATCAGAGTCATATCCTTCTCTATTGCGAAAGATGGTTGAAAGCACAAGTACAAAGAAAGAGTGGAGAATTGGAAACAAGAAGCAAAGGCACACCGCAAGGCGGAGTGCTTAGTCCATTGCTTGCGAATCTCTACCTACATGAGGCTTTTGATCAGTGGTTGGCCAATACCCAACAATTAATCGTGTTTGAGAGATATGCCGATGACATTGTGATCCACACAAGGAGTCGAGAGCAATCTTACTTCATATTGGATAAGTTGAAAGCAAGGTTAAAGAGGTATTCACTGAATGTACACCCCGAGAAAACAAGGATAGTTTACTGCTATCGGACCGCCCGATTTTTCAAGGAATAAAAGGACATCCCAGTGTCTTTTGATTTTCTGGGATTTACATTTAAACCCAGAATCTGCGAGAAGTCGAACGGGGAAAAGTTCTGGGGTTTTCGACCGGCCATTAGTAAGAAGAGTCAGCAGAAGATCGTCGGTGAGCTGAGGAAGTTATCCATACACAACTGGGTGTCGGAAGATATCCAGAGTCTGGCAAACTTCCTTGCCCCGAAGATCAGGGGCTGGATCAATTACTATGGACACTTTCGCCTGTCCGAGATGCAATGGGTATTTAGATTATTAAATGTCCGCATTGCTAAGTGGGCAAGGAAGAAGTACTTGTTGCGTACGTACGCCAAGTCTTATGGCTGGTTGAAACGTATGATGAAGTGGTATCCCAATACCTTTGTCCATTGGACTTATGGATTTACTGTGTAAGTTTGTCTGGAAGAGCCGTATGACGGGAGACTGTCACGTACGGTTCTGTGAGGGGCTTGGGGTGAAACTCCCCTGGCCTACTTGACCCCGATCAATAGATGAATCCATTTAATTATAATGTCAGTCTTTTTTTAATGCTACGTACGAGGGAATACAGCACCACCCCTGGACTTATTGTCCGGGGTTTTTTATTTGATCAAATAAAATCACTTAACAGGTTTCACATTGTCAATGTATAATCCTCCACCCTCATAAAGTCCAGGATTTAAATCCCCTTTAAATTTTATCCAAACCTGATCGACTATTGCATTTGAAGGTACAATAAGATTTGCTTTCAGGTTGCTCCATTTACCTGAAGAAGCATGATTAATGGGATGAAAAATCGGATTGCCTTGTGTGTCTGTTTCGGCGATTTCTTTAGATTGTCCTCCTAAATCCACTCTTAATCCTATATTTACCTTAATCTGGTCTGGTCCAGTTCCGAAGTCATCCTGAACATCAGCCTCAACTCCCTTAATCCCCTGCCAAATATCAGACCCCCATGCCTCTAAGCCTGTATAATATGCAGTAAGTTCCCAGTATTTTGATGTGTTCTCAGGAAAACCTGACACTTGTGACCACGATCCAAATTGACCACCACTAATAACTAAATACCCACTTTTTAGATTTTGATTCTTTCCACTATGATATAAATCGAAAAATGGTGTGTAAAAGTTTTGTTGATCATCTGATACAGCAGTTACTTTCCACCCTTGAGTTGTACCATCTTCAAAATCATAGATTTGCAATGGTGTTGGTCGACATCCAGAAAAATACATAGCTGTTATTACTATCATAATAACTATAACTGTTGAAGAAAACCGGTGTAGTGCATTTGTTTTCATAGCTCATGTGTTTAATTTTAACTCCAATACATAAGAAGGATTAATAATAGATAGTTACCTTTAAGTAAATAAAGTTACGAGAACTTATATTCACTGTCAAGAATATTTAGATTCTTACTCTCCTAATTAAGGAATCCTTACACCATGTGTATTAATAATCCTATCAATTTCTTGACGTGCATATAATGCAATCCTTTTCGATGCAGCTCTCTCAACTTCAGAATGACTATCAAAATCTCACATGAATCTAATATGTACTAATTGATTGAGGGATTAAAAATGACTGTAGGCTATCAAAATCGCAATTATTAATTTCTGAACTAATTTTATTTATACACAATACCCACCTGCAACATGACAGGTGGTTCTTTATTTACTAAACAATATACGCACCATGAAAACACTTTTATTTTACCAATCAGGTGATCTCTCAGATGCAATTACAGAGGTAACAGAAGCTCTCGGGCATACATTGACATTTATACTAATAGTAATATTCATAATATACCTTATACTAAGGGGTATTGCAAAAAGATCAAATAAAAAGGATAAATAATGGACGGAGGATGTACAAGTATATGGTTGAAAGAACCATTACCGTTTGCTCAAAAGAAGCTACTGTACCACTATGAAAGATACCTGGCTTCACTTGGGCCGATGAAAATACACTCATTTTACTGGAAGTTAAAACCAGCTGATGGGTTCAGCAGGTATGAACAAAAGCAATTCAAGAAACATCTTGGGACAGAAATAAAACAAGAGTTAGTAATATGTGGTTTAGCTGACCCACTATTCAGGTCAGTTGAGGCTATAATGAAGTTTTTTGGTGGGTATTATATCTATAATATTGATTGGGAAATGCAAGAGTACCTTAGGGGTGAATATTATGCAATTCGAAAGCGCAATAAGGTAGGTATGCCAGTTTACGCATATCATATTTTGGATTGGGAGTTTATTGCTGCTTATTTTAATCGTATGGATGGTAATGATATAAGAGAAGCATATTCTATGCTTAGATTTTTCTTCTCGGACTTATAAATATCAGAACAATTTTTTTAAGGGAAACAAATCCATCTATATCTGTTCATATACTAATAATATTGGAAATTAAGTGTTCGGATTGCTCTCTTTAAGTTGAATATTGATTTTAAAATGTAACTGTTATACTTAAGCCGATAGTTTTACCATAAACAAAATATATGGGTGTAGGCTCAAACCTGACATTCAAATCAGGACTGACATCATAATCATATAGTACGGCATCAACATTTGCATCAAGTATTGACACTATATACCATACTGCAACGCCAATATAAGACAAATCACGATATTTTCTATAGAATGAGATTCTATTTAACAGCCAGTCTTTTACCCAACTGTTTGAGACAGGATTATAAATATCTGCTCCCAGTGCAGGATCTATTTCTTCTGAATCATATGTAGCAATGGTATATTTTTCATAGCTGTTTGTCTCTGCCACATCATCATTAAGGTCCTGATAGGCTTCTATGAATTCGTCAAAATATTGTGAATTACGTATAATGCTGTAACCTAGAGCACCAAAGCCGGCATAAACCAGTGGTATTTTCCAATATTTCCTGTTATATACCTGTCCAAGCCCGGGGAAAGCTGCGGCCATCAGTGTTGTTTTCGTTGGATCAATAATTCTGGTAGGTTTATTCAATATAAGACTAATGCTATCCTGCATTTCATACAGAGTAGTATCGGATTGGGCATTAAGGTTCTGCTGGTGAGTAATCAGGATGAGTAATGGTATTACTAATATTGGTTTTATAAATTTCAAAATAACAATGCTTAATAAGATTCCATTTGTATCATATGAAAGAGAATTTATAACCGATTCAGAGCATATATTCAAATACAATAATAATGCCATTCAGGACTGTGATATTTGTAGTAAGATTCATATTATCACTTGGTAATAGGTGTTCGGATTATTCACACTGTCATAGATGCCAGTGTTCATGAGCTCGACCCGGGTAAACCGGGTCTCGGTTGCTGCCTTTAAGTTGCATAACAGGACCCATACTCATAGGTATGCAACTGAAAACGCAACCCTCACTTGAGGATTAGTGCTCGCCTGCTGCAGCCAATTTTATTCGCCAATCGTGAGTTTGCTGAAAATTTTAGGCCCTTCGCAGTCGGCTCGCGCTGGACTATGAGGTTGAATAATGAGTTGTATGGCAGTTGTTTAATTTTTAATTTTTACCTACATTGTAGAAGGTAATGTAAGGAATAATGAGAGCAAAAGTGTTCTTATCCCCTTAATTTAGAATTATATTAACACTACATATTATTGACACGGGAAGAATAAACACAATATAAGTGTATATACACACGCGTCAGCTGCTATTGAATAACCTAATATGAATTCTATCAACAGATTAAATATTTATCGGCAGATGTATAGAAGCCGATTGTTCGAGGAACAAGTAGTGCAAATATGGAATGATGGTCTTATAACTGGCGAAATGCACACGGGGATTGGTGAAGAAGCAATCAATGCGGGTATAGTAACTCAATTGGTTGACGGAGATGCTCTTGCACTTGACCACAGAGGGACATCCCCCTCGATCATCAGGGGTGTTGATCCCAAAGAATTACTGCTGGAATTTATGGGTCATTGCAAAGGGCTTTGTTCAGGGATGGGAGGCCATATGCATATATTTTCAAAATCACACCTGATTGCTTCATCTGGTATCGTAGGTGCTTCCGGTCCTGCCGCAGTAGGTTTTGCTATAGCTGCTCAACATTTAAGACCTGAAAAGATAGCTGTAGCATTCTTCGGGGAAGGCGCTGTTAACCAGGGTATGTTAATGGAGTCATTAAATTTTTCATCAGTACTTAAACTGCCTGTGTTGTTTGTCTGTAAGGACAGTGGAATGGCTATCACCACACAATCATCTCAAGTGACAGCCGGTAAATTGGTTGAAAGAGCTATGTCATTTGACATGCCCGCAAAAGAATTGGATGGCACCGATGTTGAAATTGTTTGGGAAGCAGCGAATGAAGCTATTGCAGATGCCCGATCAGGCAAAGGTCCTTCCTTCATTCTTGCGAACTGCAAAAGAACTCAAGGCCATTTTCTTGGAGACCCCCTTTTAAGAATTGTCAATGAACCTGTTAAAGAACTGGCCCGAATTACCGGGCCGCTATTCAAATCTGCTGTAAGCTTTAGCGGAGCATCACTAAAGGAGCGTGTCAGGAGTCTGAAAAATATTGCATCGTTATTGGGAAAAACAGCGAAACACAGATTTTCAGGAGAACAGGATCCTTTGTTAATACTTAGAAAAAAGATAAGTGAGCAGGAAGAGATAATAAGCATTGAGGAAGAAGTAAATAAAGAAATGAAAGGAATGGTTGAAGAGGTTTTAAGGATGTATGAAAATAACAATCAAGGATGAGAACACTAACATTCGCAGAAGCCATTGAAGATGCCATTGCTCAAGCTATGAGTGAAGACCCGAACATCATTATTTTAGGTGAGGATGTGCGCATGTTACGCGTGAATCTGTTTTCCCGCTTTGGTGAGAAGAGAGTGATCAACACACCTATCAGCGAAAGTGCTTTTCTTGGAGCCGGTGTCACGGCAGCAATGGCAGGCCTTCGGCCAATAGTTGAGATTATGCTGATTGATTTTATTGGCGTGGCAATCGATGCGCTTTTGAACCATGCTGCTAAAACAGAATTCTTCTCAGGAAATAAGTGGAAGGTTCCAATGGTTGTTCGAGCAGCATGTGGTGGTGGTTACGGTGATGGTGGGCAACACGAACAAGCACTTTGGGGTTGGCTGGCTCATATTCCTGGGATCAACATTGTTGTGCCTTCTAATCCATCGGACGCTGGCGGTTTGATGTTAACTGCCATAGAACATGATAGCCCTGTAATATTTCTTGAGCATAAATTGTTGGCAGACTACTGGCGCGATTACTTAGGTAGTGGTGGCCGGGACAATCTGGATTATAATGTACCCCCTGCTGGTGAGAAGGGTGAGGTTCCTGATAAGTGGTTATCCATTCCTTTAGGAAGTGCCTCCATGATAAGAGAAGGGACTGATATTACGATTGCAAGCATTGGTGTTGGAGTTCATAGGGCTTTGGAAGCGGCTCAGCACTTAGAAAGTAAGGATATATCAGCCGAGGTTATAGATTTGAGATCTGTAGCCCCTCTTGACACCACTACTGTTTTGAATTCCATTTCAAAGACAGGTCATTTGCTTGTTGTAGATGAAGACTACAAACACTATGGTCTTACAGGTGAACTTGCCGCTATAGCGTTAGAAAACTTATTAAGACTTAAGTTTGGAAGAGTTAGCATCGATCAGACCATACCATATTCTCATTCAGAGGAAATGAAGATTATCCCGGGGACAAAACAAATAGTTGCATCATCATTAAAACTTTTAAAAGATTGATCATGTAGCCCCACCAGGATTGCTCACCCCCGAGTGCTCGGGGCCTCGCGGACCTGAAAATTCAGCTTTACTAAAACAAAAAGCCTTTTATCCGCTTTGCGGATATTAAGTTCTTTTAAATTATCAGATCTTCCAAGCAAGCTCGTGATCTGATAATTTAAAAGCCCTCACCCCTTCGGGGTAAAGGCTTTTTGTTTTGTAGCCCCACCAGGATTGCGCTGACAACCTTACGGTGTCAGCGCGGACCTCATGCAATAACAGCCCATCATCAAAGCCTGTCGCTGCAAAGCAGCGTACGGGCTTTTTTGTTCAGACCATCATAAATGCAAGCATTATTCCGGTCAAACAAAAAAGCCCGTACCGCTAACGCGGAACAGGCTTTGATCATGTAGCCCCACCAGGACTCGAACCTGAATTTGAAGTTTAGGAAACTTCCGTTCTATCCCTTGAACTATGGGGCCGAGTACATAAGCTCCATTTTATTCCTACAAGTCATTAATCCCTTGAACTTCCACCTTCGCTAAAGCTACGGCGGATAAAATGGGGCCGGAATTTGTGCGGCAAAAATAATGTAAATTTAATTTGTATTCAAATTTAACAAAGGTTCATGTTATTAGTAGTAGTCCTGGTTATTTATTTAATGGATTTTCCAGAATATAGTTGCGGATTCTGTAGTATTCGTCACAATCACGTATTACCCGGTCATGATACCTGGATTGCCAGGAAAAATCAGGATTGATTTTTCGAATATCAATGGTACAGATCCTTTTGTATTGGTTAATTATCAGCCCCAATGAATTTGATTTCCAATTTGGTTTTCTTGTCGGGTTTATTGAATCAGGCATCGTAGGGACGCCCAATTTGGGCGTCCCTACAGAGGTAGAATAAATTTCCGTTATGTCTATTGTTCTATTATCATTAGCCTTGTTGTTCTTAATAATAATTATCCCATGAACATGATCAGGCATGATAATAAATGTATCCAATTCAATAAATCCAAAATGATTCGGGATTTCAATCCAATATTTACAGGCAATTGTTCCAATTTCTGATAATTGCAATATCCCATTAACGGATTCACCAAAATATGGTATTCTGTTTTTTGTACATATTGTAACAAAATATGCAGCAGATTTGCAGTAATCCCATTCCGGACGACGTAATGAATTATCAGAGAATTTTTTATGAGATTTCCCTGCCATTTTATGCTAGACTTTTTATTCCAGCAATAAAGATATAAAATCTTTCAGATAGTAGCATCAGGAAAATAGAACACGGAATCTTTATCCCAACATGTCATAAAATCTTCTGCAGCAGTCCTTCGAGACATTAAATGCAACGTCTCTACGGTTTTATAATATCATTGAAGCTCACAGGATCGGTTGATCCTTCGGTGTTGAATACTAAAACATTTGTCTTATCTGATATATCGAGATGTTCTTGAAGAGGTTTAAATTCTTCTGATTCCATTATTTCCATAAACCCCGCAAGGCCGGCGGCCCCTGATTCACCGGATATAATTCTCTGATCACTACCCGATGGGTAATAGAGTTTCTTAATCGTCTTAATGACTGAGCTGTCGCTGATGCTTATTGAAGCCATTGCAGATGAGTGTATAATATCCCAGGCTATTGAGGATGCAGTACTGCAGTTGAGACCTGCCATAATAGTCTTGTTCGATCCGGCAGATCGTGTTCGCCTGCCTGATCTGAATGATGACAGGATGCAATCAGCTTCTTCAGGTTCTACAACTATGATCTTTGGAGTCTTCTTACCGTACCTGGCATGAAAATACCATATGCCCGCAGCAGCCCAGCTTCCTACACCTGCCTGCAGCATGACTATATCAATATCCTGGTTTACCCGGTGCAGATCTTCTTCCAGTTCAGCATAGGCTGTAAGATAACCTGCCATAATATAAGCAGGTATCACTTCATACCCCTGCCAGGCAGAATCCTGGACAAGGGACCAGCCCTCAACTAAGCTGGTTGATTCTGCTTGTTTACAGGCATCGTCATAGTCCCCGTCAACCCGGACAACCCTGGCTCCCTCATTTTCAATAGCCTTAATCCTGCTTAAAGCAGTATCCCCGGGGACAAATACAATGCATTTCTTATTAAAAATTCTGGCCGACCATGCGAGAGCTCTTCCATGGTTTCCTTCTGTTGCAGTACAAAGAGTATCAAACGCCTGATTATTAGAAATCAGTTTATTAACAGCATATGATGCACCCAGGGCCTTGAACGAATTAAGGCCAAAGCGGTGCGATTCATCTTTAAGATATATATTGGATACTTTATATTGCCTGGCTAGTTCCGGCAGTTTGTACAGGGGAGTAGGAGCATAGTCGTGCAGGGAAGAATGGAATGAGATTGAGTCACTGGCATCCAAAATCCTCGTGGTTGAATTATCGGGGATCCTGCTATAATTATTATTTATAAAACCGTTTTTCATCCTATATGACAATATTATCATCTGTCAAAACTCAATGCTCAAATCCCCGGGCATTATTTTCCCCATCAATTTCACGGATCAGACTTAAAGTCGCATCACGTATGGGCTTATAGCGCACACGCCAGACTAACAGCCCGATTATTGTAGCTAAAACAACAATTCCCAGATAAAAGACCTGGATCCAGATAAACTTAAAACCCAGAGAGGAATTAAGACTTAAACCGGCATCCACAAGTAATAATGACAGTACAGACAATAATGTCTTTAACTGAAATGGTTTATATCTGGATGCTGCTTTCTTAAGCATAACCAGGGTTGGTTGCGAGTAATCAACATATTTGTATTCCCGGTAATAATATTTGAAAAGAAATCCAAAAATTAACATAGCAAACAGGAAACAGAAATTACCTATAATATCAACAACATGGCATTTACCAACAATCTGGATTACTATTACGAAAATAAATATAAGGCTCATAATCCAATAGATATATTGCATTCTTTTGCTTAAACCCGCATATTGCTCATCTTCTTTCTTAAGATTGCTTATTAGCTCGTCAAGGTTTACCTGTTCAATTTGTTCGTTACTCAGTGTCATATCTCTGTCCTCTTAGTTTCGTTTTCAAATGAGATTTAATACGATGAATTTTCACCTTCACATTAGATTCGGTAATGCCTATTATATCAGCTATTTCTTTCATACTCAAACCCTCAAGCATCAATGATATTAACGCCTTGTCAATAACCGACAGCAGGTTTAACTCGTTTTGCAGGCTTGCCAGTTGATTTTCCTTTACCCGTTTATCTTCATAATTCTCATCATCATCTAACACAGAACTCAGGTTTTGAGTATCGGCATCAACAATCAGTTTCATGTGCTTATATGCATTCCCGGTATAGCGCAGTGCTGTATTCACAGCAATCCGGTAAATCCAGGTATTCATCGAACCGTCACCCCGGAAATTATCAAGACTGTTCCATATATTTACCAGGACTTCCTGATACATATCCTTCCGATCATGTGCATTTGCATTGTAATAACCGCAGATACGCTTTATCCGGTCACTGTTCTCAGCTATAATCCGGTTAAACTTTTCTTCTTTATCCAACATTCAGTGATACCTGTTTATCTATTAGTACATAAAATAGTGTATAGTTACATTTCTACCAACAATCTATGATATCTGATATTCTCAATATTGATATGTTATTGTGAATGGAACAGGGAAATTATTCATTACCTGATCTTAATCCAAAAATAATCAAGGCCGATTTCTGTAATATACACTCCTGGCGCCTGTGTTTATTTATTCGACCACGCTGCGGTCGTGTTGGGGTGGGGAATGATCCATTACCCGGGGTATGACCCGGGCTATTACTATTTACCCACTTCCGACTTCATCCCGATAACCCGGGATTACGTCGGAAAAGGCCGTGGGTTTGGCAGGGAGCAGAGTGACGGCCAAATTGGGTGTCGCCACAGAAATAGAATTAGCAGGCAGGTTCCTATTACCTCGTTACGATGCTTTGAATTGAATGGGCAGCAATGGTAACGAATATGGCTTCTGATTTCACGTAAAGCTTATAGTTGATCTCTTCATCACTCTGGTTCATAACCACACTGACCAGGCTGCCGTCAGTATTCAGGAATGAAGCACTCAGCAGGTGACTTCTGCTGCTGGCTGTACTTACCCGCCTGGCTCCCGGCCTTATAAATTTCGAAAAGTGGCCAATATAGAAATATGCAGGGGTGTATATTAATTCACCTGTTTCTGTGTCTCCATGAATGGGTGCGAAGCAATAATTGCCCACATGATTCGGTCCGCCAATCTGGTTTAACAGTATATTCCAGTCGGTCCATCCTACTGTTCCCCGGTTGAAATCGTTGATCATGGAGCGGCCATAATGTTCAGCATTTGGCCAGTACTGGTATTTATCGGGTGTGAATCCGCCGTTACATCCTTCAGTGAACAACAGTTGTTTTGAAGGATAAGATTCTTTAACGATTTCAAGGTTCACATACATAGGATCACTGCCTGTCCAGTCCTCGTACCAGTGAAAACCCATTCCCCAGGCGTATTTTGAAGCCTCCGGATCTTCAAAGATCACATTTGCCCTGTGATTAATGAGATCCCTGTTATGATCCCAGACTAAAATTTTTTTGTCTCCCAGTCCTTCTTTTTCCATTGTCGGACCAAGGTGATCCTTGAGGAAATCCCGTTCCTCTTTGGCTGTGAAGATGCATGATTCCCATGTCTGAGTTGCCATAGGCTCATTCTGAATGGTGATGCCCCAGATCGGTATTCCTTCTTTCTCAAAAGCTTTAATGAACCTGGTATAATACAGAGCCCAGGCATTGTAATATTCAGGCAGCAATTTTCCTCCCTGAAGCATATAGTTGTTGTCTTTCATGAAAGCAGGGGGACTCCAGGGGCTGGCAAAAATCACAATATTCCCCCCTGTCGCCTCAAATGCCTTCTTAAGAAGTGGGATTTTGTACGCTCTGTCATGGTCTATATTAAAGGTCTTTAACTCTTTATCCCCCTCTTCAATGTAGGTATAGCTTTCACTGCTGAAGTCGCAGCTGTGTATGGGAGTGCGGCACAAAGTATATCCTATGCCGGCTGTCGAATCATAATATGCGGTTATAAGTTCTTCCTGTTTCTTCTCCGGTAAACCGGCAAATACTTCTGCTGAAGCATCTGTAATTGCACCGCCAATGCCCAGGAAGGTTTGAAATGTCCTGTCGGGGTTTACAAATACTGTAACTTCAGTTTCCAGCTGCTGGCCGACTGCCTTGAATGCCAAGATACCCGTTTGAGTTAACCGGAGATCGTTATAAGGTGCCGTTGTGTAAATAGTTGATTCTTTCCCGGAGATTGTGAATGAGGGTGAGAATGAGCCCTCATCTGTTTCATTGCCCGGGGCAAGCTTTGAATCCTGAACATTCCCGCATGCAATGATTGTTAGACTCATTATTAAGATTGCTGATCTACTTTTCATACTGTGTATTTTTTTTTGATCCAGGATAGAGACACCAAGCCTGGCGTCTCTACAGATTATTAGGATTGCTGATTTACCTTTCATAAAATGTTTATTTAATTCTTTACAGGATAGAAACGCCAGGCATGGCGAAAATGCGGTTTTTAATTCCACAAAGAATTTAATACTGGTGAAAAGCCTGTTAGACAAATTGAAGTACCCGCGTGTACCCGTCATGGCATCCGGCATAATAATGATCATTGGGATTGCTTTACCTTCACTGATAGCCTTATCAGCTATATGTAGCACCTCCCCGAACTGAACCCAGCAGGTCTGGTCATCACCGGCACCATGGAGAAGGTATAGTACGGGGTAGGTCCTTTCGGAGGTTTCGTAATCGGGGGGCAGGTAAACAGCATATTTGCGTTCCCCGTCAAGGATTTCACTCTACAATGACAGGTTGTCGTATACCTTACCGTTCTGGGCAAGGGAGAAGGCCGAAATAAGCAGGCTGAAGAAGGATAGGAATAGATATTTCATGATCTGAACGATTTAATAATATAAAATCAGTGAAAAGATTTTTCTTCAGCCTCTCCGACTCCGTACTTTTTTCAGGACTGCGTCGGGCAAAGCCCGGCACCTGCGATAATAAAATTCCCGGTTATTTAAGATTAATAATATCCTCAATATCCTGTACCTGATTACGGTCATATTGTTTGGTGTTTTCATCCAGCTGATTAAAATCCACCAGGCTTTCATGTAGTCTCAGAAAATAGTCTCTTTTCGCACCATAATCCCATCCATACAGGTATTTCGTGGCCATCCACCTGCGGTGCTCCATCTCGGCCAGCTGCTCCACCTTATCGGCATCCTTAAGGAAATCATAATTTATACCGGCTTTTTCCGGACTTTTATACATTGCAGGATCTGAAAGCTCACCAAGCGAACGGATCTTTACATTTATATGTTCCACAACCGACCTGTTGTCGTCCCGTATTTCCTCATCGAGCTGGTGCCACGGTAGGAGAGTTGGTTTAGGGTAAGGAAGCTCTTGATTATTGTTTATGCAGTCTTTCAGGTCGTCAATGTATCGTGGGATTTCCAGTTTTATCCAGCGGTGATGCACTGCCATTGCCTTGCGGTCGAAGCATTCACTGATAATATCTTCAAGGATGGCCACTTTGCTTAAGATGTTGAAGGAATAGAGATTTTTTGGGGAATTCGTGGTTTTCCACGTTTTATTCAAATAGAAAGGCCTCACGACAGGCACGTTATCGTCAAATAACTCGCGTGCACGTGATGAATATGAGGCCTGGTAACGATCATCGGCGCTGCAGATATAGATTACATCTACAGGCAGCAGCTCCAGCTCAACAATAAGTTTTCCGGCCAGGTGATGAGGGTTTTTATTTACAGCCCTGAAATCAATGAGCTTATGTATATTACTGTAAATTGAGTTAATCCTTTTCATCACCTGGTCAGCTTCATGAGCGATCAATGTTACCCTGGTGTTTTTCCTGTTTACATAATGGCAATTCTGAATACAGAGTTTAAGAAGCTCTTCTCCTATCTTGCTGTAACCCAGAATAAGGATATTCATAACCGGATCATCAGTTTTTGTGATGCCCCTGAACCTGTCGGGTGGATAATCCCGGTAGATATACCTGGCAGCAAGCTGATTGATATTGAATAATTTTATATTCCCCTCACAGCTTTTAAAATCTGTTCCTTCCGGCTTATAATTCAATAATTTTTCTGCCAGTGACTCAAACTGTGTCGTTAATTCACTCTTTGCCTTCCCAAAGCCACCCTGTAATTTTATTGTCGCGGCATTTTCCTGCAGGGACTGGAGATCTTTTTTTAACTCTGTTTCGGGCTGTCCCCTTTCTTTTTTCCACTCCTCAGTTATTGCTACCTTAAGGTTACGGCTGTCAATATTGGCTGCCAGGGAGACATTGCTTTTTTCTTTTTTATCACTGTTCTTAATCAGTTCCAGTAAATGGTTTATTATTGTAAGGTTATTGAAGTCATTTCCGGTTACCGCAGCAAATGATTTAGCATTATCAATGCCTATCTTGCCAAGGACAGTGCTGTCAAGGGCATTGGCCTCGATTATTTTTGCACCCTCTTTTTTCAGTCCGGCCAGATTCTCGTTTGATGTATCGTTTTCTATTATCACAAGTTTGTTTTTTCTCCGGAAGCTTTCTGCCATAGCCTCCCCCACTTCACCAAGGCCGCACAGTATGGTATGTCCTTTCATAAATCGCACTCTTGACACGAAATACTTATACCTGAGCACCGAAATAATGGCAAGGACTATTGTTATGACCAGTGCAGCCACAGCCATGTACCTTGCCAGGTTGAAAATAACGGTGACCGGTATTGGTTGAGGACCGTTAGCGTAGAAATGATCACCGGATTCCATTGTAAACAGCTGAAAAGTAAGGTAAAGCTTCCTGAGGAATGTATATTCAGGAAAAACCAGGTGAAAACTTATCAGTCCAAGAACAGTGGCAATTATTGTGAGTATTATAGGTATAAGAAACTGCCTTCCCTGTTCTGAATTATCGTCATTCATCTCCCTGCATGTTTTGGTATTTGCTTCATCTAATTTATAAAATATATAAGATCTTCCTTGCCTGGATTATTTATTTATCGGAATTGAATAATTATTATACTGATTTTAGTAACTTGGAATTTCAGAATGGCTTCGTTCAGGAGCTACCTGCTTGTTCACCTTATAAATATTTCCCATGAAGAAGAAGTTGAGAATACCCATCGAAAAACAAAGGCAATTCATCAAACAATATGAAGCAGAAAAAGAAAAGTACGACAGGTTTGCTGACAAGCTGGAAGAAATTCTTGAGAAGGCAGTCGGGCAGCTTGGCTTTCTGGCAATAGTACAGGCCAGGGCGAAGAAGGTTGTAAGCTTTTCAAACAAGATAATACTGAAGGATAAATACCTGAATCCACTGGAAGATGTCACGGATTTATGCGGCGCCAGGGTGATAGTACAGTTTCAGAGCCAGATACCGGCGGTATGCGAACTAATCAAGAGTAGTTTTGAGATTGATGAAGCCAACAGCCTGGACCATAAATCAAAACTACAGGTGAACGAGTTTGGCTACAGGTCAGTACACTACATAGTTACTCCCGACAGGGAATCGATTCTTGGGGTGGAGGTACCTGAAGAGATAAGAAAGCTGAAGGGAGAGATACAGGTCAGGACACTAGCCGAACATATCTGGGCCGACATTTCGCATGACCGTTTATATAAGACTGAATTAAAGATTCCTGAAGAGTGGAGGAGGGAGGCAGCACGCCTGTCGGCTATACTTGAGAATGCTGATAATACTTTCGGGTCAATGGCCAGGGCTGTTGACTCGGTTAGTAATGTATATGAAATTCAATATGAGTCTGAAAAAGCGAAGATAGATATTGAGAAACTCAAGACACTGGCAGACATAATGAAAGATGAACCGGATGAGGGTCTCAAAAACGTTTTAAATCTTATATCAGTGTACAAGGCCCTTAATATGCATGAGGAGTGCCGGTCCCTCATATCGGAGTGGATTGAAATAATGAAGGATAATACGGCGGGGCAGGCGCGACTGAAATTCGAACTGGCGATGCTTGAGCTGGCATCATGTTTTGACAATACCGGAAATGCTGAATATAAAAAACTGTCAGGTGAAGCAAAAAAGAATCTTGAATCACTTCATGCCATGTCTGCAAAGAATAAGGTTCATGCCGGCCGGGAATTGAGCTTCCTTTTTTACCGTTATGGCAGCCTTCTCCAGAAAGACCCACAAAAAACAGGCGAGGCTCTTGATGCAATAAAAAAGGCCCTGGAGCTAATGCCCGACAATCCTTTTTACCTCACGGCGCTAACGGGGTGCATTGTTATGCAAGACCCTGACCTGGCGCATCACACGATAACTCTCTTCAGAAATTTCCTCGAAAAAAATGTTCATGATATAGAACACCTGATCGGCCTTGGCGTGGATGCAGTGCCGGCCTGGTTTGCTGTCGGACGGTGTCATTTTTTCCTGGAGGACAGAATTAAATGTATCAGGGCTTATTCAAATGCAGTTTCGATAATTCTGAATAAGAAATACACAACCCGGTGTTTTGTTGTAGATGAAGAAATTGCACGTGTTAAACAGCTTGCCCGCTTCGACGAAAAACTTGCCGGACAGATCACCCTCTACCTGAACATGGCGATGTCTGTTTCGGATATTGTTAAAGACAGAAGTGACTATAATAAAGTTCTTAAGCAGGCACGTTTACGGAGTGAAGCTATTAAAGAGCCGCTTGTCATTGTTGCAGGAGGTGCATCCCTCATGGATAAAAAGGAGGTTGAGTCATACGGTGAATACATTAATGAATTGATGCATGATTTCAGGGGGACCATTATAAGCGGTGGCACCAGGGAAGGTATTCCGGGACTCACAGGAAGGATAAAGCAGGAAATGGAGAAGGCAGGGCCGACAGGCTTTGAGCTTCTGGCCTACCTGCCCGCTGAGCTTCCGGATGATGCCAGCATATCGCCTTATTACGATAATGCATACAGAACATCATCAGAAGAATTCTCCGCATTGGATATACTGACAAGCTGGACTGACATCATTCTGTCGGGGATACATCCATCAGAAGTGCTTGTAGCCGGTATTAACGGAGGTCAGATTGCCGACCTTGAATACAGGATTGCACTCTCCCTGGGGGCTAAGGTATGCCTTATTTCATATTCAGGAAGGGCTGTCTTTGAATTTGTAAGGGAAAAACAATGGAAAGACCATCCAAACCTGATCCAGATGCCCGAAGATCCCTTTACATTATGGGCGATAGTGAACCAGAAAAAACCATCTTCCTTTACCAGCGAAGAAATAGAAATTATTGCACCCCTTGTACATGAGTTTTACAGGGAAAAGAGGCTCGAAGACTTTAATACGACAGAGACAGATATTAACAAGTACAAGGTAATAATGAGATGGTCAAAACTGGATCCGGCACTGCAGCAGTCAAACAGGCGGCAGGTTGCTTTCTATGAACATATCCTGGACAGGGTGAACCTTGGCATCAGGAAGGTTGACAAGCCTGTTCTCTTCGACATGAAGGATCCGGATCAATTACCGTCAGAAGACCGCGACATGATGGCAAGGCTTGAACATGCGCGCTGGAATGCAGAGCGCCTGCTCGAAGGCTGGAGGTATGGCGCGGAGAGAGACCTGGAAAAAAAGCTTAACCCAAACCTCGTGCCCTGGGATAAACTTGATGAAGCCATAAAACCGTATGACTATGATCCCGTGGATAACATACCAATGATGCTCGAAAAAATTGGATACGAGGTTTGCAGGATTAAGGAGTGAGGCCAATACCACAACTAACCAAATTCTTCACGGAACACAGCTCATTCCTCCTTCCCCCAGGAACCCAGGATGAACTCGTAGAAGTCTTCCTGGAAAGCATTGTCCATGGTGTCACCGATGAGAATCAGGATGAGCTCGACATCGCATCCCAGTGGAGATACATCTCTCTTGAATATCTTCGGATACAGTAGCATACCAACAACAATAATGAGGGCAGCAATAATTATATTGCTGGTTTTCTGTCTTTTTTGAGCCTTTTCGTCAAACAGCATCTTCTGTTCATCCGCTCCCAGTGTATCAGTTTTGACTATTCCTCCGGGTGTAATATCATATATCCAGGATAGTATAACAGTAATAATAGCCTCAAGAATAAGCAGGTATAAAACCAGGTTTACTGACCAGTCCGGAAATCCCAACCTCGGGAAAATTATGTCGGCTGCCTCCAGTATAATGAAGGCTGTTCCGGCATAAATAGCCAGAACCATGTGCACTTTACGTCTTTTTACCTCCTGTCAGAATCTATTTAAGAAATCAGGTTTTGAAGACATAGGTTTATTGTTGGGATTGATAAATGTAATAAAATTAGTTAAATGAATAGAAGCACCTGGCATTGTGTCTCCGTTTTTTTTACCTGCCTTATGGGGGAATGGGCTTGGGATTTAATCCCTTTACCCCGGGCAACTCTGTTACCGGGGCAGGCTCTCCGGTGGTGTTTGGTTGTTGATATAGAATTTTTGCTCTTATATATATGGATTAGTGGAGGGAATGAGATATCTTTAAATACAAATTGATGTCTTTAAATAACAATAGGAAATGGAATTTCTGCTGGAATATGATCCGATACTTCTGGCGCTTTTTGCAACGCTTTTCACATATTTTGTTACCGCACTGGGATCATCTATGGTGTTTTTCTTCGCAACAATTAATAAACGGATATTGAATGCGATGCTTGGTTTTGCTGCCGGGGTAATGATTGCTGCAAGTTTTTGGTCATTACTTAAACCTGCCATTGAAATGTCGATAGCGAGAGGTGAGATTGCCTGGTTCCCGGCCACAATGGGCTTTCTGGCAGGAGGTGCCTTTCTTTTACTGATAGATAAAATACTTCCCCATCTACATATGGGACTTCCTATGAGCAAGGCGGAAGGCATTAAAACATCATGGCAAAGAAGCGTGTTACTTATCCTCGCAATAACTCTTCACAATATACCGGAAGGACTGGCTGTGGGAGTAGCCTTTGGTGCACTTTCCCGCACCAGTGATATTACTGCACTGTCCGGGGCTGTTGCACTGGCTTTCGGTATAGGCCTGCAGAATTTTCCGGAAGGAGCAGCGGTATCAATACCTTTAAGGAGGGAAGGATTCTCCAGGTTTAAAGGATTCTGGTACGGTCAGTTATCAGGTATTGTGGAACCCATTGCTGGAGTGATAGGAGCATATATGGTTGTAACAATTAACGCTCTGTTGCCATATGCCCTGGCTTTTGCTGCAGGTGCCATGATTTTCGTTGTAATAGAGGAACTTATACCTGAATCTCAGAGGGAATACAGGACTGACTTGTCAACCATAGGAGCTATGATAGGATTCTCGATAATGATGGTACTTGATGTGGCATTGGGATAAGTTTAAGACATTGTAGCATTTTACAAGCTTTCCTGCCTTCGCTTTATGGTATTTGTACAAAAGTGTGTTACAATTAGCACAATATATTTTTATTGTTTTGATAGCAATATCTTTTTGATAAGGAATAATCTTTTATTGATATTATTTTAGCTATAACAAATATTGCTTTAAATTATTAACATTCTAAAAGAATAATTATATAAAATAATTAATAATTGACTTTTGTGATAGAATTTCATAAATTGCCGATGCTTTAAAAATATCGTTATCATAATTTAAATCCAAGATAAAATAATAATGACTCTTCATTGAATTATATTGGATATATTCTCAAGCTAACATTAAGTTTAATTTAAAATTATCAGGAGGATTTAATCATGATTGGAATGAACTTCATCAGTTTTATCATTTTATTGGGGATCAGCCTTGTGGTCTCAGTAATCATGCATTTCGTATTTAAGTATTATGTCAGGCCTGGCTGGAATTCATTTATTTCAAAAGTAATTTTCGGATGGATCGGAGCCTGGCTGGGTTCACCTGTTTTCGGTCACTGGTTTGAATCAGTGAAATACGATAATGTTTATATTATTCCTGCCATCCTCGGGTCTGTTGCCTTTTTGATTTTCACTACAGACATTGTGAAATCAATAAAAACAGCCTGACAAAAAAGGGTATTAGCTTCACAGCTCGATTATTCTCCCGGCTCCTCCTTCAATATATTTATCCGGGAATCGGCTTTTTATTTCTGCTGTATGCTGGGTGCAATGCATGGGGCAAATCATTTTGAGGTCTTTAAATAACTCATATTCATTGAATCCATGAAAGCCACCCAGTATTGCATATGGTTTGCCGAAAACGGAGGCTGCTGAAAGAATTTCTTCTATTCCTGGATGGGAACATCCTGTGATAATTACCATGCCTTTGTCTGTTCCCACCACCATTGATTGCTCTATCCCCTCCAGTTCACCTGTAGAATAAATATGTTCATGAATTTTTAAAGGTTGATCGACATAGATAATTTGCCTTGAATAATGAAATTCCGTGAATGACGCGGGGACATAGATATTGACATAATTGTTTTTCATCAGGAATGATGCAAGGCCTCCGATATGGTCAAAATGCGCATGTGAAATGAACACTTCATCAATTGACAATGGATCTATATCCAGTTTCTTCATATTTTCGAGCAGTATAAAACAGTTTGCTCCGGTATCAAAAAGTATTGTTTTTCCATATGCTTCAACCAGGCAGGAAAATCCCCAATCGGGTGTTAGCTCATGGCGAAAAGCGGTGTTATCATATATTATGGTAACGGTCATTTTAAATAATATTTATCGGTTTCTTTAAATGATAATACCATATCTTTTACTTTCTTTAGAATCTTATCATCATTTTTTATCTGGCCGTTAAGCGGTGAAGTGATTCCATTCATGTTTATCAGGGGTTACCTGTTTTCCGTTTTTCATCCATAATATCTGGTTTTTTCCATCGATGATTTCACCTACAGGAAATAACTCCTTACCAAAAGTTGCCCGGGAAGCACTGTTTATTTTTTCATAATGCCCGGCATGTATTGTGCATAAAAGGACATAATCTTCTCCTCCTGATGATACTAGCTTATCGAGGTTCCATTTCTGTTCAAGTGCCACTCTTTTCAGGGTATCGGAGACAGGCAGTTTTTCGAGGTTCACAACAGCTGATTTACCCGAAGCCTTCAAGATATGGGACAGGTCGGAAGAAAGACCATCAGAAACATCCATCATGGCATGTACCCCGGGGTACTTTGCCAGCCATATCCCTTCTTTTACATGAGGCTCAGGATGTCCGGGTTTAGTACCTGTTGCAAATACGGGGGACAACCCGATATAGTCAACATTTATTTTATTTGCCTGCTCAGCCTGTTCGAAATTTTCAACGGAAAGGCCGATAATTTTATCACTGCCCAGTAGCCTGCGTGCAATAGCATAGGGCATATCATACTGGCCTATATGTAAGCCTTCTGCATCTTTTGCCAGGGCAATATCAAGCCTGTCATTTATTATTAATGGGATTTTCATAGGGGCAAGCAGTTTTTTAAGAGTTGAGCACGGCTGACAAATTCAGATGTAGAACACTCTTTTTCCATGAGCTGTACCATAGTGACCCCTCCTTTTACTGCCTGTTCAACAATATATTCTACCGGGCGGCCTTTTGAAAGCAACCGGTCGGTGACAAGGTACAGGGTGGGATCAAATATTTTCATTATTCTGCATTATAATAACTGGCTATTTCTTTTCCTGATAATTTATACAATTCATCAAGAAAATGCATTTGCATGGTCCCGGGGCCACGGGATTTTTTTGCTGCCAGCTCGCCTGCAATACCCATTACTGTCATGGCATGGGCTGAAGCCATCAGAAAATTTTTATTTACTGCCATAAAGGCACCGATGAGAGCAGTAGCCGTACATCCCAGCCCGGTTACTTTTCTCATCATGGGTGAGCCATTTCTTACTTCTATAACCGACTGTTCATCAATAATGTAATCGACGGGGCCGCTTATGACAATCACCGCACCAGTATCCCTGTTAAGGCTTGCAGCAGCAGCAATAGCTGATTCCGGTGAAACTATGCTTTCGACTCCTTTTGTATGCCCTTTTTCCATTACCAGAGCCATGATTTCAGACGCATTGCCACGAATAACTCCGGGCCGGCATTCTTTTATAATCTGAAGGCTGGTTACAGTACGGTATGAAGTCGCCCCTGCACCAACAGGATCGAAGACCACAGGAATATTCCTCTCCACGGCTGTTTTCGAGGCTTTTATCATAGCTTCAACCCAGGTTCTGCTGAGCGTACCAATGTTAATAACCAGTGAGGATGCAATTTTTACCATATCTTCAACTTCATCAACCGCATGGGCCATTACAGGAGAGGCCCCAACAGCGAGCAAAGCGTTTGCAGTGGTATTCATGACCACATAATTACTAATGTTATGTACCAATGGTGATTGAGACCGCACTGCATTTAAATCATCGATTACGGATTCTTTTGATATCATTGTTTTATTATTAAAACCACGAAGTGCAACAAATTTGTCGCAATAGTATTATTCCTGAAAATGGCCGAGAATAAAATGAGTGTCACGGCTACCAGTAAATTAAATAGAGGGGTTGCCGTGTATCGCAATAACTAATTTACGAAACTTTATTCAATTGACATGCCTGGACGGTAATCACACGGGCAACCGTATAGTATAACTAAAGTATGCCAGTCAAATTTAAGGTTAATCCATAATATCGACACTGTAACTGAAGATGCTACTTTTTCTGCAATTCATAAGTATGGAAGGGCTTGTACTTCATTGTCCACAGGAATGGGAAAAGAAAAAATATTCCACCAATCACAGCTCCAATATCTACTTCTTCATCCCTCGAAAAACTGCCTATAAAATCATCATATCCCTCCATGGTTAAACGAACAGTATTGGTACTGCCAATTATCTTTGTATCAATATGTGTGTAAGGCGTTTCCCCTACGTGTTCACCATTGAGATATAATTTAGCTCCTGACGGCTCAGATTGAATAATGGTTGTACTTGCACAACTTGCAAAAAGAATTGACAATGCCAGTAGTAATGATATTACTTTAATACTTAAAGTGAGTTTCATATGAAGCGGTTTTTTATGATTTAAAATCCAGTTACTGTTCAAAATTAGTACATTTTGCTAATAACTGCTGCGGGTATTAACTAAAAATGCTTATATGATTTAGTAATTTGCAGAACAAAAACAGAAGACTTGAAAAAGGTATTGGTTTTATCGCTGTCAATCATGCTGGCTATTATATCCTGTGCGCAGGAAGTGGAAAATTCATTGATTGAAAAATACTGCAATCTTTTGGCTTTTGATCTCATTGAACGAACAGAAGGTTACCTGCAAAATGACACCCTGGTAACTATGGAAGGAGGGTGTATTGCTAAAAGTATTCTGATCGGGTTACCTGCTTCTTATAATTTTGATTTGATGAGAATGGATATTCGCATGATGACACAGAGTTATTCGGATGTTAATATTGCCAGTTTATGGCAGGAAGGATATGACAGTATTTATCAGATAGAATTAGGATTGCCGTATAACCTCACAGGGATAATATATTACAGTAAGAAAGTCAAGACAATAATAATAACAATCGCTAAAGAGACTACAACCAATCAGAATCAATAGAGTTGCCAGGCCCGTCTTCGTACCGGTATCCCGGTACTACGACGGACAAGGCCTGGTGTCTCTAAATAGTGTTAACCAATCGTTTCATTTCTTTGCCTATCCGGTCCCTGACTTCACGAAATAAATTCATTATTTCTTCTTCTGTACCGCTTGCTTTTGCAGGATCCCTGAAACCAATATGCATGCGGTGCTTCACATCACCTGTAAAGAGCGGGCAGTTTTCTTTTGCATCGTCACATACCGTGATAAGGTAATCAAAAGAATCTTTCAGGAATATATCTACCATTTTAGGTTTATGGTCTGAAATGTCAATGCCGATTTCATTCATTACGGCCACAGCCTTTGGATGTACCTTACCTGCCGGAGCAGTTCCTGCGCTGTAAACTTCGATATCCCGGTCGAATGATTTTATAAAGCCTTCTGCCATCTGGCTGCGGCAGCTGTTACCGGTGCATAGAACAAGGATTCTCATATACTAAACGCTAATATCATTATAATTAAAACAAATTGCCAGGATATTAGTTTAATGTTTGCCTTCGGCGAGCTCGGCTTCGCCTCGGTTCAGGTTGCGGGTTTAAGCAAAGGGCTCAGAGAACAGAGAACAGAGCACAGTATTAAGGATGATGAATGACTTAGTGTGTAACGGAACTCAATTGTATAGATCCCACTTCAACAATTAAACAGTTCAACACTTCAACATCTAAACCCCAAAACCTCTCAACCATAGTAATAAAAAACAGAATATATAGTATTTCATAAATAAGTTTTTGTATTTTCCCGGATCAATCAAACATTCTCAATATGGCCTCTTCAAAACTCAATCGCAGAAAATTCATAAAGACAGCTTCTTTAAGTACGATAGGAGCAGGCATGCTTTCAGCCGGGACACTTGCTACCGATAATAAAGACACTGTAAATGCACCGCCATCTATTAAGGAATACCGCAAATTTGGTAAGACAGGTTTCATGGTATCCGATTTCAGCAGCGGGGCTCCTATGAACGAAGCTGTTCTCAGAGCTTTGCTGGAAAGAGGGGTTAACCTGATAGATACGGGTGAAACATATGGGAATGGGAACAGTGAAAGAATAATCGGGCGTGTACTTCAGGATTTTGATCGCAGTAAGATATTTATCAACAGCAAGCTGTATACTGAAAAGGAGTTTCCTTCAAAGAAGGAAGTTCTTGAACGGTCATACCGGGCCATGGAAAGGCTTCAAACAGATTATATCGATTGCATACAGATTCACTCGGCAGAGAATTCTGCCATATTAAAGGATGAAGCTTTTCATTCGGCAATGGAACAGTTGAAGAAAGAGAGCAGGGTTAAACATGTGGGGGTTTCGTGCCATGGTAATAACTGGGCTTATGATACCGAGGAAAGCCTTGATACAATTCTTATGTCAGCCATAGAAGACGGACGCTTTGATGTTATACTTCTTGCATACAATTTTGCGAATGCAGATATAGCAGAAAAGGTACTTGAGGAATGTGATAAGAAGAGTATTGCCACAATGATAATGAAATCGAACCCGGTACATATTTTTAACATTTTTGAAAGCCGGATGAGCAGGCTTGAGGAAGAAGGGAAAGAGGCAGATGCTTTCCTGCAGGCATATTATGATAAGTATAGATTAATGGATGAACAGGCAAAGGCTTTCTTTGCCAGGTACGGTATAAGCAGCGATAGCGAATTGAAAACGGCAGCATCAAAATATGTTTTATCCAATCCCCTGGCACACACCACACTGTGGGATTTCCAGAATTTTGAAGAGGTGGATAACTTGCTTGGCCTGTCGGGCCAGAAGCTTACGGGCAGGGATGAGGTTGTGTTAAGAGGGTTCCAGGAGCATCTCGGTCATACAGCATGCAGGATAGGATGTAATGATTGTGAGGCAGCCTGCCCGCATCACATGCCAGTAAATAAGATACTACGCTATAACTATTATTTCAGTGTCAAAAGGCAGGAAAAAAGGGCCATGACCAAGTATGCCGGGCTGAAATTGCAAAAGCCCTTAACGGTATGCATCGACTGCGAAGGTTATTGTGAACAGGCCTGCAAATACGGGGTATGGACACGGCCGTTGCTGGCTGCTGCAAAATATAACCTTGAGATGATATAAACTGGTTGCTCGTTACTGGTTACTCGCTCTGTCCTCCGTAGCTTCAGCGAAGGAGGATTGCTCGTTATAGCTCAACAGCGAGTGCTCAAGCACGAGCGCTCAACCCTCTCAACTCTCTCAGCCACTCTGAGATCATCAGGTTTGAATGGTTTGAACGTCTACCTGTCGGTAGACAGGTTTGATCATTTATGTCCTTAATTTATCCAGACTGTCTTTATGAAAAGGAGGATTGGCCCCTTCACGGGATGCCACGTAAGCCCCCAGGCGGCATGCAAATTCGAGGGTTTCCTTCAAAGGTTTATTGTTTAAATAATAGTGGATAAAACCTGCGAGAAATGCATCTCCGGCTCCAACAGTATCGACTGTATTCACCCTGAACCCTTTTTGGTAAATTCTGTCATGACCGGTCATTAAAAATGCCCCTTGTGCACCAAGAGTCACGCACAAAATTCTAATGTTGTATTTATTAAAAACCAGTTCTGCTTCCTCTTCAAGAGTTTCCTGCCTTGTTCCATTCAAGCCTGACACCAGTGATAATTCCTCACGATTCATTTTTACGATATCAGCTTTACCAAGAAGCAGTTCAACTATTGCCTGGTCGAGGTAAGGAGGGCGGAAGTTAACATCACAGATTTTAAGTGTCTTATTTTCCAGCAGGATTTTTAGTGTATCAAAGGAGCTTGTATGCCTGCATGCCAGGCTTCCAAATACAATTACTTCGAAAGCAGGTATATTGTCAGGTTTTCGAATATAGTCCCAGGCCGCAGGAAACAAAATTTCAAATGTGGCTTTGTTATCTTCAGACAGTTCAACCTTAACAATCCCCGTCGGGTAATCGTTCCTCTGGATATATTTCGTTGAGATGTCGCTATCCTCCAGGTATTTCAGCAGCTCCTCTCCACGCTTATCATGCCCGCAGCTGCTTAAAAAGGAAACATCGGCACCGAGTTTTTTAAGACCAATAGCCACATTCATGGGAGCCCCTCCCGGAACAGCCTTACCCGGGAATACATCCCATAACATTTCACCGTAGCAAAGGATTTTGCTGACCAATTTGTTTACAGTTGATTTATTCGGATTAATAAATATAATTATTCCATAGGAATTCGGCACATACAATTTTATTCCTGATAAGTATATTGATTGATTTGGTCAGAATATCATGTGCCGATCTGTACATCAAGGTGAATAGCATAATATTTATAAGGCCCGACTTCAATAGTCGTTCGTTTACCCTTATAAGTTGTAAAAAGTTCTGCTGACGGTGTGTCTGACGGTAAAACGTCGTATCCCTGAATTTTAACAGGCTCTTCAACATCCTGCAGTTTCCATCCATCTGTTAAATCAATGATAATTATGTTCAATTCGGGATCGTAAGTAACAGTGCCTATATCGGTGAATTCACCTGCCCAGATAGTCTCGGTCGATACTACAGGTGCCGGACGGCCAGTTATTTCATCCAATAATTCATTGACTTCAAGATAATACCACCGTTCATCACCATCTCCATTAAGACAACCGCACCAGGCTGTTTCTTCACGGCATGAAGCAATGGCGGCATCTTCTTCTTCAATTGATAGAGGCATATATTTAGATGAATACCACCATGCTTCGTCATCCTCCATATTATCTTCCTCATCATAATGATTGTCAGAAAATGCCGTTTCTGCATCGTAAAATGAAAATCCATCATATTCTTCTTCATTATATAGAAATTCATTCTCAACCATTGCTTCAAATTTTATTCCTTGTCTGGTTATTTATTTTCAGTGTCAGTTTCCGTCCGGAAAATCCCTTTCAATAATTTTACGCAAAGCTTCAACATAATGCATTGCTGTCGCATAACGGTTTGTTTCAAGCATTTTCAAATAGCTATATTCATCAGGACAGTTTTCAACAAGGAAATAGTCCTGGTATAGTTTATAATCTCTGATGGACTCTATGAAATTATCATAGTAAGCATGTTTGTAACGAATGCCCTTGGCTGTGGTTGGCCTGTATTTTGCCAATTTCATCCCAAAAAGATTATTGTTCTTCAGGCAGATCTTCGAGGTAAGCGAATTAGTTTCCAGTATAATCTGGGCTTTGGCCACCCTCTGGAATTTAACCTGATAGTAGTCCAACCAGAAATCAATGTTCTGCCAGGTGAATTTGTAAATCTCATCAAGGTTTTCATAAATGTGTGTTAGTGAATCTTTTAAATGCCTGTTCTCATCAACAATCATGAAACATTCTTCTTCTGAAGCTAAATACTCTGCCTTAAAATAACTGGACGCCTTTTTAGCCCTTATAGCCGATAATGATATCAGGGCAAATGCAACTATAGCTGCACCCGCTAAAACTCCGTTACGAAAATTCATTTTACCGGTCTTCCCAGTCGTCATGTTATTTGATTTAGTTAAGCATGACCTTTTAGCATTCATTTTACGCTAAAAATCCTTGAGTAAAATTAAGATATTGGGGCAGTAAGTGCAAATCGCAAATCCCCTGTCAGTGAGGTTTACAGGAGATTATTTTAACTTATTAGTCTAAGTATTTCTGACGAAAATCAACAGAATTATTATGTTTATATGAGAAATATGTTAGTTCATCAAAAAATAATGGATTTTGACCGGAAGATTAATAAAATTGAGGTCACTAGAGTAATTGTTACGATCCAAGACATTAATAATCAGTATTAAACAGGCTTCCACATATCAGGCAATTATGTTTTTTAACAGAAAGATCAATTTGACCAATGGTTCCAATAATTTGATGAGAATTTTGGTATTATATAAATCGCAACAGAGTTTTCAGTCAGTTTTCGTAAGCAGGTCCTGCAGTTCGATTCTGGCATATAGATTGGCTGTTGAAAGTTCTACGGCCTTTTGCAGGTTTTCCACGGCCTGTTTATCCTGGCCAAGGCCTTTATGACCAAGACCTATGAGCAGGTAGGCGTTTGACAACCGTGCATTTTCAGCTTCCCTGGCACCGAACTTGGCGAAAAAATCAACACCGGAGGAAGGAGCCTGGATGATTCGTTCATTTCCTTCTTCAATCAGGGAGTTAAATATTTCCGAAGCTTCGTCTTTCCTGCCCAGCTTAAGGTTGACCAACCCGCTGTAGTATCTTATATATCCCTGGCTTCCTGACTCAAGTTCCGTGCATGATGTAAAATATTCAACTGAATCTTTTTTATTTCCCAGGGTTTCATGGGCCAGCCCGATATAATAGTCGACCTGGATATTCCTGTTCCCGGCCCTGCTGCCACTGGCTTCTTCTTCCGGTATCCTTGCATGCAGGAAAGTTTCAATAGCTTTATGATAATGCTTTGCTTTCATATGTTCCAGACCCAGTGCCAGGTAAGCATCAATGATTATGTCCCTTATGCCTGAACTTCCCTCACGGAATGTAAATTCTCTTCCCCTCAAATATTCCACGGCCGTACCGGCCTCTCCCGCCAGTGTCAGCACGGCAATCTGTCGTGCAAAGGCATCTTCACGTTTGCTTACTATGTCATTATTTCCTTCAAATAAACTGAGCCTTTTTTCAACAGGGGCGTTGCTCATTTCATATAGACGGTCAAGCTCTAAATAGTATATCGGTTCATTCCTGTTCAGGTCAATTGCTTTTTCGTATGCCTTTATTGCCTTGTTACCATCGTCCCGGTGCTGATAATATCCCCATCCAAGGTTACGGTATGCAATGGCAAGAGTGGGGTCATATTTAACTGCGTTCTCCCAATACTGAATTGCCTTCGCGGGTTGCTTCTCGTAAAGGATATTTCCCAGGTAATAATATGCCTTAGCGTCTGAAGGGTAGTATTCCAGGGCTGTTTCAAGGACTTTGATTGTTTCAAGCCTGAATGGGAAACAGTAGTCCACAACTTGTGCTGACCCCTCTTTAAAATATTTTTCAGCTTCGTCAATGTTCCCTTTTCTGTGGGCCAGGTAACCCAGGTAATAACTGGTGACAGGGTTTTTCGCTTTGAAACGGAGAAGAACACCCTCTGCCTCCTCAGGCAATCCGTCGTTGATATATCCGGTTGCAAGTTCAATATAATTCTGGTCATAGTCTCTCATTTTCCTGTCAAGAACACCGAGTTCATGCTCTGAGTTAACCTGGTCACCGGACGATATTGCCAGCAGGTATGATTCATTTGCAGCCCTGAAGTCAAGGGGATCGGTACGAAGAACAGGTTCCAGTATTTCTGTTGCACTTTCATATTTACCCATCCTTCTCAGGATTGATGCCTTAAGGCAAATAGCACTGTTATTCCTGCTATTTGTTGCAAGTGACTCGTTAATCTCATCTAAAGCTTTACTATAATCACCTCTCATAACAGAAATCTGTGCCAGTTCAAAATAAGCAGCCGGGTGAAAAGCATAATCCCAGGTGGCACGGTACAGTGTATCAATTGCTTCATCATATAATTCGAGTGCTTTCAAAGTTATTCCCTCCAGATACAGTGCTTCGCAGTCATATGGCCTTGTGTAATCCCTGGTTATCCTGCTTATGGCCTTGCAGAAATGTTTCCTGGCATTAGCGTAATCACCGTTTTGAAGCAGAATATTACCAACTGAAATATTTGTGCGGATATCACCCGGATCGCGGTTCAGAGCCTCCTGGTAATAATCCATGGGATCAATCCTGGGATTATAAAACTGTTCAATCCTCTTTCCTGTCAGGAAAACTTCTTCAATAGTTTCAATATCTTCGGGTGCCGGAGGACTCTTCACCGTTTCGGGGAGTTCTTCAGTATATTCCCTCTCTGCTGGTTGATATGACAACAGTACTTCACCACTTTCTGCATTCACCATTTCTGTGTAAAGATCAGTCATTTTAAATTCCTCTTCGATATTTATTGAATCAGTAAAGGTAAATTCGGGTGATATTAGAATATTTTTTTCGAATATTACTTTATTCTTGTTTTTAATGACTATCCTGGCATTTTCTATTTCCTGTGTTGAATAATATCCGAGAAAAATACTGTTGTCTTCCTTTTCTTCAAGGTTGACAGCACCATTAAGATTTGCATTTTTAAATCCACCGATATCCCTTATGGGGTACCAGTATTGCTCTGCGATTTTTGATTCGTAAGGTTTAATCCAGCTGTAATCGGGCTGGTTATCGGAATAAGCACCGGTCATTAGCTCAAGGTATGGTCCTGCATTTTCGGTCAGTTCTGCCTCGGTAAGCTGCCCGCGTGGCCCCGATCCCCATTCCCACACCTTGGCTCCTTTGACAGTGTTATGATCACCGATATGTACTATGCCGGTATTTTTTCCATGATCATATCCTCCCATAAAGTCCTCCTTCAGGTCATGTGCAAAAAATGAAGCTGAACTAACTGAGTTTTTCCACCAGCTTACATCAACACCTTCAGTAAAATCCTGGCCCCTGTAAACTTCGCGTGAGAGAGGCCAGTGAGTAAATTCCGTCTTGGCATGATAAGTGGCGAACTGCACACCCGGGGGGAAAATAACCTGGTAATTCTTATTTGCATGTACTGCCACATTTGCCCAGTAAAGGAATGAATGTGAATAAGGGGTGGGGTTATGAATTTTAATCCGGGCACGGAAATATGATTTTCCCGGGAATACCGTAATACCTATCGTCCATCTCATGCGATGACGAAGATCGGTTTCACCTATCCAGATTGTTTTGCTGCTGTCTGTGTTCTCAACAAGGGTATAATTAACAGGCAGGAAAGTTGAAGCCCTGTGATGATGCAGTACATCCCATTCGATGCCACCTGACACCCAGGCACCTGTCATACCGATATAGGCCGGTTTGACCACGTCATTCTTATAAATGAAATTATAGTCACTGGTCTTATCTGCAGCATAATATATTTTCCCGCCTATTTCGGGTGTAATGCATAGCCTGATATAGTCGTTTTCAAGTATCAATGCTTTCCAGGCCTTATCGACTTTTTGTGTTGAAAATACATCATCCAGGGTATAGGGGTAAATATGCCTTGAGGCACCCTGGTATGATTCATTTTTGAAAAACATAGGATTTTTATCGGGGGCTGCAATCAGGTATGAAGGTATTACCCATTCCTCTTCGGAGATTGTGACCTGGGCTTCAATTTTATTTACGCTGAATATCGCGAATACCAGCATCAATGCTTCAGATAAGCAAACCAGAACTTTGGGCATTCCGATCTTTTTTCCTGACAACATCATATTTCCCTTGAAAATATTAATAACCGATCACTTTAATCAGCTTTCCAGCCTGCACAACATCGGTCAGTTCAAGATTATTCAGAAAAGAAAGCTCATTCATCCTGTCCTGCTGCATGCCATAATATTTCAAAGCATCAGCCAGTGTGCCGGTCCGCTGGACTTTTTTAACAAGGATCTTAACGGGCATCTTGTTTAATTTTGCAGGATCGGTCAACCTTGAAAAAGTATTCATGGTAGCCATGAAAGGATCACCGTAGATATTATAATTTACCTCGGCAGTAACACCATGAAAGACAAAATATGTATTCTCGTAATCGATGAAACAGGAGATTATCATATTGGATTGTTGCTGTCCTGTGGTTTGATCCTGGTACACCTGTTTCGACATTGTAACTATAGCCGGAAGGTTATTGATATTTGTTCTTAAACTTTCATAGGGTTTTAGTTCCAGTTGTTGAAGTGAATTACTTACAGCTTGATCCAGTGAGGAGCCGGGAGCAAAAGTAAAGACTATCAGGGCCTTGCCATCTGATGGTGCCATATTAACCTGTGTCGGGAGGTTTTCGAACTGCCATCCGGCAGGAAAAGAGAACCTGAATTTCATTTCGGGATGGTAAAAGGTATTACCTTCAACATATCCCTGCCTTGGATCTTCACCGTATATGATCCCATCTATCATGTGCATGTAGTTATCAGCATTCACTTTGTAAATATCCATTTTGAGGCTATCCTGCCACATTTGAGCATCTCTTTTCACAGAATTATACCTGTCGGCAGGATCGGGGTGTGTTGAAAGGAAAGTCGGTACCCCTCCCTGTTCCTCAGGCATGCTCATCTTCTTAAGCACCTGGAAGAAATCAGCCATTTTATTGGCATCATATCCAATTTGCGATGAATAGGCAACACCCAGCTGGTCGGCCTGGCGTTCATTATCACGGCTGAACTTGAGGAATAATAACTGCATTCCCTGTAATGCATACTGGGCGTAAGACGCAAATTCTTCAGAGGCGATCATACCTCCTATTAGGATCAACTGGCCCAGGGTCTGTTTGCTCTGGGTGCTTACAGAATGACGTGCTGTTATATGGCCCATTTCATGACCAAGGACACCCATCAGCTCGGCTTCGTTGTTAAACTGTGCCAGTATGCCACGGGTAAGGTAAATATAACCGCCGGGTACAGCAAAAGCATTAACCACGGGCGAGTCAAGTATTTTGACATGGTATTTCAGGTTAGGGCGATGGGATATTTTTCCCATTTCATCAGCTTTATCCTGGATGAATGATAGAATCTGTTCATCTTTATATTCACCGAATGTGGCGATCACCTGTGGATCGTATTGTGCGCCCATCTGTATCTCCTGGGCTTCAGACATCAGCATTAGCTGTGTTTTACCGGTAACGGGATTAATTGCGCAGGAAACTGCAAGCAGGCATAAGGCCAATAGAAATGCAATTCTTTTAATGAGATTAGGTGGTTTCATAGGAGATTTTTTTATTAATAACCGGGGCAGGTATAGGTTTATAATTTAAAATATTAAAAGGAAGAGATAAAACTAATAATTAATAAAAATCTCATACCTCCCAGGTGTAAATTTAAGAAAATTACCTTAAGTAATGAATAGATTTAAGGAGATGATCCTTACCGGAATGCAATCAATTATATTCCGGTTTTCCAACCTTGCCCATAAACAGAATAGCACCAGTGGAGTTTTCTTTTATAAGGTATAAGAACGGTTTGTCGGCACGAAAGAAGATTGGCTGTGTTGGTCCGGCTGTTTCCCTTAGTTCAACAATTGTGGCGGCAGCAGCCTCGGTACCTTCTTCCTGAACATCGATGAAAGTCTGGTGGATCACCCTTGATATGAATATTCCACCTCCAGGGGTGATAAGACTGAAGTCAGCACCGCCGGAAAATGCAATGCCCAGTCCAAGGTTTATGAGGGGATTGTTCAATAAATCCTTAAATCCATATTTGAATTTGGGAAGTTCAACCTGGACATCAGTCATTGCTGAATTACTGAACCACTCATTCCATGTTAGGACGTCCATCTGGTCGACAAGGTCATCGACATCCAGGTCCTGGTATGGTAACATCACTACCATACTGAATGTGCTATCACCATAGGGAAGTTCAACAGCATTAAAATTATCTGTGGAAGTATACATGAATGTTCCGTTAACTTTCATAAAATCGGTTTCGTGTTGGTTACCATCCTGAAGATAGAAGGTCCCTGTCTGGGTCGCGTCCTTGTCAAACTGGTATTTCCATGCTGCATTAAAATATATGGCATTGATAAGGTACATTACGGCATCATCCGGAATATAGTCGAGCATATCCTGTATCTTATCATTGGTTTTTTCTTCGATCCAGTTATTAATAATTTCCACAGCCTGTGGGTCTGTAAAATCAAGTTCACTGACCATGGCGTCAAAATAGGTCTGGTTTGTACTGATGAAAGCAGACAATACATTATAGCCCAGCCTGTACCATATACTGTTGGCAATAGAGAATTCCACCTGCTCATCGAGGTGGATGAGCTGCTCCATCAGATCTTTATAGCTCTCATTCACTTCCTGTTTTGTGAGATCGCCGAAGTGCAATACATCATTAAAGGCATCGAGCGTGGTGCCTGCGGCACCGTTATATGTCATTCCCAGGGCGTATGATACACTCAGGTGAGATATCATAATATTTTCTTCCTCGCTGGCTGTCATTACTTCCCCGAATAGTTCAAATGCAAATGCCTGGTCGGCTTCAATGATCTGTGCGGATTTTTCTCGGAGAATGATCTGCGGAATTTGGTTATCCGGGTCAGGCTGTTTTTCGCATGAAGGTATAAGGAATAATGATGCAAAAATCAGGAATAGAAAGGTGATATGGTTTTTCATTGTCGGAATCATTTATGTTACAATATCCACAAAAATCATACCTTTTAAAGGGGGACATCCCCCTGTCACGAATTCTCGGGACTTTCCCCTTTTAAAGAGGGATCATTTCTCGGAATTGTCTATAAGAATGATGCCGTCAAATCCAAGGCCTGCAAGTTCGGGATAATACCTGTATGTTTCCTCGCGGGTGTAGAAACCTGTGACTATTACCCTGTAGTAATCCCACTGCTGGATAATTTCAACCGGAAGATTCAGTTTGTTTTCAATCCTTCTTTTTGCCCTTATTGCCTGGGTACGTTTGGGGTATACGGCAACCTGCAGGGAAACAAGAGGTTCTGGTATTTCCTGTTCTTCTTCCAGCCTGGTGGTATCGGGTTTCACTGTTTCCAGGCGTGTATCTTTTATCTCGGCGGGTATAAATGGCTCAGGTTCAACCCGTGCAGTGTCAACTTTTATTTCCTCGACAGGTAATATCCATATATCATCAACACCAAGGATTCCCAGTGAAGGAATGATTTTTTCCATCTCCTCCCTCGACTCAAAGCCTGTAATCCTTACTTTGTGATACCCGTCTTCAGGCACTATAATAAGTTTCTTATCAAGATAGAACTTAAGCCTCTCGACCAGGGCATCTGCATAGGCTTTATTTCTGAAAGCACCTATCTGTATGTTCATTTCCGATGTAATAGCAGGAGGTTCCTCACCAATAACAGTTTCAGTAACCTGCAGCACTGAATCCCTGACTTCTTTAAGAACAAGTTGCTGCTGTTTGGCTTTCAGCCTTATTACCCAGAACTCGTTAAAGCCCAGTTTATTGAGCGTTTCCAGGTTCCTGTCCACTTCATCCCTGTCTTTAAGATCCAGTATTCTGACCTTATAAAATTTGTCTTCAATTACTATTTCTACGTTCTTACCCAGCAGTCTTTGAAGTGTAGCCCTCATCCTGTCGGCATTGGGCTTCTGAGTGAATGCCCCGAGCTGTATTGCCCAGGAATCTTCAGTGATTGTTATAAGCTCTTCAGTTACCTCGTGAATGATCATGTATGTACTGTCAATTCTTATGACAGGTTCAGGCTTTCTTGCAGTGGTATCAACCAGTGTTGTGTCAACCTGTCTCATGTTAAGGGTGAAATCAAGATCACTTACTATATCACCTTCAATTGATTCCCCGATAGTAAAACCTATAGTGTCGGGTTCGGCATACATGCCGAGTTTTGTAAGCTGTACCGTGTCAACCATAACATAGTACTGGCCTGGACTGAGCCCGAAATAGCTGTAATATCCGTCTGGCTCTGTAAGTGTACTGGCTATATGCCTGTTCTGTGCATTGAAATATTTAACAATAATGCGACCCAATCCTTTCACCACACCATCGCGGTCGGCCCTGACGTAACCATCAGCCTCCCCGACAACATTAACAGGGATATCAATACTCTTAATTATATTGGGATCCACCTTTACGCTAAGGGTCTCATAAGGAAGCCTCCATGCAATGTTATAAAAGCTGTTTGGATCGAGCTCGATGAAGCATGTTGTATATGGTTCGAGCCCGATAATGGCTATGGTAGTGTCGTTTTCCGATTTATCCACTGTTCCGCCGTTTGCACGAAGGTTAAGCCCCGGCACACCATCTTCACCCGGGTCTCTTTTACCGTTTGCATTATAATCTAGGAAAGGCTTTATAATTATTCCTCCTCTTCCTACGTGTGTCCTGTTATCTGCCCTTCGATATTTGCTCCTGCCATCATTTATGAAACTACCTCTTGCATACTGAACAAGGTTTGTAACACCCTGTGAATATCTTGCCGAAGCACCTGTCTGGGCAAATGAGAAATTGTACCTGAGTCCCAGTTCAGCCATATTCATATTACTCCTGAAATCCTTTTCGAAGGATAAATTCAGGAATGCATGATCCAGAAGGGATTTCTCTATCCTTAATTTTGCCGAAAGGAACTTCTTCTGTGTATATCCATACTGTGCCTGCGGCATCAGAGTCAGTCGCCATGGAAGCCTGAATGCCAGTGAGAGGTTGCTGTATATATACGGATCGACCTCATCAATAAAAATGGCGTACGTGGTAAGATTGGTGCTTAGACCTGCAAAAGACCCGGAGAACATCCATTCACCTGTGGTATATTTTGACAGTGGCAAAACCAACTGGTTAATGCCTAATCGGTTATATGATGAAAAATTACCAATGCGTAAAGGTAGCGAAACAATTGCCTTTCGTTCTTCAAGATAGTTATAGTTTATCGCCTGCTGGTCTTTGTCATATTTGATATATTTAAGGTCAAACTGAAGGTTTGAAGGAAGCCGCAAGCTTAATGCGCCACCTGCCTTGACACCATGTACATATTCACCTTTCAAAAGGAAATTATTTGTCACCCTCACCGAGCTGTTAATATATGGCATCAGTGGACCTGACGTAACTGAAGAAAGGTATTCAAATCCCGCTCCGACTGTAATTCGGTTTGACAGGCCATAATTGATGTCGGCACGACCGAATTTACTTGCTGAACCATCCTCAACAATTCCGCCGCTTAATGTGTATTCCATTGTTCCGGAAGGGAGGTAATTGAAAGGGATATTGATATTCCGTTCACTTGTTCGTTCCTCACCCCAGGGCCCGTAAAATTTCAGGATTACAATTGTATTACCATATACCAGCGGCACCTGAAATGTGAAAAAGCCTGATGCATCCGCCTTAACATAATCCACAAGCACATTATTAACATATAATTCGACTATCCATCCCGGTTCGGTCCTGTCGCTCAGTGTATATGTACCGAAGGAGCGCCTGAATGTGGTAGGTGTATTTGTTACCTGCACGCCCACCACGGGATTGTATATCGTGGAATGGGAGTATGTGGGAATCTTGCCTGCTTTGACCTGGCGAAGCAGGTTATGATCGTTATTGACATACCGCCAGAGATAGTACTGTTGTTTCTCGGTGAAAGGCTGACGGCTGTCATAGTTAATGGAGGCTTTTGCCTCTCCGCCTGCAATCATGGCACCAAGGGTGAGGTTCAGCCTGGCATTTGCCGGTCCATCGATTTGTTCCATGGCAATTGCAGACCAGTCGGCCATGCCAAATTTAAACCAGGGATATGTCCTTTCAATAACTGTATCAGCTTCTGTAATTCCTTTCAGCCTGCTGAGATTTTCACGTATTTCTTCCTGCCTCATTTCGCGTATCAGGGGCAATTCAAGATTTGTTTCAATCGTAACGGATAAGGCCCTGAAATTGAAGATACAATCAAGTCCAAATATTTCGCCGAAATACGATGATTTGAGGTAAAGGTTAGATTCAGTTCTTACAAGATCCCCGGGACTGAGATCGATGGTTTTACCATCATAGTGAATCCTGTTGCCTGACCTGTCAATCAGGTATTCATTACCTGGATTAATGAAGAAGCCAGATACGGACTCCAGGTCCGGTGATGGTGTATTTTTTATTTTAAGGAAATTAAAAAGGTCGGGTATTGCCAGGAAGAGCTCCTTACCCTTTATCACAGCCTCAACCTCTGTGCCTCCTATACGCCTGATTTCAAGATTCACGGATATTTCGTAATACTCATCTTCATCCTGGGCAAGGAGATGAGATGGCAGGAAGATTAATAATAAAAGTGACAGCTGTATTAAAAATCTCGGCGGAGGCGAAAGTATGCCCGGTTTAAATTCTGGTCTACATACTTTGCTCCCTTTCATTCTTCCTCCCGCGGTTTATAATGAGTTATTATTCCTGTACAAAAGTTACATCATAGGTGCCGCTGTAAAAACCGGGCGGATTTGCCGCGGAATTACCAATTGTTACCGTTCCTCCTATATAGAGAGTATTAGGATTGGGATACACTGCCGTTAATACGAACGGCGATGCAGGATCAGAGCTGCCAATAGTGAGTGTTATTGAGCCTCCATTACTTCCGGGCAATATTGCATCAGGTCCGTTCAGGATGGAGATGACAGTCCCGGGGTTGCCAATTATCTCGTAAAGAGTTGGATAATATGGGTAGCCAAGGCCCAGCAGGATAACATCACCCGTGGATGATCTTGATCCTGTCGGTTCCACAGTAACCGTTCCGCCAGATGCACCATGTGTAAAAGCCCCGAATGTAAGTTGCTGGCCGGTGACAGTAACCTCAATAGGACGTGGTGGATCTTCCTGTGCAAAAGATATTGCTGATATGATTGTAAGCAGCAATATTATTAAAGGTTTGATAATTCTCACTCCATGATCTTTATATATAGCGTGGTCTGTTTTCATCAGTTTCCAATAAAAATTTTCCTGGAGCCTGTCCTGGTTCCAGATGAATAATTAATAATATATATACCATTTAAATCAGGAGCACTGAATTCATAATAACCGGGGTGCCGTATAATCTGTCTGTAAATAAGTTGCCCGGTGATGTTGATTACAGATATTATTCCTTCTTTTCCGTATACCTCATATATATTGGTTTTAAGTAGTCTATTTGAGCAGTAGATATTGAAGAGAGCATCGTCATAAACTGGTTTTTCTATACCTGTGGTAACATTAGTTATCTCAAGAAAGAACCTGTTATGATACTCCCCTGATTCCAATGTTACGGTATATATAGAATCGTTAACAAGTCCCTGCCGCGCACCAGATAAATTATCGTACAGACAAATTCTCACTGTGGAAAAATAATCATCAGCATTAAGGATGAAGAAATTAACTGTGCCATTGCGATTAGTCTTGAGCCCAAGTGGTATACTGTAAGGTATTTCGAATCCTCCGGGTATTGCGCTTATAGATAGCTTTTTACCTCCCGGCACAGTGGCATAAAGGTTTGGGACTTTGAAATCAGTATTTAACAACTTGAGTGCATCAAGATCGCTGTCGAACTCCTCAGAAGCTATATCCTCCAGGTAAATAACCATGGGATCCATACTTGTACTGTCATCTTCAAACTCTGCTGCCAGACGTAAAAGTGGTGTTGATTTCCTTTCATAATCAATAGTTGATGATTTATAAAATGCCTGGGTCCTGTCGTTGACCCTGACATTATTGTTCATTCCAAGTGTACCGGTAACAGGATAGGCACCATCAGAGACGTGTACGAAGAAGGCCTGCATAGAAGGAATAATACTTGTAACGCTTGGATCACTGGGGATACCGTTCACATAGGAGCTGTAGGTGCCACCATATTCGTCTGTTGTACTTGCTTCGAAGAAGTAAACAGCGTCGTCGATGCTTGTTTTGGTCCATCCTGTCGATGCATCCCAGTCAATGGCCGAAGGATAGGGATTTCCGACAAGGTTGAGGCCCTGAGTGTAGGTGTTGTTATTGTTATAAAGAGTTAATGAAAGATTTCCGTTATTAACCTCACCTGACACATCCACAGTATTGGGTGCAGATACATTGCCGAAATTAACTGCATAGCCGTGCATGGGTTCAAGCACACCTGCCGGTGTGGTATAATCGACCCAGCCTGAGCTGGTCCTGCTTTCGTCATATTTATAAAAAGTGGGAAACCAGAACGTGAGGTCCATATCGTCTCCAAATTCGCTGACTGTGGCTGACTGGAAAGGGGAGCTGAAGTATTTATACCCGAATCCGACTGGGAGGTAGCGCTGCATGGTGACATTTCCTGAAACCTGGCCTGTGCCTGCACCGTCAATAAGGGCAGTGGCCGAAGCATCTGACAGCAGGGTGAGATTGCCGGCAGTAATGAGGGGACCGTTACATAACAGGATACCGTAAACAGATATCATCTGGTTGCCAAGTGTCAGGTTGTTGTCCCTGTTGATTGTAAGGTTATTGATTGTCGGAGCCGAGGTGAAAGTACCTGATGGGATGGTAAATGCTGCACCACCAGTATTGCCTGGTGTACCAAAGAATATATTGGTTGTTGCATCAGTAGTGATAGTTCCTGAGCCCCTGGCAATAGGTGTGTCAGAATTCTGAAAGGTAAGTGTAGTTGACCCGGTAGTAAGAGCACCGTCTGTAAGGGTAAGAGTACCGTTAACAGTAACTGATCCCGACAGGGAAACTCCGGATAAATTATCAATTGTAAGATTATTAACTGTGGATGGTAAACCATTGCCCGTTACCTGAGCAGCAGTGCCGTTATATGTATAGTTTGCCCCGGTATCAAAGGTGCGTGTTGTGGTCTGTATATTGCCTGTTGCACCTGACGAAGTTATACCTTCGGGGGAACCTATAAAGATCCCGGCACCACTCGCCAGAGAAAATGAACCGGCGCCTGAGACGATATTTGATCCCCCGCAGTCAAGCGTCCCGTTTATTGTCATGTCAGTGCCTGTGCCATCGGGCACTGATATATTTGCCGACATTACCAGGCTTGCTCCTGAATTTACTGTCAGTTCATCTATTGTGAGAAATGTAGTATTTGTTATTACGTGGGTGGAAAGAATTGTAACATCATTCCCTGCTGCTGAAGGTGGGGCAGGGGCTGGAACCCAGGAACTGCCAATGAACACTTCCCATGATGTTGACTGCTCCCAGTTTCCCGTTGCGGCACTTCTGTAAGATGACATTAAAAGACCCAGCTGGAAATCATCGAAGGTTGTCAACCCCGTTGCCTGGGTACTTGTAGCTGTTCTTGTGCCCGTACTCGGATAATTCCAGGAGGAAGCGGTATAGTTACCGACAAGGAGGAAGTTATAATCTACTCCCGCATCAATATCCCCTGCAACGAAATTGAATGTGGCATCGAATGTGGTGTACCCGCTGACCCCATTATTTGTCAATGTCCAGAAGCGGTTCACAGTATATGCAGGGTTGAACCTGGAACTCGCTACCTGGGGATGATCTCCCGAGGTTGTGCTGCATGTTATGGTCCCGGCCCCCGTTGTTGCATTTGTGAAATCGATTAATACGGGGGCATAGACTGATGCATCTCCTATTTCAAAAGTCATTGTGGTAGTCCCTACGGCAATGCCCTTCTCAAAATTCCCGTTCACATAATTACCTGTTCCGGCTCCTGTTACCGTGCCTCCCGCTGTAAGGGTAAGGTTATTGGATCCGGTTGACAGAATACCATTGACGAAATTAAGGGCGTCATCGATTGTCCTTCCCGAGTTAAGGCTTACTCCATTACTGTTGTCAATTATTACACCACCGCTGCCTGAAAAGGTGGACGGGAACTCAATACCTGTTGTCTGGGCAGCCGATCCTTTGTACTGGAGGGTGGCAGATGCACCGAAAGAGGGGGTAGTCCCTGTCGCTGTTGCAGTGCCTTCCATTGAAAGGATACCGTCAATAATTGATCCTGTCACATCTTTGGCCCCACTACCAGAAAGTGTCAGGTTATTATAATCAGTGGCATGGACAGTCTGTGCTCCTGACCTGTTATAATTCACCAGTGTGGAAGTTCCATTCAGGTTTATGGTACTAAACCCCGTACCTGATTGACTGAAGGGAGTGGCACTACTCAGGTTAAGAATTCCTGTTTGATTGCCGGTTTCCATGGAGAAGGTTGAAACATTTAAACCAGAGCTATTTTGTGTAGTTATTGAACCGGAGACACTTAAAGTACCTTCTCCAAGATTGAACACGCCATTTCTGAAACTGAAGAATCCGCCGCTATAACTATTAATTGTGAGATTGCCGGAAACATTTAATATAGATACTGTTGAGCTAAGAGTATGGTTATAGAATGTCAGAAAACCACTTACTGGATTAGCAGTAGATCCAACAGCTATATTGGCACAGTCTATTTTTCCCTGGCCTGAGATAGTTGATGATGAATTACTGTTCAGTTTATTTTTTGTTATCGTACCTGAAACAGTAAGTGTTATTGATGAATTAACCGTCAGAGTTGAGCCGTCAGCTGTAAAAGTGATATTTGCACATGCTGCATTTGCCGTGACCGTTATTGTATGGTTGCTTTCGATATATACATTGTCACCCGCGACCGGAACGCTCGCGCCCGGCGCCCCACCCGATGTAGCCGACCATGTTGAAGTGGAATTCCAGTTACCTGAAGCAACCGAATAGCGGTCGGCAGCATAGAGCGAGTAAGCTGTATGCATAAAAAAAACTGCGAGAAGGGCGATCTTGCAGGTCTGCTTCAGGTTAATCATACTTATACGGTTTAAAGCAGCTGAAATAATATTTCAATGAATACTAATTCAGCATCAATTCCGATTCAGCGTACGTTTCAGGTCTCACATCCGAAGGTGCTGAATAAATAATTCTAAGTCTGCCTTTTGTATAATCAATATCCTCGGATTTTACCAGGTTAAGGATAAACTTCCTTTTGGTGTTAGGAGTATATACTGCTATCCCGTTTGCTATGCCAACACGGGTAACGGTTCCGGATGGTGAAACATGGTCCACCGCGAGATTCCCGTAAGCCGACATATTTCCGGAGCGGTTAAATATCAATTCCAGCTGAGGCTCACTATCGTTTACCATCCTTAATTCAAGATCTGACAGGCTAACGGTTGTATTTGATTCCCCTACACGTATTATTACCGGTATGGTTATACCAAAAATAGGTGTCAGCTGTACGGATATAGCGTCTGTGACCTGAGCAGGTTCCTCTTCGCCCAGGGGCCTTGTATCAGGAACAGCCCTGAAATAAAAGTGTGAACGGTACTCACCTTCCTCGAGCTGGCTTCGCCTGGTGACCTGTACTTTTATCACCTGGGCTTCACCGGGGGCAAGGGTAACCGATCTCGGGAAATAACGGATGAACCTGTCGGCGAATCTCTGTCCGGGATCAGGTTCAGTTATAGTTTCAAACTGCCCTTCTTCGGTCATCCTTATCTGCACAATGGAAATTGCATATGTTGCACTGTCCTGCCCGGTATTTGCCAGGTTAAGGTCGATTGACCGTGTTGAGCCATCAAAGACCACCCTCCTGGGTGTTAAAAGAAGGTTCCCCTGGGCAAAAATACCTGCTGAGAGACAAAGTAATAAAATGAATACCAGGACAACAGGAATAATATTTGACCTGATCCGGGCAATCTGCTTAACTCTTAATTTTATCTTAAACATTGTTTTATACATTTATGTGCCCTATCAGTTAAAATCAAAAGTAACGTTATATGAGCCTTTATATATACCAACAGGATTATCCTCAAGAGTCCCTACTTTTAATGTGGCACCCACATAAACCACCTGGAAACCGTTCTGCAACAATCCTGTTCCGGCACCCTGCGATGGTATCGATACCCAGTCATCGACCACCATGGTTTTCGCGCTGGTGATATTGGTAATGACAACGGGTTCATCCGGCAGGTTTATTGAATATGAAGCATCAGTATCGCCCGAAACATAAAAGCTTGCTGCATTATGTGTTCCGGGGCCTTTGAAAACGCTGCCAAGGGTGAATACAGTGCTCTCGGGTGTCAGGATAATCTCCCCCCCCTGTGGCCCCGGGGAGAACTTCCCGAAATTCATCTGGGCAGTTTCCCTGGCAGAAAAAACTGGAATAACTTCAGCAAATATATCCCCGGTCGCTGAAGCAGTGGCTAACTGCCCACTTAAATTGCTCAGCGGTCCCAAAAATAGAACTATAAGGCTGCATATAAAAATAGTTAGCCTGGACATAATGTCTTTATCAGTTATTCCTGTTTTGCTACTGCTAGTTATAATTTACTGTTACGGTAAAGGAAGGGCCAGTATATGTCCCTGCGCTTTCTGTACCGAGTGGTATATCCAGAGTAGCTCCAACCTGAAGCAACTGATAACCTGTTCCATCCAGTGTGCCCGTTGGAGTGGGATTGCTTGTCCACGTATCCACTGTCAAGTTATCTGTTCCGTTCGTAATCGTAATAGCTGCAGCTGGCAATGTTATTGAATAGGTAAAATTTGCCTCACCATCAACATCAAAAGTTGCTGCTGATACTGTTCCAGTTACGGAAGGTAAAGTTATACCGCCTGAAGGAGTACGGACTCCAGCAGGGGAGAGAATAACATCTCCAGCAGCTGATACCGCTATATTACCAAAATTCATATCAGTAACATTTGTTAATGTTATGGGTTCAACAATAGTAGCTGTTGCTGTGGCAGTCTCACTTGCCTGAGCATGAGCATTTAATGAAAAGGCAATTAAGATGATTGCCGCTAAGAGTGATCTCACTAAAATTTTCATGGTTCGAATAAATTTGTTAGTTAGGTTTCAAAAATACAATAATTTATTAATGTTATTCTTAGTAAATAGCATTCCAAAAATAATTATTAGAATAACTACGTGCAAACGCGATCTGCCCACTTATTAACAATTTCCCAAAACCTTTTGACAATTAGCTACTTCACCCGGTTATGAGATGGTTAATAGCAAATAGAGGCGGCGGGCCCGTCTTCGTACCGGTATCCCGGTACTACGACGGACAAGGCCTGCCGCCTCTATGGATATTTATCTATTTATTTGAATATTTCTCGAACCAGTGATGCAGGTATAATACTGTTCTTAGATAGTTAGATGGATTGGATGATGTACCATGGAATTCATCATTGAACCTGAGCATTGCGGTTGACACTTTCCGGATCTTCAATGCCTGGTAGAATTCCTCTGTCTGCGAGATGGGTGTCCTTAGATCCTTTACGCCGGTCATCAACATTGTCGGGGTTGTCACATTTCCAACGTACATCAGGGGTGAGCGTCTGAGGTGCTCAGCGGGATCCTCCCATGGGAATTTCTCGAAATTCCTGTACCATGACACGCCATCGGTGGTGCCCACAAACGACAGCCAGTCGATCACAGGGTAGTTGACCGATGCAGCTGCAAACCTGCCGGTATGACCCACAATCCATGCTGTAAGGACACCGCCGCCGCTACCTCCGTAAACAAACAGATTATCTTCATCAATGTATCCCCTGTTAATTACTTCATCAACCCCTGCCATAAGGTCATCATAGTCCTTGTTCGGATAATCGTTTTTAATCATATTTCCGAATTCACTGCCATATCCTGAACTTCCCCTGGGATTAGTGTATAGAACAACATACCCTTTTGCAGCATGTATCTGCCATGTGAAGTTAAAGCCCACACCATACATGGCATGTGGCCCGCCATGTATTGTAAGTATAAGAGGATACTTTTTGCCGGAATCAAAATCCGGCGGTTTGATAATCCAGCCCTGTATATCCACATCATCAGCTGATTTATACCATATTTCTTCTATTTTACCCAGCGTAACATCTGAAAGGACATCATCATTTACATGCGTAAGCCTCCGCATTTCGGGATCAGTAATATTGAATGAATAAATATCACCCGGCAGGTACGGATCGGAAACTGTTGCCAGGGCAATGCCGTTTTTGCTTATTGATGAAACGGAAAGGATGTGATTGCCGTCAGTCACTTTTTGTATCTTTCCCCTTAATGGTATGAAGTACATGTTGCCGGTTCCTTCTTCCCTGACATTTATGTAAATACCTGAATTATCCTCTGCCCATTTTACAATGCTTGCACTGCGGTCAAAATCACCTGATATCATCACTGAACCACTTCCGCCCAGGTTCATCACATAAAATTTTGAATTAATATAGGTATCATCAGTCCAGTCATAACCGGTATAAGCCACAAGTTTATTATCGGGTGATACAACCGGATTACTATCAGGCCCTTTCCTGCTGGTTAACTGCCGTATCTCACCTGTATTTATATGCACAGCATATATTTCAGATTCACGGTACTGGTATTCCGCATCCTCAACACGAAGGCTGGAGAAAAGGATTTCTTTTCCATCGCGAGTCCACGAGTAGCTACCCCCTTGATTCCAGTCGCCATGAGTTACCTGCCGGGCAGTGCCTCCTTCAGCAGGTACGATAAATATATGCGTACATCCTTCTTCTATAAAACCCGTGCGGTCTCTCCTGTAAACCAGGTCATCAATTATTTTAGGAGGGTCTGTCCAATTAGCTCCTTCCGGTTTTTGAGGCATCTTTATTGGCCAGCTATCTTTGTCCGGAACAAGCATAGTAAATGATATGTATTGACCATCCGGAGACCATTGAATGGAGGAAGGACTGTTATCAAGGCGTGTTACCTGGGTTGCAGGTCCTTCAATATCCATAATCTTAACGAATATCTGTGTTCCCCGTGGTTCTCCGCTCCTGGTGAATGCAATCTTTTTACCATCAGGTGACCACACGGGATTACTTCCTTCCATAAAGTACCTGTTGTTCTTACCGTCTGCATCCATTATCCACAGATCGGTCTGTGACCGGTCTTCATATTTATTAATCCATCGGCGGCCATACACTATCTGGCTGCCATCGGGTGAGATCTCGGGCGAGGAAACTGATTCAATATCGAAATAATCCTCTATTTCCAGTGTTTTTATTTCATCCTGAGAAAAAGCAAAGGCCAGTGATAAGGCAAAAATACCCAGGAATAAGCATGCTGTCTTCTTCATAGTTTGAGGTTTTATAAGGTTATTTAATAATCCTGATATTATTCAGCAAGATAGTAAAATTAAGGTTGATAAAGTAGAGGCGGCAGGCCCGTCTTCGTACCGGTATCCCGGTACTACGACGGACAAGGCCTGGCCCCTCTATTTCACTATCCATTCGATAATGCCACATTCATACCATATGACATCCTCTGGCATATAGTTGCCATCGGGTGGACCCAGTTCACCTTTTTTAAATTCCAGGCCATTAAGTTTGATATTCATTCTTAATGCGCTGGCCCTCACCGGTTCAAACGTAACTCTATTGAACCGGTCTTTTTCCATAGTATATTCTGTAATATTCTTTACAGGCATCCATATGTCGCCTGCTTTGTATTCAAGATTCCATGAGCGGGGCAGCCTGCAATATTGTTTATCGTCCTTCCAGTAGACACTAACCTCGGATATTTCATATTCTTTATCGAAATCATATTGCACCCAGGCATTATCTCCGTTCTGTGGACGCAGCCTCAAATATGTTGATGATCCATCAAATGAATTCACCGGTTCCACCTGGTCATAGAGAGCTTTAAAACCAATATCTCCTGCCTGTGAGCTTGGATAAAAGCGTTGTGCAATTGTGGGTACATTTCCCCCAGGGTAATTATCTTCAATAGTTGCTTGTCCGCATGACGAACTTGCACCCGACATTGAAGCTATTGAAGGAACAGGGGGAAGAATAACCCTGGATTTATCAGATGCCAGCCACACACTCATTGCAGAAGGCTCCCTGTTTGCCCATGCATAGTATGGGATTGCTGTAAGCTTATGTTCGTTTTCTTCAATACTTACTTTATCCTCTCCGCGGGTAAGCACTTTTACATTGCCGGTAACAGTTGTGACTCCACCCAGCAGGTCATCATCAAATAATGCAGTGAACTCTGCATCATCAGAAATCCAGAGATTTAAGATATTATTGTTATTATCCACACCCTCCGCACAGTATACCACAGGACCACGCTGAAGGGCTGTCATCCCGGCATTATCAGCAACCAAATCATTTGAAATTACTTTTTGCACAGGCATATCTATCTCTAATTCAATAACATCACCCTTTTGCCATTTTCTTTCAATCACTGCAAACCCTTTTTCCTGTGTATACTTGATTTGTTCACCGTTTAGTTTAATATCTACAGGGATGTCTGCAACCTCAGTATAAGAATAAAGATCACCCGGAATTGGCTTATCAGTCCATCCCGGTATACGTATGCGCAGAGTAAATCCAGCCTCTTCCTTAGGATTGATTGTAAGTTTGACCATTCCCTCCCATGGGTATCCTGTTTCCTGGCTTATATGAATCTGCTGTTCATTGATATCTACATTAACTTCGCTTCCTATGAACAGGTTAACGTAAAAATCATTATTGCTTCTGGCATAAATATATTTACCCAGGGAAGCTATTAATCTGGCTACATTAGGGGGACAACAGTTTGGACCATACCACGGATGACGTTCTAAGCCTCCCAAAGTTTTGAGAGGATTCTGGTAAAAATACTCCTGCCCGTCAAGTGATACTCCTGAAAGCACAGCATTATACAGGATCTTCTCCATCATATCAATATACATGGCATCACGGTGCAGTTCAAACATACGGTAGTTCCAGAAGACATTCCCTATGGCCGCGCATGTCTCATTCCAGCAATTAAGGTTGGGTAATTCATATGCTTCCCAGAAAGATTCATGGTCACGGTAAGTTCCGACGTGCCCTACAAGGTAGGTCTTTTTATGAACCGCATCTTCCCAGATCCTGTCGGCAGCATTAATATACTCAGCATCACCCGTTAATGTAGCAAGGTGTGCAAGAGGCGTATACAGGTATGTAGCTCTTACAGCATGACCCACAGCCTCATCCTGGTCAATCACCGGCTTATGGTCCTGGGCATATTTGCCATATAGCTCACGGCCATTATGGGAATGTCCCCTTTCATCAAGAAAGAACCTGGCGATGTCCATGTATTTTCCCTCTCCTGTTAGCTCGTACAGTCTTAGCAGAGCAATTTTTACTTCTTCATGCTGCGAAATTTCCTGCCTTTTGTTTTGACCAAAATTAGCATGAATATCATCTGCAACCTGTCTGGCAGCATTTAAAACTTTCTCGCTTCCCGTTGCATTGTAATATGCAATTGAAGCCTCAATAAAATGGCCTGCTCCGTACAGATCACCATTAAGCATGCGTTGCCATTCCCTGACCTGCCCGCCAGGCATATAATAATCAATCAGTTTCTCAAAGCTGGCATCAAGCCTTCTTTGCAATTCGGGGTCAGGATTTTTATGCAGAATATATGCTCCTGCCTCCAGCAGTTTGGGATTTGGCCTGCCCCCGTTTTCCTCGTACCTGTCAAGCATATATGGGAATGATACCTTATGGTTATTTTCTATGCGGGGATTCCAGAAATCGTCCGAGATATTCACATCCGAAAGACTTATTTCATCCAGGGTATTTATCTCAACGATATTGCCTTTTTCAGAACAGGCCTGAATAAGACAAGCCAGCGTAATAAGGATTATCAGTTTTTTGAACATGGTATTATATTTTTATGATTTATTTTCCCAATCATTTACAGCTTTACCGATTGCCTCAAGATTTTTGACACTCATCTCTTCATATTCCCTTGATATAACAATTCCTCCTGCTCCTGCTTCAAGGGCATTAAGTGTGGCCATGTATACAGTTTCAGGATCATCAGGAGGGCTGCCTGGCACATCAATCCCTATACCGGCAAATATCTGAGTTTTTCCGTTTGCAGATGCCACACTGCGAGCTGTTTCGCGACGGACGTAGTCAGGAGAAAAACCTTCGGAAAACAATTTGTCGACAGGAGGTTCTTGGTTTTTATCGTAACCAAACAGATCATAATAGAGTTCCAGTGATTGCTCCAGGGATATTTCACTCAGAATTGTCTTTTTAAACCTGTCGAGGTACCAGGAGCGTATCCGGGGGCCCAGAACCTCATGATAAAGAATAAGCTTTATAAAATCAGAATACGGGGCCATTTCTTCGTAGCTCATCTCGGCCCTGTAAATAATGTCCCAGCTTGAAGGCTGATGATCGACATGCCAACCAACAAGTGCATCAGGTTTTATAGATTTGATCGTTTCATACATCCCTTTCTGCAGATCTTCCCTTGATTTCCTGTAAAGGTATTCCCAGGAGAGTATCTCGGGGTATTTTATAAGATGACGAAGGAAAACAGTAAATACCCCTTCTGGAGGTTTTGGGGAATCGGTCATTAGTCTCCGGACATATTCGTATAAGAGCCTGTACCCCTCACGGGCTCTTTCGGTATCGATATTGGCAGCCCTGCCTCGTTCAATACAATGTTTGCAGAAGCATGCAGGTGGATCATCATTCCATGGAAGGATAATGTTCATCAATGGTCCCATTCGTTCGGCACCCCATTGAAAGCCGTCCAGTTCATAACTGTTAAACATATCAGCTACAACTGCTTTCCAGAAATTTATATAACCAGGATTGCTCCAGCAGGCTTTCCGTCCGGGATTACCATAGGAATCTACAGTAAGGACACTGTCAAAGTTCTCGATGAAAATGCCAGTGCTTTCAAGTATCCTTGCAAACACCTTAATACCCCTTTCGTTTGCAGGCTGTCTTATCTCTTTGAAAAGATCGCGATCGGAAAATTCAAGCTCTTTATCAGTGGCCTTGATCCTGAGCACTGTGTCCTTAAAGTATTTTTCATTATGCCTGACCCAGACTGCAGGTACCTTATTCCTGAGATCTCTTGGAGGTTTGCCATGATCTTTGGCAAGGTAGCGCACAGGTTTTCCAAGTGAGCTGGTGTGGAAAGCATGGCTGTAGGGAAATACTGCATTCACTCCGGCAGTTTCAGCTATAAGGTCTAAGCATGCTTCAATCCCTTCATCAAGCATTGTATGCGGGCTCATCTGTATCCCAACAAATGTTTTACCCTGTTTAATTGCACTTCCGGCACTTGTGTTACCTGTTATGAAAGGGAAAGGTATAGCACCCATGCTTAAATCAGTCGCTGCACCGGCAGCAATCAAAGTACTTAAATCCCTCACAAACTTTCTTCTTGTGCGTTTCGACATGATGATTGGTTTCTTGTTTAGCGGACAATTAAGATAAATAAATTAATATATATAAAGATTAATATATATAAAGAATCCTGAAGGTCTGTATTTCTTTTGACATTACCTTTACTTTTTTATCATGACAGGATAGGTTATTTTAAGGAAGATATTGTTACTGATAATATTATCTGGACCTGAATCAAACTGGTCGTGTGAAAAAATAATATACAAGGCACCAAAAGGTGGTTTAAACCTCCATCCGAACAATCCGTAAACATATATCCTTTGATCAACTCTGCTTGTCTGGGCAAATGCCTTAAGCCAGATATCCTTGGTAAAATTATAATTTACTGTCAGTATGTTATTAAATGTTGACCTGTTTTCCGTGTCAGGTTCAAAGTTTATAAGCTGAGTAGTATAGCTAAGTGAAAAATTCTGGAAGGGTTTAATTCTTCCGCCAGCACTCATCAGATAGAAATGGCTATTAAAATTCCTGCCAGTCGTATACGCAATACTTGCATGACTCCATTCCTCAGTATTATATCCAAGGGAGAACTGATGCTGATAATTATAGAAGTCTTTTTCGAATAATTTATATTCATTATTATATTTATACTTGATATTTATTCGGTTATTGAAGTAGAAATCAACCCAGTTGTCAAGCGACCAACTTCTTAGGATTCCTGTTTGACGGCTCCAGAAGAAATTATTATTTGAGCCCAGGTCAATATATTTAAGGATCTTTTCCTGCAACCAGAACTTATAAGTTCCTTCAAAATCTATTTCACGCCTGTCATCATCTCTGATAAATCCTGTTTGATTCACATTTTCCATAAAGTTCTGTCCAATACTGGTGTATCTGAAATGATAATGATAAATATTGTTCTCACGTGCAAATCTCATAAACCAGGCACTGCTTTCAGAAAGTTTTCCCGGAGCTGACCCAATAAACTGTCCTGTAAGCTTCCATGTTTTGCCCAGGTTCAGGGTATAATCCAGTCCAAATGATCGGGTGAAACCGCCTTCCCAGCTTTTATCTACTATTGTCAGTCCGATGGTTGAAGATTCAAGGAAATCTTTCTTTACCCTGCCAACCGTGAAGAAGGCTGCAGGATCTACGTCAGAAAACTCCGGGGTCATTACATTGAGCGCATTAAACTGGTAGTCCCCGATTTTTCCGTTAAACCTTGCTCCATAATTTATATCCTGAATACGTCTTGAATAAAATGTTTGTATTCTGGTATTATACATCTCATTGCCTTCCTGGAAAAAGAGCCTTTTTTCAGGGTAGCTGAGTTCATAACGGGTAAGATTAATCTTCACTTCATCAGCTTCAACTGTTGCAAAGTCGGGATTAAAAGTAGCATTAAGTGAAACATTTGAACTGATCTGCCATTCACCATCAATTCCACCATCGAGGTTAATGTCCTCAGCAGTGGACTTAAGTACAGTTGCATACGGAAACAATGTGATTTTCATATCCGATCCCGGCAGTTTAATATTCTTAAGCTTACCTCCCTGTGAAATTCTGAAATCATCTGTTAACCGGCCTGACCAGTATACCGTCTCAAAACCGGATCTGATCACACGGCCGAAGTTTATACCCCATGTTTCTATACCTTTCTTATATTTAAGACTTGCAAATGGAACTGCGAATTCTGCACACCAACCCCATTCATGCTCTCTGGCATCACAAATCCATTCGGTATCCCAGCTGGTATCAATAGTACTTCCATCATCATTAATTTTAATATCAATCTGGGTTCCGAGTAAATTAGTAAAGAAACCATATCCACTCCTGTTATCGTTATAGGTATCGATAAAAAAGGCAATAAGATCATCGTTCTTGCTAAGAGCATCACGGCTCTGGTTCCTGGCGATAATAGGCTTTTTCTGATAGCATTTGAATACAACATATATATTCTCGTTATCATAGCCAAACCATGCTACCGTTTCCTCGGTGGCCAGTTTTCCAGGGTCTGGTTCCATCTGTATAAAGCTGTATGAACTGTCGGCACCATACCAGACACTATCTTCAAAAATACCATCTATCCGAGGAGACTTATTAATGAAATGTGCTCCGGTAGTTTTTTGTCCGTTCAGATTTATATGGATGATGGATATTATGAGAAAAACAAAAACACAACGGTATGTATATTTCAATCTTAACATAATATTCATGGTCCTTAAAAATAATTTATTATTCTTAACAAAAATTATTATTATTAAGAAACAAAATAATGACAAATGTAGAGACACAAAAATTTGTGCCTCTATATGTTTGGAATAATTAAGAATACATGTGGATGAATTTCTTAAATCCAGTGTGGCTTATACTAAGTAGGTAGAAAGGTTAAATACAATATTAGCTGACATATGAAAGACTTTGAATTTTACAACCCTGTTAAGATTTTATTTGGAAAGGACCAGCTTGAGAAAATTGGAGATCTGGTACCTGCCGAAAAAAAAATACTGCTCTTATATGGAGGTGGCAGCATTAAAAAGAACGGGGTATATGAAGGTATAATTAATGCACTGAAAGACCGCGATATTGTTGAGTTTAAAGGTATAGAGCCCAATCCGACATATGAGACATGCATGAATGCTGTGGATTTAATAAAGAAAGAGAAGGTTGAGTACTTGCTTGCCGCAGGTGGTGGTTCAGTGATAGATGCCACCAAGTTTATCGCTGCAGCAGTTTCTTATGAAGAAGGTGATCCATGGGAGATACTTTCAAAGGGAAAGGAAATCAAGGCATCGATTCCCTTCGCAGATATTCTGACTCTGCCGGCAACGGGAACCGAGATGAACAAGAATGCGGTTATCAGCAGGAAGTCGACAAATGAAAAATTAGCTTTCAGTTCACCTTATTCGTTTCCACAGTTTTCAGTACTATTGCCTGAGGCTGCCGGAACTCTTCCGAAAGAGCAGGTGGCCAATGGTGTTGTCGATGCTTTTGTACATGTAATAGAGCAATACCTTACCTACCCGGTAAACGCTCCCCTGCAGGACAGGTTTGCTGAGTCGATACTGAAAACCCTGATCGAGGAAGGTCCGAAAACCTATAAGAACCCCAAAGATTATGAATCAATGTCCAACCTGATGTGGTCAGCCACCATGGCACTTAACGGGATTATAAAAGCAGGTGTTCCGGAAGACTGGTCGGTTCATGATATAGGCCATGAGCTTACGGCGTTTCATAATATTGATCATGCACGCACACTGGCAATCGTTCTTCCGGGAATATGGCATGTACTTAAAGAGGAGAAAAAGGATAAGCTTGTGCAGTACGGGGAAAGGGTATGGAACATAACCGAAGGAACTGATGATGAGCGTGCAGAAAAGGCAATTGACAGAACAGTTGAATTTTTTGAATCGCTCGGGGTGAAAACAAAATTCAGCGATTACGGTATACCTGCCGAAACAATAGATAAGATTGTAGATCGATTCAAGAAAAGGGGACTGATATTCGGAATCGGTGACAGGAAGCTTGTGAAACCCGGGGTTATCAGGCAGGCGCTGGAGGACAGGCTATAATATTTCTATTTTCCTGCTAGTCTTTTTATCATTCCTCTGAAAATAAGACCATGGAATGGAAGAACAGAATACCAGTATATTCTTCCCCACAAGCCTCGAGGACGAAAAGTAGCGGTCTGGTGTAGAGTATTATCTTTAATCCTGAACTCAAGCCATGCTTCCCCGGGTAGTTTCATCTCTGCAAAGAGCAGGAGCCTTTTTTCAGCTTTATCAGCATATATGACTCTCCAGAAATCGAGTGCATCACCTGCTGATATTTCCGTTCTGCTCCTGCGCCCCCTGCGAAGCCCTACACCTCCTGTGATCTTATCGAGGAAACCCCTGATACCCCATAACCAGTTTGCATAGTACCAACCCGTATCGCCACCTATAGACCATATTCGGCCAATGACTTCTTCTTCATCTGAGATATCGCGATTCCTCCGGTCTTTGAAGCATCCGTACACAGGCACATTTATCAGATTCGATATCCCCTTTGAAAGGGTATCACTTGACAGGGCATCTGTCCAGCTGGAAATGACTTCCTGCTGTTCAATCATGTCAAATGCTGACTTAACAGCATCTTCATATGAAATCAGCTCTATGCCTAACATCTCAGGAAGAGAGTTTTTTTCACAAATGATTTCGACTTTCATGCTGTCAACGAGGTTAACGGCCAGTTTATATGATGTTGAAGTGATAAAATACAGCCAGTAAGAAGATAGTTTTGGGGTCATTACCGGCACCACAAATATACTTCGTCTTAGTTTTCTTACACCGGCAAACTTAAGCAGCATCTGCTTGTAAGTGAGTATATCAGGGCCTCCTATATCAAAACTGTTGTCATAAGTCTTCTCGTTAAGGAGAACACCTGTAAGGAATTCTAATACATTCTGAATTGCTATTGGCTGGGATTTTGTATTTAACCATCGAGGTGCTACCATTACAGGGAGTTTTTCAACGAGGTCACGTATAATCTCAAATGATGCACTGCCTGAGCCAACGATTATACCGGCTCGCAATGTTGTGAGGTGATAAGATCCGGTCTTCAGTATATCTTCTACTGCTTTCCGCGAAGTGAGATGCCTTGATAATTCTTTGTTATTAATTATACCGCTGAGGTATATTACCTGCTTTACCGATGTTTTTTGTATTGCCTCTTTAAAATTTTCAGCCGACTGTCTTTCAAGAAATTCAAAATCGCGGGTTGATGTTGACATCGAATGGATAAGGTAATAAGCTGCATCTATTTGTTCAGGAATATTCTTAAGGGTATCTTTTTTAAGAAAATCGACCTCGATGACGTCAAGTTTTGATGAATCATATTTTGATATATCAAACCTGTTTTTATCCCGCACACAACATATTACATGATGGCCCTCATTTAGAAGAATGGGCAGAAGTCTTCTTCCTATATATCCTGTGGTGCCTGTTAAGAGGATTTTCATTTTTTTTATTTTTAGTAGAGAGGTATGCTCAGTCCTATGCCGAATCCTTCAGGCAGCAGTGCAAGATTAATATTATTAAGGAAGTCTATCCTGTCGGCTCTTAGAATACCGTACAAAATAACATCAAAAACCAGTAAGAAGCCACCCTGTAATATTATTGAATTACCGTAACCTTTTAGCATTGAACTGCGATTGGGGTATTTGGTTGAAAGATGCTTTAAAAGGAATCCTGCTCCAATATATCCTACATCTAAACCGGCATTAATGAGAAGGATATTCTCTGTTTTAACCAGTTTTTCCAAGAGTTCCTGTTGGCTGAAGCTGCTGATGTCTGTGGTATAATTGCTATACAGCGCAAAGCCTGCAATTGAAGCGTTAACCACATTCCAGAAGAGGTTCATCTGGTAGAAATACATCCTGTCACCGGAGTATTTTGACCAACCGTATGCTCCGGTTGCAATATTTGCTATTGCCCATGATCCCAGTATATACATACCGGTGCTATTAATCTTCTGGTTGCTTATATAAAAATCAGTGAAGTTATCCTGGCTGAAAGAGGACATACTAAATAGCAGGAAAAAAGACATGGTGATAATCAACCTGATTATTATCCCTTTGCCGGCATTTTGGTACAAGGTATTCATAGTAAATTGATAATTAGGTTAATATCTAATTAACATCGATTGAAGATAAATGTTTGTTAATTCCATATGGAAAATTTTTTATACATAACCTTGATTGATTCCTCAAAACCTTAGAAAACCTTCTGCTTACCCTATTTCTTTTTCCATAAAAATCGTTGATGTATCTTTATCATGTTCAATACTGAAATTCCTTTTTTTGAACATTGAAATAATACGATGGTTATCAGAAGTGGTCTGTGCAACAACTTTTTTCAGCCCCCATTTTTTTGAAATCTCCAGGCAGTAATCTGTAAGGTGGCTTCCTATTTCCATATTTTGCCATTTGTCGGCAACAAGAATGGCATATTCCACCGTTTCATGTTCGGGATCTGCAATGAGTCTGCCTACACCTATTATCTTCTTTTTACCTTCTTCCTCTGTTTCTGCCACTATTGCTATTTCACGGTCATAGTCGATATAACAGTACCTTGCTGCCACTTCATGGACCGAATAATGGAAAAACGAATTAAAGCGGGAATAAATTGATTCACGCGAACATGAATCAAGCAACTCAAACCATAATGGCTCATCTTCAGGCTTTATTGGCCGCATAATTATCCCAATGTTTCCGATCTTCATCGGGGCGGTGACATATTCTTCAGGATAAGGTACAATAGCCAGGTGGTCGTATTTGCTTTTTCCTTTTTTATCCTCGCCTGTTTCTGTCACTATCCGCGCATCTACAGCCACCAGTCCATCGGGGGCTGCCAGCAGCGGATTTATATCCAGTTCCTTTATTTCCGGGTAATCTGCAGCGAGGTATGAAAGCCTTATCATAGTTTCCAGCAGCTTATCCATATCGACGGGCCTGCTGCCACGGTAACCCTTTAGTAATGGCCATATTTTCAATTGTTCAAGCATTCGTCTTGCCAGGCGTTCATTAAGAGGGGGGAACCCCAGTGATTTATCCCTGTAAAGTTCTGCTGTAACACCACCTGCACCTGCCAGAATTACCGTACCAAACACAGGGTCGCTTTTTATCCCCAGTATCATTTCAATTGAACCTGACATATCTATCATTGGCTGCACGGTGATACCCTCAAAATTAGCCCCGGGTTCTGATTTTCTTATGTTGTCAATTATCTGGGAATATGCTGATTCCGCCTGTGATTCATTCCTGATATTCAATATTACACCTCCTGAGTCACTCTTATGTGTAATATCGGGAGACATGATTTTGAATACGACAGGGTATCCGATCTCTTTTGAAATATTTATAGCTTCTTCAGGAGATTTTGCAATACATGGCATGGATACGGGGATGCCGTATGCACTGAGCAGTTCCTTGGATTTCTTTTCAGACAGTGTCCCGGATTTCTCTCCAAGCACAGGACTGAAGATATTTCTTATTTCATCGCGGTTGAAGGAAAATTCCAGTGGGATGTCCCTGGGTGTTTCATACAATATTTTCAGGTTTCGGGCATATTCTACGAGGGTCATAAATGCTCTTACAGCCTGTTCAGGTGTTGCATATGTGGCCACCTGGTTATCGTTGAGTATCCTTACCCCTTCTTTCATCTGTTCACCTCCGAGCCAGGAAGCCAGGATAGGCTTCTTTGTAGTTGCCTGGAGCTCACCTATTGCTTTTGCTGCAGCCGTCACATTGGTCATAGCCTGTGGTGTGAGGATTACCAGTAAGGCATCCACATTTTTATCGTCAAGGACTATGGCTGCTGACCTGGCAAGTCTTTTGTACCTGTCGTCACCTAATACATCCACCGGGTTTCTATGTGACCATATTGGTGGCAGGCTGGCATTTAGTTTTTCCACTGTATCCTCACCCAGTTTGGCCAGTGTGCCACCTGCTGCTATCAGTGTATCGGTAGCCATTACACCCGGGCCGCCGGCATTGGTTACGATAGCCAGCCTGTCGCCTGAGGGTATTTTATTCCTGCCGATAAGTGCGGCACAGTCAAAGATCTCACCTATATCGTAAATCCTTGTAATCCCGGTCCTCTGAAAGGCAGCTTCGTAGATATTATCTTCCGATGCCATTGCTCCTGTATGTGATGCTGCTACTGCTGCTGACTCGGTGAACCGACCGGCTTTATACACAATAACAGGTTTCGTTCTGGCGAAAGCACGGGCTGCTGACATGAAATTCCTGGCATTGGAGATTGATTCTATGTAAAGTATAATGAACCTTGTCGATTCATCGGCACCAAGATAGTCTATCAGGTGACCGAAGTCGACATCAATGGCATTTCCCAGTGAAATAAAGAATGAAAACCCTATCTTTTCTTCCCTGGCCCTGTCAAGCACAGAAGTGCAAAGAGCACCTGACTGGGATATAAAGGCTATGTTACCTTTTAATGGAAGGGAAGGAGCGAAGCTCAGGTTAAGTTTAAGTTCAGGTATAATAATGCCCAGGCAATTCGGACCGATAATACGCATATCGGGAAATTTTTTCTTTATTTCCCTGATCTCATTTTCTAATTTAAGGCCTTCTTCACCTGTTTCCCTGAAACCTGCCGACATAATAATGATTCCATTAATCCCCGCGTCGCCGCACTCCTGTACCCATTCCGGCACCTCAGTTGCGGCGCAGCAAATAACAGCCAGATCGGGCTTACGGGGCAGGCTGTTGAGCGACTTAAAGCAGGATATACCCATTACTGCTTCGCTGGTCCTGTTTACAGGATATATGACACCTTTGAATCCGCTGCCAATGAGATTTGTAAGCACTTTCCCGCTGACACTGTTCGGATTTATAGACACACCGATAAGAACTATCCTCTCCGGCCTGAAAATAGAGTCCAGGTTCTTTATATTCATAAAACAACAGATTTATCAGATACAGTAATATCTGAATCTTTATGGGGCCTTACATCCTGAGTTTTTTGAAATCTTCCCTCATGCGCTCAATATCTACCAGCCATGACTCTATGTCTTCTTCATGTTCAAGCTCTTCATTAAGAATACCTATGGACATCTGGTGTGTAGCATGATCTTTACCATGGGTAAACTCGGCTATTTGCTGGTATCTCTTTATAGCACAACGTTCACCGATAAGGTTCTGATTAAGTATCACTTCAATATAAGGATCAGTTGGTTCCTCATAGGCACATTCCGAATGTTTCATCCACTGGGAAGGATTAAGGATGGGGGTACCTCCAATCTGTATAATCCTTTCCACCACCTGTACTGCGTGGTTCAGTTCCTGGTCGGCATGTACAAGCAGTTCGGGCTCAACCTCACTTCTCATAGGCCCCTCCATAACCCTTGCACCAATCCAGTACTGGTAATATGCAAGCCATTCCTCTGCGAGTGCACCGTTAAGCATTTTTATAAGCTGCTCTGTGTTAAGCTTTAAAATTTTTACAGCATGTTGTCCCATAATGTCGTAGTTTTATTAATGAGTGATTTAGTTTTAAAGTATAATAACTTCTAAATTTACTTAATAGAAGGAAATATCCAAACAGGCATAAATGCTTTGAAAAAATTTATTAATTCTGAACAGTCTTACAATAACCAGTTCAGAGCGGCTTCCTCGGTATAAAATATTTTAAACCTGTAGTTCGGAATATTTATACCTTTTTCAAATAATATTACTATTACTGTCTCGTAAGGATCAGTCACCATCATTGCTTCCTTTACAAAAACATACTCCCTGACAGCCTTCTTTGCAGCTTCAGTAAGTTCAGGTACTTCCTCGGGTTTGACCATGAATGTTGAATCCCGGCAATCAATTAAAATGCGAATGTTTCTATGAAAATTCCTGTTGGCCCTGAGCTCGTCGTAATGTGCTATAATCTCTTCCTTTGTCAGCATACCGGGATACTTGACACGAAGGATTTTCAATTCCTCGTCATGCCGAAAAATTGCTTTGGACATTATTTACCAGGGCCTGGTTATTAACGTTATAAATATACTAAGCATGAAGGAGATTTGGAATTTTTTTTCAATAAATAAATCCCTGTCCTTCCATCTCGCTTTTCTCATTTCTGCCAATATAATTTATATGATCTTTCCTTAAACATGCAATAAAAAAATCGATTGTTATATTGTTTTATTTAACTTGGTGGCAATAATCATCTGGTTACTTTACCATAAAATTAACAATATGAAACGAATTACTCTGATTTTTCTTTTAATACCACTTGTGGTGTTTTCTTCTGTCACCCGGGCACAGGAGAAGAAAGTTATTGATAAGATCATAGAGATAGGTACCACCGATAACCAGACAATGGATCACCTGGACGTTATTTGCAACCGTTTTGGCGGACGTCTCGTGGGTTCGGATGCTTATGAGAATGCAGCCGAGTGGTGTGCTTCACAATTCCGTGAGTGGGGGATGGAGGTTGAGCTTGATGAAGCAGGGGAAGTTCCTGTTGGTTTTAACCGAGGTCCCTGGTTTGGCCGTATGCTGGGGGAAGATGGGATGACACTTCATTTCGCCACACCCTCTTATACTGCCGGAACAGAAGGTGTGCAAAGAGGACATGTGCTGATTGAACCAAAAACCCGTGCTGAATTTGAAAGAATGAAGGGCAAACTCAAGGGTGCATGGGTTCTGATATCAGGAATGAACAACGGATGGCCGATTGATTATTCTGAGGCAGGCGATTCAATAAGGGCTGGTATTATTGCAGAAAACGAAGGAATAGCAGAGAAAAATATTGAAATAAGAAGAGCGAACCGTGACAGGGCAGAAAATGAACAGGAAGAATTGTTACCTGTGAAGGAGGAACCTGCACTTTTTTATAAGGAGATGGTTGAAGCAGGGATACTGGGTATAATCCAGGCTTCACCCGTACCCATAAGGGCTCTGTATGACAGGAAGAACCTTAATAACGGAACTATGACTTTTGATAACCTTCCAAAGGTACCCGACATAAAGCTTGACGAGCACCAGTACAGGATTATTGAACAGAAAGTTAAAGAGCGCAGATACTTTCAGCTTGAATTTGACATAAGGAACCACTGGAAACCAGGGCCGGTGAAATATCATAATGTTATCGGTATTATCAGGGGAACAAAATATCCTGATGAATATGTAATAATTGGTGGCCACCTTGATGCCTTTGATGTGGCAACAGGAGGTGTGGATGATGGCTCCGGTATAACCCCTCATATGGAAGCAGCGCGACTGATCATGGAAGCAGGAGGAAAACCCAAAAGAACAATAATATGTGCCCTGTGGGCAGCCGAAGAATTCGGCCTGCTGGGTTCAAAAAACTGGGTTGAAGACAATATGGACAAGCTTGACAGGATATCAAATTATTTCAACCGCGACGGGGGGCCTACAGTGGCTAACAGCCTCAGTGTGCCTGAGGCTATGTATGCCGACTTTGAAAAGGTATGCGAACCACTCAATGATATTAATCCTGATTTTCCATTTACCCTAACCACAAGCGAACCACGCAGAAAACCGGAAAGAGCAGGAGGTTCAGATCATGCTTATTTTGCAATTAACGGTGTACCAACTATTTCTTTCGGGACAGCCGACCCCAAGGGTTACGATTTTAATTACGGTGAAATCTGGCATACCGAAAGGGATACCTATAATATGAGCATACCCGAATACCAGGAACATACGGCTGTTGTTACTGCCGTAGTGGTATATAGCCTGGCAAACCTGGATCACCTGCTGTCAAGAAAGGGATACTTTCTGGAAGAGTAAAGACAAAAGTAGAGACGCGCTTCAGCTCGTCTGAAGAATAAGAAAATCAGCGACTCATCTTATCCAATCATTGAGAATAAGTTGCTGCAGAGTATCTGGGTCAGGTAACATTGAAATATTATACCTTACAGTACTGGCATTGTCGGTGATCACACTTATATCGCGTTCAATGTAACGGTGTTTTACTTTGAACCTTAAGGTATCAAGTGGTGCTGTATATTTTAAGATATCTTCCAATGTTTGGTTTTCCAGTGGTTCCCCGTTGACCTCGAGGATTATATCATTCACACTTAAACCATAATTCCATGCTGGTGAATCACGTACTATAGATGATATAATTGTTTCACCGTTTACGTTCCTTGTTTCGGTGCCAATATAGCTGCCCTCAAGTGTTTCCTCATCCAGGTCAATATGCAACCCGGCGTAAGAAAGGTATTTATTGTAATCGACATCACCAGTTGCTGAAACATAAACATCAAATATCTCATCAAGCGATGTGCCGGCTATCGATTCGCATTCTGCCCTGAATTCCTCTTCCGTAAACCCTCTCTTCAGATCTTTAAAATATTTATAATATAGGTTTCTCATAATATCATCGAGGGACTTCTGATTACCTGTTTCTTTTCTTATTGCTAAATCCAGTATCATTCCAAGGGCACAGCCTTTGTCATAATATGATATTGTTGCATTCTGCGCATTGCTGCTTCTGCTGAAAAAGTTGATCCATGTATCAAAGCTGGATTCAGTGGCTGACTGGTATTTACTTCCCGGTATACTCTCGTATGTCTTTATTGTATTCGACAGGTAGTTTAAAACATCATCTCGTGTTAACAACCCGGCCCTGTTCATAATAATATACTCATAATATACTGTAAATCCTTCTGACACCCAGAGCATCTCAGTGTAGTTTTCCTTATCATAATCAATTGGCCACAGTCCGGCAGGACGTATTGATTTAACATTATACAGGTGAAAAAATTCGTGTGTAATAAAATTCATCCATCCCTTATTCCTGTTACTGCCTTCGCCACCATAAAAATCACCTCTCGCATAAACAGCCATTGAATTGGCATGCTCAAGACCTCCCATGCCACTATCCATTATCAGGAAAGTGTAGTGCTTATAAGGGATATCACCGAAAAGTTCCGTGGCAGCTGGTATAACTTTTTTCAGGTCATTGGTAAACTGATAGAGATCTGTATTACCTGGTTTCTCCACTGCAATTGTGTAAGGAATATCGTCTATTTCGAAATCAACGATCTCCATATTACCTGCCAGTATGGGACTGTCGAACAGTATATCATAATTGCCGGCATAGTATGTATGCGGGACACCTTCAACAGGCTCAAGTCCCGTACAAACAGATTCCCATTCCTGGTAAGGGATAATGTTAACTGTTGATGGCAGGTCGAGCCTTCCCGAAGGATACATAAAAACACCTGCCGGCGGGATGAATGCCCTCCCATAGTCAAGGTATGGATCAGCCACGGATACACTGTACGAAAATACATCGTATTCAATCACTATGTCATTCACTAACGGCTTTTGGACTTTCCAGGCATTCTTTTCTGTTTTTTCCCATTCAAGAGAATTGCCATCCTTATCTTTAACTATAAAGGAAGTGACGTTTTTTGCATAGTCCATTATCCGATAATAACCGGGAGTCCAGTTTGGTAACCTGAACTCGGCATAAGATCCGGGGATATCATTGACCGCCATACTTACATGGAAGTAATGAGTATTTGGTTTATCCATGGTTAGGGTATATTCAACAGCTATATTATCCTGATGATCCTCAGACCAGCTATTGTTAAGCAGTAAAAGGCATATTGAAAGGGTGGCGATGATTAACCTGGTTTTCATGGTTTCATTGTTTAATCTGACCAATCATTTATAAAATAATAAAGGTAAGAAATCGCCGGATAAATTATTCAATGAATTTACTGCTCTCCTTACCGTATCTTTCACCTGAAATATTATTGAAAATGCTATCCAGTTTTTCGATTTCATCCTGAAATAAAGAAACATTGGCTGAACGAATATTTTCTTTTACATATTTCTTCCTTTTCATGCCAGGGATTGGGATTATATCGTCTCCGCGGTGAAGAAGCCAGGCCAGTGCAATTTGTGCAGGTGTAATATTTTTATTTTCAGCTATATCTGTTATCAAGGCAAGAAGCTGCAGGTTTTTCTTGAAGTTATTGCCCTGGAATCTGGGAATATTCCTCCTGAAATCATTTTCTTCAAGATCCTCAACATTTTTTATTGACAGGGTCAGCAGAGCCCTGCCCAGAGGGCTGAAAGCCACTATGGCAACGTTGTTTTTCCTGCATGATGGGATTACGCTATTTTCTATATCACGGGTAGTTAAGGAATATTCGGATTGAAGAGCTGCCACCGGGTGAACATTGACAGCCCTGTTGAGTGTGCCTGCCGAAACCTCTGATAATCCTATAAATCTAATTTTTCCTTTTTCCACAAGTCTTGACATAGCCCCAACAGTGTCTTCGACCGGAACATTTTTATCAAGCCTGTGCAGGTAATAAAGGTCAATATATTCAGTACCCAGTCTTTTCAGGCTTGCATCACATGCTTTTTTTACATATTCGGGCCGACCATTGACATGCAGATCATTATTCTCTCCGCCAATAAAACCGAATTTGGTGGCCAGGATCACATCCTGACGGAGATTTCTCAGTGCTTCACCTACTAGAATCTCATTATGTCCGTTTCCATATATATCGGCGGTGTCAATAAAGTTAATACCTTGATCTATAGATTCATGAATTGTTTCTATCGACTCTTTCTTGTCACCGGCGCCATATGCTCCCGACATACCCCAGCAACCAAGGCCGATTGCTGATACTTCAAGGCCGGAGGATCCAAGTATACGTTTTTTCATGTATACAAAGATAACATTATGTAATGGTTGAATTGTTGAATTGTTAAGTTGTTAAAACGGGTTTCAGAAAAAAATTACCCTTTATCTCTTTTTAATATCAATTGAAATACCGGAATCACCACCTATCTTGTTCAACCGGTATTTAAATGAAAGCATTATATAGCGGCCTAAAATATTTGACCTTGTTTCTCGCAGATAGTTTAGCTCACTTATCCGGTCGATACCCGTGTTCCTGTTCAGGAGGTCAAATCCTGAAAGAGTAATTGCTGCCCGGTTATTCTTCAAAAAGAAATAACTTATTCGTGCACCAATCAGCGGTACAATTCTGGATTCATCAAAACTCCTGGCGGTATAATTGGTAATATCTGCACTTATGTTGAAATCGAATTTATCATTTGGTGTCCACCTTATTTCACCAAACCATGAAATATCGAAATACACATTATTGAGTGATTCCTGTATTGAGTACCTGGCATCGGTAAGTGACAGACCTGCACCGGTGCTTATATCCCATTTATCCTTTTTCCTGTTCTCAAAAGTGAGTGAAAGCCTGTGATTAAAGCTTGTTATATCGTTTTCTGTTCCATCCACCAGGTTGATACCCCTGTTGTATGTTTCATCAAGGTTAATATTTGTTTTTACGCCGATAAATCTTATTGGTGTCGAGAAATCAATATTTGCATTTGCAGTAAAATCGGATTCAACATTAACCAGCCTTATTTCCTGGCTGAGCTGGTCATTTATAATACGGGAATAATTAATCTTATTGATTGTATAATTAAAACTTGAAGAGGCCAGGAAACTGGTGAAGGAAAACTGGTCGAATATCCACCAGTAAATACTAAGCCTGTGAGAATATTCAGGTTCGAGATCCCGGTTGCCATAGAATAAGGTAAGACTGTTGAAATTATTAACCACAGGGAGCATCTGGTTCACCGAAGGAGTGTTCACACTGCTGGAATAATCAAACATAAGCCTTCTTCCTGTCCCATAACTGTACTCGTATGAGAACCGGGGTTGAAAGATACTGAACTTTTTAACCTCAGGGTCGTCCTGCCAGAGTGAAGTATAATACCTGCCCATATTATATTCAAGTGCGAGTGTAAGATTGGTTTTTTCTGTATTTCTCCTGAGTGATACACCAGGTTTTATATTATGGCCATTTTTCTGAAAATCCGGGCTCAGGCTATCAATTACCGAATAACCGTTTCCTGTATTTACCTGTTCCCTTTCCAGATCCTGTTCATTGTATCCTCCGCCAAGAAGTATATCAATGTAAGAACGGGAGGTAATTTGCTGGGTAAAAGCCAATCCCAGCGTGTAGTTTAATGACCTGATATTATTATCCTGGAACTGGCTTAATATATCCGTAAGTGCAGGAGCATAGTAATTAGTTATGTTCTCAAATCCAATTTCGGATGAACTGTTTGATAATGAACTGCTCCCATAAAGCTTCAGCAATGTTTTTCCTTCATTAATTCGTTTAAGATAAGTGGTACTTACATTACCAGTTATTCGGTCAGAGATATCTTTACTTGTCCTGATTTGATCATTGACCAGTTCGTCATTAAGGTATGTGCCTGTTGTTGAAGCAAGTGGAACAAATCCTGTATTATATGTAACTGTCCCGTTCAGGATAATATTATTGGATTCATTAAACAGATATCGTATACCAAAATTTATGCTATGTGAAGTATCCTGCTGAATCTGTTCTGAATTTTCATGCTGCAGGAATGACCCTTCTTCCCTGTAATTAGTAGTTTTAGTTGTTTCGTTTAACTCTTTTTTCGAACCATTTCCAAGGTAGCTGATGAAAAAACGGCGGTCTTTCCGGGGTGAAAATGAAAAATTCAATCCTGCAGCACCCGATGTGGAGTATCCTTTGACCGTTTCACCGAAATTGATCGGGAATCCACCTTCACCAATAAATATCTTTCCTCCAAAACCGGAAATACCACCTGTGAAGCTGAGATAATCCCCTACTGAAAATCCAAATTCATTAATATTATTTATCATGCCGAGGGCGGCTATCTGGGTCCTGTTACCAAATCGATACACTTTACCGTTTGCCTGGTAGTGTTTTCCTGTTCCTCCCCCTGCCACTAATTCACCAAATACACCATTTTTCTTATCCTCATCAAGCATAAGATTAAGAGTCTGGTTTCTTGTACCGTCGTCTATCCCTGTAAATTCGGCCTCTTCGGATTTCTTATTAAAGAGTTGCACCTTATCAACAACATTGGCCGGAAGGTTTTTGGTTGCAACCTTTGGATCATTCCCAAAGAATTCTTTGCCATCGACCAGTACATTTCTGACATTTTCGCCCATGGCTTTAATATTACCGGAACGGTCAATTTCAAGGCCCGGTAATTTTTTAAGCAGGTCTTCCACGACTCCGTCGGGTGCTACTTTGAAAGCCTTCGCATCATATTCAATGGTATCTCTTTTTATTTTCAGGGGAACCCTTTCGCCTGTAATCGTAACTTCATCGAGCGAAACAGGTTCTGGTGTCATTATAATTGTACCGATATCGCCCGAATCTTCATATGGGATTTCAATATTTTTATAGATCGTTGAATAACCTATGAAAGCAACCTGCAGGAGGTACTTTCCCTGTTTGATATTTTTTATTTCAAATTTTCCAGAAGTACTGCTTACCCCGAAGTAAAGGAGTGTTGAATCCACCGGGTTAAGCAGTATGGCTGTAGCGGAAGGCATCGGTTCAGCATTCTCATCGAGAATCTCACCCCGGAGGCTATTACCCTGTCCGAGCAGTCCGGCCGGAATAAGGAGCAGTATTACTGCAATTATTACCCGCATGGAATTTATTTCCTTATTTTTATTACCACTGTTCCGCTTCCTGAGGCACCCGTTTCCACTCCCATCTCTTTCATCTTTTCTTCTACGATGGTATCAAATTCCTCTCTTGTCACTTTCTTACCTTTCGAAGGTTTTATAAACACTTCTTTACCCGGATCATCAAAACTGATACTTCTGGCTTCTAAAATACGTTTACCTTCATCTATATCAACTTTGAGAACCAGCCCCGGCAGGTTACACAACTGGCCTGGACCGGCAGGAATGTTTATAGATGGTGTAAACCATACACGTGTTACAAGACCACTTGTATCAGTATTAGTTGCCTTAATGCATGGATAATCTAGTATCTTTTCCTGCTCACCTGTGATCTTCCATTCTTTATCAGGGAGGTCCCCGGTTACAAGGAACAATCGCGTCATGAATTCCCTTTGTTCAATCATTTCCTTTTTTTCAAGGTCTACAAATACTTTGTTAACCGGTTCTGTAAAAACCATTTTCATATTGCCTTCCGAAACCCAGGCACCACCGTCAGCAACACTTTCCCCCTCTTTCGTATAGCTATCGTAGAGGCTTGCCTGCGGGCTGAACCAGAGTATCTTTTCTGACTTTTTTTCTGTTGGTAAATCTTTTATCATGGCTGCCATTTCTCCGTCAATCTTTATTTCCAGTCTGGTCGTTTCTTCATAAATTACGGATCCTGAGTAAGATTGCTGGGCAAAGGAAGCAACACTGAAATGCAGCATGAAAGCGCTGAATATTATTTGTTTTATCATATGAAAGAAATTAAGTTACTGAGCAAAAATATAAACTCAAAGCAATAGAACAGGTTAACATTCTGCAAATTAAAGTTAATTAAGGTTAATAGCTGCTGATTGTATATTACCACCAATTATATTTGTAATTATAAATATCATGAAATCAAGCAATAGAAACAGATGGATCGCCCTGCTGATGGTCATCAGTGAAATAATGATAATCGGGATATCATTATACTGGCTGCGGAGTCAATATAAAGAGGAAAAGTCGGGCCTTACAAAGGAGCTTTATGGATACTATAAAGAATCGTATAATGTTGCTGTCGATTCATTGCTGGTTGATTATATAATAGAACCCGCATTGGGTGATAAGGGAGATTTCTTTAGCTTCAGGAGTCAACAGGGAAAGCTAATACTGAAAGATTCAATTACGGTACTTACCGCACTAATTAACACTGACAGCACGGGTTCAGAACATGATACACTTTCCAGGTTTAAAATTAACGGTACGATTGATTCAGCGGGAAGTGAATCAGGTTTTAAATTTATTACATCCAGCGATAGTATCTTAATCAGGAGTTTAAGGCTGATAATTGAAAAGTCAGCAGACAGCATTACAAACGAAAACAGGTTTATTGCAGGGATAGGGACCGGGCCTGATTCAGTTATTTTTGTAACTAATTATAGGAAACGGTTAAATGAGAACAGGTTGAATTTTAACCCTGTCTGGATTGAAGCAGATAGTATTTCAGTTAACAACGGGTCAATTATCCTGGAAGACTGGACAGGATCACTGCCATCAGCTGTAATAGAAAAACCTGGTTTTTATATTATCAGAGAGATATTACCACAGATCATCTTTTCATTTATACTGGTGCTGGTCAGTTCCCTTGCTTTTATTCTTGCTTATCTAAGTATTATGAAGCAGATGCGACTGAATGAGGTACGGAACAGTTTTATAAGCAATATTTCCCATGAACTTAAGACACCCGTATCCACGGTCAAGGTTGCTATAGAAGCTTTGAAGAAAAATAATGCCGAAGGGATTAACATGAGTAAGACTGAAGAATATCTTGAGATGGCAGGGAAGGAGATAAAGCGACTTGAAATCCTGATTTCTAAAGTTCTTGATCATTCAATAATAGAGGAAGATTCAGGTATTTTAAGTTTCGAGGATGTGGATCTTGTTAGTCTTATCGATGATTCATTGAAATCGTTACAATCGCGAATTGAATCTGCACATGCAATAGTCAGCTTTGATCATCCTGAAGAACTGATTGTCAGGGGTGACCCATCATATTTGCAGGGAGTAATTCTAAACCTTTTAGATAACAGTTTAAAGTACAATGATGGTGATCCTGAAATCACAATCAGGCTATCGGCAAATGAAAAATACGCGGTTATCAGCATGTCTGATAATGGCCCTGGTATACCTGAAGAATACAGGCAAAAGGTGTTTGAAAAATTTTTCAGGGTGCCTGATCGCGACCTGCATAATGTTAAGGGATATGGACTGGGATTAAGTTTTGCACACCTTGTTGTGAAAATGCATCAGGGGAGCATTAGTGTAAAAAATAATGCAACCGGTTGCACATTTACAATAAAAATACCGTTTAAACAGGATTGAAAACGCGGGTACTATATATTGAAGATGAGGAATTCCTCGGTAAAATAGTCAGGGATACCCTGGAGAATGAAGGTTACAATGTCTACTGGCTAAAGGATGGTGGAAGTATGATGCAACTGCTTAAAGAATACACCCCTGATATTTGTATTGTTGATATTATGCTTCCCTCGGCTGATGGGTATACCATTGCCAGCCATATCAAGGGGCTGCATCCTGAAATGCCAATTATCTTTTTGACGGCAAAGAGTGAAACAAGAGACGTGCTTAAAGGGTTTAATTCAGGTGGAACCGACTATATAAAAAAACCTTTTAGCCTGGAGGAGCTTATTGCACGTATTGAGAACCAGCTACAGATAGTAAACGGAAAAAAAGATAAAAAGACTGACAGTCTGAAAATAAATCTTGGAATTTACACTTTTTATCCGTGGAAGTATGAATTGCATTCCGGACCCCGTAAAATAAAACTGTCAAACCGTGACACAGAAATATTATCTATCCTTGCAGCCAATAAAAACAGTGTTGTTGACAGAAAAGAAATGTTAATGACCGTCTGGGGCGACGATTCCTTTTTTAATTCGCGTAACCTGGATGTATATGTCCGGAAGTTGAGAAAGTATCTTTCTGAAGACCGGTCAGTAGAAATAAAAACCCTGAAAGGGAAAGGGTATATGCTTATGTGTTGAATTGTTGAACCGTGTAATCGTTGAATCGGGTATTAGCATTTCAACAAACCCAGTTCAACGATTTAACAGCTAAACAGTTCAACACTTAAACAGTTTCTAGTATTCCGAAACTGTCAGATTCACCTCGTAGCCGCTTATAATAAGCTCAGGCATTCCTGCTCTTTCTGTCCCTTTTATTCCTTCATATTCAAGATCGCTGCCCTCTTTGATGTGCAACTTTGTTTTAAAAATATCATCGTCAAAATCCAGTTCCGGATATTTGATTGTAGCTTTAAGCCTGCAGTCGAAATTAAAGGCAATACCCAGGTCAATATTCAGGTATTTACCATCAATCTGCAATTTTTCCAGTCCGCCACCCAGCCTGTCAACAGAGAAATCATCTTCATAAGCACTCTTTACAGTAAGATTTTTTTCAATTTCTTCTATTTCAAAATCACCGTATTTCGTTTCATCAATACTCAGTGAGCTGATCTTTTCAGCGGTCAGATTATCTTCATAAGATGAGGTTATGTAAATGGTACCGGCGCTGGCAATATCAAACTCGGAATATTTTGCTTCTATCCTTGCATCGGTTATTCTGTCAGCAGAAAATTCGCATTCATAATTGTCGGCAACGAGTTTGCCGGCCTTCCCGGTTGTAAAATCACTGTATTTGGCTGTATATTTGATGTCGCTGCAATTCTCCAGGACAAATTCATCCTCATAGCTGTCAATATCCACTATTCCAACGTTTCCTGATTTAATACCGGAGTACTTGGTAATGATTTTTATATCACCTACATTGCCGGTAGACAGTTCACAACTGTATAAGTCGGCATCAATATTTTTCATGTCTGTGAAAGTCATCTCGCTGTACTTTGCGATGATTGAGCTGTTACCTCCAACGGTACCTGCAAAGACTTCATCATCATACGAGTCGAGCTTCAAATCACCACCAATATTCTCCATATTAATTTCCGAATACTTGGTATTCAGTTCAAGGCTGGCATTCCTGGGTATCCAGGCAATACATTCCATCTCGAATTTTTTGTATCTGAAAGTATTTAATCCCTCAAGAACCATTGTCGAGAATCCCATAATATTAGCCCTGCTTTTCCAGAACTTCGAGTTTATCTCTGTTCTCCCGGCAATACTGGTAAATTCAAGATCCCTGAGGTATGCGTCAACATCAGATGCATCATCCTGGCTTCTGAACTCGGCCTGTATTATCATGTGAAATTCAATTTCAGGCTTATCCCAGGTATGTATTTCCATATCGGAATCATAATTGCCTAGGACCACCCATGTATCGGGATTTACTTTATAATTCCACTTATATGTCTTATCAATCTCCTGTCCACCTGCAGTCTTCAGCCCCAGAATGACCAGCAGGCACAGGCTCAGACTAAAGAGCAATTTTTTCTTCGTTTTCATATTTTTGAGTTTTATTGTTTTCCATGATAATTAATTCGAGGATCCTCATTTTCTTCTCATAAGTATCAAATATTATATTTACTATCTTTTCATTATAACCGTTTCTGTTGAGGTCATCCATAACATTATTGTATATGGTATCAAGCCTGTTAAGTTCTTCTACCAGTTCATTCACAATCACATTATCAATATCATCAAATGAACCTATTTCCTGTTTTTTATACCTGATTAGTTCTTTATAATCCTTTTCTTTCTGGCCAAGTTCACTATCGATGCTGGCAAGGGTTATTTTCCTGTTAAGAGATATATCACCTATAATATCACTGATAACATAACCGGCGAGCAAAGCGATAAATACTATGGCGGCAATATTCCTTAAACGCATGAGTATGATTTTCCCGGGTGGTTTCTCACTTCCGTGCTTATTATTCTGCATACCACTGTGAATACCTTCCCATATTGACTCATCATCGGGGGATTCAACATCGAGTTTCTTCCTGTTCTCTTTCAGATATTTTTCCAGATCAGTTGACATATATTTTATGTTTCAGCATATTATTCAGCAACATCAGGGCTCTCCTGTATTGTGTTTTGCTGGTTGATTCACTTATTTCCAGCATTTCAGCTATCTCCCTGTGCTTGTAGTTTTCCAGGGCATGCAGTACCAGCACTGTCCTGCAGCCGTCAGGTAGTTCTTTGATCGCCTTATGGACGATTGTTGGATCAATAGAGTCGTCAATCTCAGGATGTTCATCCTCGTTATCAAATTTGTAATCTTCTATATCCTCATAAATTACCCTGTTATTTCTTATATGAGTGATGCAGTTATTAATAACTATTCTTTTCAGCCAGCTGCCAAGTGCTTTTTCATTATTCAGCTCACCCAGCCCTCCGAAAGCCGTAATGAACGATTCCTGTAAAATATCTTCAGTATCCATCTTATTATTCAATATCCTTATGGCAATATTATACATCGCTTTCGAGTACATTTTATAAAGTATAAACTGGGCTTTAATATCGCCTTCGATACACTTTTCGATTATTTGTGCTGTATGATCGCCGGTGTTATCCATAAGTTTTCACCTGAGTGACGCTAAAATTGTTAAAAGGTTGTAACAAGATAGATAAGAACTGTCATTATGCATTGCGTATTACTTCTTTAACAAAGCCGGGAAAGAATAAAGTTGATAGTCTTATTTCCTAAACAGAAAAGGTCTGCCTGGCAATTTCAAGGGCTGTTCTGGTACCCAGAATATTAAGAATGTCACCTTTCCTGAGGCAGGTTTCACCCTTTGGGACAAATAGCTCATTGTCCCTTTTCACCATTATTAATATTGCATCTTTATGGAATAATATATTCTTTAACTGCTGCCCATCCAGTTCAGGTTTTGTTATCATTATTTCTTCAATGGTGAAATTTTCGAAGCTATCAACCAGAGTATGATATGTTGTGGGTCGGACAATAAGATTTTCAACAGTGGTGGCAATAACCCTTGTTGTGTCAACTGTAACAATATCAAGCTCTTTGAACTTCCTTTCCAGGCCGAGATAATTAGCCACTGAAATTATTCTCTCATGCTTTAATTCTTTCCTTAGCATATTGCATATTCTGATGTTGGTATCCTCCGAACCTGCATCAACGAATATCCAGTTAGAAGGGTCAATATTAACGCTTTTATACGTGCCGGGATCAAGTCCGTCTGAAAGCAAGGTTTTGAATCCTTTTGAAAGGAGGTCTTTATATCTTTTCTTATCATTTTCTATTATCACCGAAACCTTTTCATGCATATTAAGACGCCTGGCGAGCAGAACCCCTTTGCTGCTGCCACCAACGATTATTGTCCTGTCGGGAGGCGTTTCCACACTGGTGTTTAGAAGATTATAAAGAAGTGGTGAGATAATACAGGTGATAATAGCCATAATGATAAATATGGAATTAATGCCGGAGCTGATAACTCCAAGTTCAAGACCTATCGCAGATGCGGCAATAATCAGGCTCAGCCTTGTAGAAAGCAATACACCCCCTGACAGGGATTTTCTCATCCCAAATTGCCGTGTCCATATCAGTGCCGGGAATATTTTGAGAGCATACATTAATATTAAAAGTATGACCAGGATTGGAAAAAGAGAAGCTTCAAATTCCCTGAGTGCATAAGGATCGAATTTGACTCCAACCATTATAAAAAAGATCGGGATAAAGAATCCATATCCCATTCCATCAAGCTTCACCAGAAGCAGGGAACGTTCTTTATGAAGGAAGGTTGACAACAGTATTCCGCTCAGGAAAGCTCCCAGAAGGATTACTTCAGTGCTGATAAACTGACTTATCACAACAAAAATAAATACCAGAAAAGCAGTTCCCCTTATACTTAGCTGTGATGCAGCATGTGAGAATTGAAATGATATTTTTTTGAAAAGAATTAAATGCCTGAAGCGATTTCCGATCCAGTACATCAAATAAAACAATGCGAAAATGAGAAGTATGAATAATATTTCAATCTTGAACCCATTCTTAAGGACATAAGCTGTAAAAGTGAAAAGGATTATACTCAGAATATCAGCTATTGCAGCAGAGGTGATGAGCATTTGTCCGTACGAACCTGATGTTTCACCCCTGCTTTTCAAAACGGGCAGAATTATACCGACCGATGTAGTTACCATAATCAGGGCAAAATACCACGTATTGCCTATACCGATCAGGGAACCCAGACTCTCTGAGCCAGCATATGATATAAGCAGGCACAGGATGAAATAAAGGGTGGCCATTAAAAGAGGATTTCTCTGGATGCTTCTAAGATTAGGTTTTCTCCTTGGGAAAGATCCTATTATGTGATCCATATTTATCTCCAACCCGCTCAGGAACATAAGAAAGATAAATCCGGTCAGGGCAAGGAACTCAAGTATTTTAATGCTGAGGTCATCGGCATAGACGAGAAGATATCTGCCTGCGAAATAACCCAGGATGATTTCAAGTACAACCGAAGGTATTCGCCTTAGCCTGAGCAGGGAGATTGACATAGGCACAATCCAGGCCAGGGCGATGATAACAAGAAGGGGCCAGTAATCGAAATGAAGCGATATGTTGAGCAATCGTGTCATTCATTGAACTTTAGCACTTAGTAATATACTAAAATTTCCATGAATAGGTGCATTTGTTTTTGTATAATTGTTTGTAGAACATATAAGAAAAACTTTCCATCATAATTACTTTTAATATGTTTGTTCATAAATAAACTAATACTGCAGTTATGAAAAGAACCCTATTTGTACTATTTGTATTACTGCCGGCTTTACTGGCAGGACAAAAGAAACCACTTGATCATTCGGTTTATGATGACTGGAAAAACTTAAGCAGCACCATGATCACTGATGACGGATCCTATATAAGTTACGAGATAAATCCACAGCAGGGTGATGGTATTTTGTACCTGTACGACAGTAAGAATGCTGAGAATGAATCTTTCGTGAGGGGTTACGGTGCTTCCTTCTCCCCGGGAAACGATTATTATGTATTTCTTATAAAACCGGAATACAGCGAGACACGTCAGGCAAAGAAGGATAAGAAAAAACCCGATGAGATGCCCAAGAATGACATGGGGATCAAAGTACTCGGAGAAGAGGACGTAACGTTGATTGAAAGGGTGAAATCTTTTAAACTGCCCGAGGATGAAGGTGGCTGGATGGCATACCTGAAGGAAAAACCTTTGCCTGAAAAGAAAGAAAAGGATGAGGAAAAGGCGGAAGAGGAAGAAAAAGAAGAGCAGGAGGCTCCTGACCGAGGCCGTCGCGGAGGAAGGAATAACGGTGTGGAAGGCACTGAGCTGGTTATTCTGAATCCTGTAAAGGGAACAGAGCATAGTTTTAATGACGTTGTCGAATATGTAATTGACGGAAACGGAACAACGGTTGCTTACGTACAGGTAAAGACTGATACCAGCAAAGTCGAGAACTATACAGTATCTGTTTTTGATACAGGTTTGGAAGAGAGTAAAGAAATATTCAATGGAGATGGCAAACTGAAGAGCCTGACCCCTTATAAAGACGGGAGCAAGATGGCCTTCATTTATACATCCGACACCTCTGAAGTGAAGGTATATGATCTCTACCTGTGGGATGGAACAGGATGTAGCAAAATTGCGGATATTGAAACCCCGGGAATGCCCGAAGGCTGGTCAGTGAGTGAAAACGGAAGGCTTTCATTTTCGGATTCAGGGGATAGATTATTTTTCGGAACAGCGGAAAAACCAGTTGAAGAACCCGAAGATACACTGCTGGCCGATGAAAAATATGAACTTGATATCTGGAGCTGGCATGATCCACTCCTGCAACCACAACAAAAAGAACAGTTACAATCAGAAAAGAACAGGTCATACGAGGCAGTTTACCATATTGATGCCGGGCAAATGGTCCAGCTGGCAACAGAGGATATACCAGGTGTCAGGTTCTTTTTAAAGAGAGATGGTGACCGCGTAATAGGAGAATCAAGCCTGAAATACCGCAAGCTTACTTCATGGGATGCCAACAGATACACGGACTATTATCTGATCGATATAAATACAGGTGAAAGCAAACTCATCCTTGAAAGGGCACCATCATCTGTTGAATTTTCGCCTTCCGGGGAAAATATGCTGTTCTGGTGCATTAAAAGTAAGAGCTGGAAATCACGTAAGACGGAAGGAGGCGAAGTTATTGACCTAACAGCGGATCTCGATGTGACATTTTATAATGAGTTGAATGACACTCCCAGCGAGCCAAGACCTTATGGCGTTGTGGATAAATGGATTGAGGGCGAAAAGTATGTTCTCATATATGACCGTTTTGATATCTGGAAATTTGATGTTGGCGGAGAGGAAGCACCCGTGATGATAACTAATGGATACGGCAGAAAAAATAACACTTTCTTCAGGTACACCGACCTTACTGCACGAGGTGGGTACCGGGGCTTTGGAAGGAGTAATGATGATAAGGAGTACCTTGAGGCCAGAGAAACAATTTACCTGACTGCCTTTAATGAAAAGAATAAGGATAATGGTTTATTCAAAACCAGGATAAACAGGACTGATAACCCTGAGACGATAATTATGGAGCCTTATTCCTTCAGGTCTTTCATAAAAGCAGAAGACAGTGATGTTATGATTTTCCAGAGGGAGACCTTCGAGCAATATCCCGATTTATATGTCAGTGACCTGTCATTTGAAGAACCGGCGAAAATATCAGAAACCAATCCCCAGCAGGATGAATATATATGGGGTACTTCGGAACTGGTTGAATGGAATTCATTTGATGGACAGAAATTACAGGGGATATTATATAAGCCTGAGAATTTTGATCCTTCGAAAAAATACCCTATGATAGTATATTTCTATGAACTCAGTTCTGATGGCCTGTACAGGCATTATACTCCTTCGCCCAGTGCTTCCACAATCAACAGGACTTACGCTGTCAGTAACGGTTATTTGGTTTTTGTACCGGATATACCATACGTTATAGGATACCCGGGTCAGAGCTGTTATAATGCTGTTGTCAGCGGTACTTACGCAATGCTGGAGAGATATGATTTTATTGACAGGACAAAACTCGGACTCGACGGACAGAGCTGGGGCGGCTACCAGATAGCTTACCTTATAACCCAGACCGATTTGTTTGCCTGTGCCTTTTCGGGAGCACCTGTAAGCAATATGACCAGTGCCTATGGTGGTATACGCTGGGGTTCAGGGATGAGCAGGATGTTCCAGTATGAACAGACACAGAGCCGTATTGGAGGAACATTATGGGAAAAACCTATACATTATATTGAGAATTCACCGATATTCTTTGTCCCCAAGATAAATACACCTGTGCTTATAATGCATAATGACGATGACGGTGCTGTTCCCTGGTACCAGGGCATCGAATTTTTTGTGGCACTGCGAAGGCTGGAAAAACCCGCATGGATGCTTACCTATAATGGCGAAGAGCATAACCTCAGGGAGACACCGAACAGGAAAGACCTGTCAATAAGAAAAATGCAGTTTTTTGATCATTACCTTAAGGATGAACCTATGCCTTACTGGATGAAAGAAGGAATCTCCCAGATGGAAAAGGGCAAGAAAGACGGATATGAGCTGATGAAATAATCTTCAAGACACCTAATTTGGTTGTCTCTACCATTTTGTTCTTTTCCTGCTTTTTGATTTTGAATGGTAATTCCCATAACCGGGGGCAGCAATATTCTGACTGCCTCCGTAATTTTTTTGTTTACCGTTCTTTATCTCCACAACCACAGGCTGATCTTCATAAATTGAACTGTCAAATGCATTCAACAGTTTTTGATCATAGTCGCGGTCGATCTCGAAAAATGAAAAATTGCGCTGTACATCAATTTTCCCGATTGCAATGTCCCTTTTTCTCATGGCTTCATTTACCAGCGAAATAAGGTTCGAAGGATTCATTCCTCTTTTCGACCCGATATTTATGTAAATATTGGTATAATTTTTTTTCCCGTTGAGTTTCTTCTTCTTATCAATACCTTTATCAGGTGTAATATTCAGATCGGGCGCATTTTTGTAATACTCAAGAAAGCGGTTAAACTCAACCGATACAAAATGTTTGATCAGTTCTTCCCTTTCGAGCCATTCAAGTTTTTTGTAGATATCGGGCATGAACGACTCTATTTTGGATTCATCCACTTCAACGTTTTCCACCTTATCAATAAGGTTAAAAAGGCGTTTTTCACATATTTCCCTGCCTCCGGGTATCATCTTATGAATGAATTTTTTACCTATCATCTTCTCCAGCTCCTTTATGCGTCTCCCTTCGCGTGAATGGGTTATACTTATTGATATACCTGACTTTCCCGCCCGGCCTGTCCGTCCGCTCCTGTGCAGGTAAACTTCGGGATCATCGGGGAGATTATAGTTTATTATATGTGTAAGTTCGTTAATATCTATTCCCCTGGCTGCCACATCGGTGGCGATCAGCAATTGCAGTGTTTTATTGCGGAAACGATGCATGACATGATCGCGCTGTGACTGTGACAGCTCGCCGTGCAGGGCATCTGCATTATACCCGTCCTGTATCAGTTTGTCAGCAACATCTTTAGTCTCATTCCTCGTCCTGCAGAATACAATACCATAAATTTTGGGATTGATATCAGCAATTCTTTTCAGGGCAGCGTAACGATCGGCAGCTTTAACAACATAATAATGGTGTTCAACATTTTCTGCACCTGCATTCTTTTTTCCGACTGTAATTTCAAGAGGCTTATTCATGTATTTTTCAGCAATGCGCCTGACATCATCCGGCATGGTAGCTGAAAAAAGTAGTGTCTGTTTTTCAGCCGGTGTGGATTCAAGAATAGCATTAAGATCTTCCTGAAAACCCATATTCAACATTTCATCTGCTTCATCAAGTATAAGCCATGAGATATAGTTAATTTTTAAAACATTCCTTCTTATAAGGTCAAGTGTCCTTCCGGGTGTCCCAACAACAATATGTGCCCCCTTTTTAAGGGATTGTATCTGGGGTGTAATATTTGCACCTCCGTATACTGCCAGCACAGATAATCCGCCGGTGAAGCTTGCAAAACTGTTTATGTCTTCTGTAATTTGCATGCAAAGCTCACGGGTAGGGCATAATATCAATGACTGAACTGATCTGTCATCAATGTTTATATTTTGAATAAGTGGAAGGCCAAAGCCTGCCGTTTTTCCCGTACCTGTCTGTGCCAGGCCTATTATGTCCCTGGATGAGTTCAGTATTACCGGTATTATTTTTTCCTGGATGGGAGTAGGCTTTTCAAAACCCAGTCTGGTGACAGCCCTTAATAATTCATTATTAAGACCTGTTTCTTTAAATATGTTCATAAATGTAAATTGGGGTGCAAAGATAGTCTAATAATTCTATTTCCTGCTATATATTGTAGTATTTAAAATATTTACAGACTTCCCGGGGAAGGAAACTATCAATAAATGACTTATGTTCTATATCAGGTTTTATCATCGTAAAAAAAATATTATTTTTCAGGTTTTAAAAATTATGACATCTAACATTTGTCCTAACTATAAAGAATGTACTTTAGTCAATAAGGAGTTGTCTTTGAATGAGGACATATACAGGTATTACATAAACAATTATTGTTGTTGTAAGGCCGGTTCATGGTCAGGATGCATGAGATTCAGGGCAAAAGAAGAATTAAACTTTTGTCCTGATTTTGTTTTACCGGATTCTGAAATGACGATTGATGAGGTAATAGATCGTTTTGATACCGAAAATATATAGTAAATAATTATTTGAATTATGGCTACACTTGAAATTGAAGGAAGGGTATTTGAAGTTGATGGAGATGGTTTTCTCCAGCAGCCCGAGATATGGGATGAGGATGTGGCAGAGCTGATAGCAAAAAGTGATGGAATAGAAACGCTGAATGATAAGCACTGGGCAATAATCAGGGTTATCAGGAAGCACTATGAGGATAAAGGTATGGCACCTATGGTGAGGGTACTGTGTAAGGAAGCGGGTGTGAAACTGCGTGAGGTGTATGACCTGTTTCCCCTGGGACCTGCACGGGGAGCATGCCGTGTTGCGGGTCTGCCAAAACCGGATGGTTGTGTTTAAATAAAATTGTAATATGCAATGGTATATTCTTATTAGCCTGGGGGCCCTGGCGATTTGCCTGCTCTCCTGTTTATACCATTTTTTTCGCCTCGTAAGATATGGTGCCCCGAAAGATTTCTCTCATAAACTGGGCAATACCGGTGCTGCAATAAAATATTCGTTTACCGGGGCGATGAGCCCATTAAAGAAAGAATCAGCATACCTTCACCTTCCAACATATAGTGCAGGTATGTTCTACCATATCGGAACATTCCTGACAATTATTGTTTTTCTCCTGCAGTTGACAGTGATAAGGTTCCCGGTGGTGCTGACGTACATCTTTGCTTTTATATTAATACTTTCAGCTATATCGGGTACAGGAATATTGATCAAGCGGATTGTTGTAAGGAGACTGCGCAAACTTTCATGCCCTGATGATTATATTTCAAATATCATGGTAACCTTATTCCAGTTTATAACAGCATTTTTATTGACAGGACTTATTTATCAATCAGTATATTATATTGCAGCTGCAATATTGCTTTTATATATACCTGTGGGGAAACTACGGCACCTGGTATATTTTTTCGCAGCAAGATACCAGCTGGGTTACTTTTATGGATGGAGAGGATCCTGGCCGCCTTCAAAAAAATATTAGTTGCTTATGGTGATTAACGATAATAAAGAAAAAGCGCTTTCTATCCTCAGCAGGGGAGACGGTAAATTGCAGGTCCACCTGAACAGCTGCGTAAGATGTGGACTGTGTGCTGAAAGTTGCATATTCTACCTGTCAACCGGTGAGGAAAGATATATTCCGGCACGGAAGGTTGATCTTGTATCTTCAGTATACAGGCGCTATAATACAATTACAGGGAAGTTGGTGCCGGGCCTGGTAAAAGCACGTGAACTTGATGAAGTTACTGTCATGGAAATGGTGGATCTTCTGTATGGGTCATGTACAATGTGCGGAAGATGCACTGCACACTGTTCAGTTGGAGTGGACATATCATACCTTGTAAGAGTTGGCAGGGCAATGTTGGCCGAGATGGGGAAGGTCCCTTCAACTTTACAGTCGACAGTTGATGCAGCTATCAGAACCGGGAATAATATGGGGATACCTGTTGATGAACTAATTGATACCCTTGAATGGCTGGAGGAAGACCTGCAGGATGACGTTGGTGACTCTTCGGCTGCAATACCTGTTAATAAATCAAACGTAAGTATACTGTATACCCTCAACCCCCGCGAGCCGAAATTCTTTCCTCTTTCAATTTCAGCAATGGCTAAAATATTTTATGCGGCAGGTGAAAGCTGGACATTATCCACAAAAATGTACGACGTTACCAATTATGCATATTATTCAGGTAATCTAAATGAAGCCAGGGAGATTGCAAGGCGTTTGCGTGATGTAATGTATGAATTAAACGCAAGAACCTGTGTGCTTGCTGAATGTGGTCATGGCTCCCGGTCTTTCAGATGGGAAGGGCCCAATTACCTTCAAAGCAGCTATTCGTTTGAAACCATCACATCAGTTGAGCTTATCAGCCGTTATTTGAAGGAAGGCAGGATAAGGCTGGACAAATCTCTTAATAAAGAGCGTGTTACCTTGCATGATCCGTGCAATCTTGTGCGCAGTGGGGGGATATTTGAAGAACAACGGTTTATACTTGAAAATGCGGTAAGCGATTTTGTGGAAATGAATCCTTACGGGTATGATAATTATTGCTGTGGTGGCGGTGGAGGGCAGCTGGCAATGAGCGAGTATGGCGACCGCAGGCTGAAGGCCGGTGAATTAAAGGTGAAACAAATAAAAAATACGGGAGCCATTATTGTGGTAACACCCTGTCATAATTGCGTCGATCAGTTAATGCAGCTTAACCAGGTATACAAGATGAACGTGAAAATAAAAACCCTGGCAGAAGTTGTTGCTGATGCATTGATATTATAAAAGTGAAGTAGTGTTCTGAAAATATATACCCAATAAAACCTTATACAGATGAGTAAATTAATCTACCTTGATAATTCAGCAACAAGTTTCCCCAAACCTGATGTTGTTTATGATTTCATGTGTAATTTCTACAGGGAACATGGAGTCAATCCGGGAAGGTCAGGTTTTGATGCAGCCATTGCTACAGGAGAGGTGGTTTTCAATACCCGTAAATTATTGACCGAATTGTTTAACGGCAATGACCCTAACAGGCTCACATTCAGTTATAATGCTACTGACTCGCTTAATATTCTCCTGTGTGGACTAATTAACAAGGGTGATCATGTCATAACTACAAATCTTGAACATAATTCGGTTCTGAGACCATTATACCATATGATGATTGATAGGATTGCCGAACTTACTTATATACCTTTTGATGAAAACGGGTATATTGACCCTGATGATATTAAAAATGCAATTAGGAAAAATACCACTGCTGTTGTTGTTAATCATTGTTCGAATGTACTTGGCACCATTCAGCCAGTGAAAGAAATAGGACAGTTATGTAAGAAGGAGGGGTTACTATTCATAGTCGACGGCAGCCAGAGCGCAGGTGCAGTGCCTGTTGACATAGAGGATATGGGGATTGATGCTTTTGCATTTACCGGGCATAAATGCCTCCTGGGGCCTACAGGCATTGGGGGTTCATATGTAAGAGAGGGTGTGGATCCAAAACATACCAGATACGGGGGCACGGGAGTGAGGTCAGCTGTAAAGACACATCTGTTTGAATATCCATACAGGCTTGAAACCGGTACCCTGAACCTCGTAGGAGTGGCTGGACTGAAAGCAGGTGTTGAATGGGTGAAAGAACAGGGAATGCAAAACCTTCATAATAAAGAAATGGCACTGTACAGGTTGCTGCGTGATGGTTTGTCTGAAATAGAAGATGTGGTCTTATACTGCCAGGATGGATACGAGAATCGCAATCCCGTTGTTTGTTTTAATGTACAGGGTTTTGAGGCAGGTGATGTTGGCACCATGCTGGATGTTGATTATGAAATTGCATGCAGGACAGGCTTGCATTGTGCACCTCTCGTACATGAGCAACTTGGTACGGATAAGATACATGGATCGGTGAGGTTCAGTATTGGGCCTTTCAATACTGAAGAACATATTAAATCAGCAATTGAGGCAGTCAGAGAAATAGCTTCAATTAAGAAATAATTATTTTTGAAGTACCAAGCAGCTTTGACATGAATTACATCGACATCATTATCCTCGCATTCATTGCCTGGGCCCTGTTCAGAGGATTCAAAAACGGATTGTTTATTGAGATAGCATCTATTGCCGCGCTCGTGCTGGGAATATGGGGATCCATAAGGTTTTCCTGGTTCACACAGAACAAGCTGGTGGAATATTTCGATATGCAAGGGCAATACCTCGGGCTGGTTGCTTTTATAATTACTTTTATAGTAATAGTGGTATTGATTCATTTCCTGGCACGGGCAATGGATAAACTGATGAAAGCTGTTGCACTGGGATTTGCTGTTCGCATACTGGGAATGATCTTTGCCGTTTTGAAGACAGTCCTGATATTGAGCATAGTTTTCGTTTTTCTGAACACAATCAACCAGAAAGCAAAATTCCTCCCGGAAGAAAAAATTGCAGAGTCGAAGCTGTATAATCCCATAGCCGATTTTGCACCCCTTCTTTTTCCCATAATCGAGGGAGGCGATTTGAGCAAGAGCTTTGATAACCTGAGGCAGAAGCGCGAAGAAGGGAGGAAGAACAAAACTGCTCTATAAACTCATTCCCAACTCATTCTCAATTCATTCTCAACAATATTTTATTATCTTTGTCCATTCGATAAACAAGCTAGCTGTATATGAACTTTGTTGATGAACTCCGCTGGAGGGGAATGATACATGATATCACTCCCGGTACTGAAGAATACCTGAAAAATGAAAAGATAGCAGGATATATCGGGTTTGATCCTTCAGCTGACTCCCTGCATATAGGACACCTTGTACAGGTAATGCTGCTCAAACATTTTCAAAGGGCAGGTAATACTCCTATAGCACTTGTAGGAGGAGCCACAGGGATGATAGGTGACCCTTCGGGTAAAAACCAGGAGCGCAGCCTGATGAGTGAAGAAACGTTGAGGAAAAACCAGGAAGTTCTGAAAAAGCAGCTTTCCAAATTTCTCGATTTCGAATCGGATATTCCCAACAGGGCGATAATGGTTAACAATTACGACTGGATGAAGGATTATACATTCCTGGGTTTTATAAGAGACATAGGAAAGCATATAACCATAAATTACATGATGTCAAAAGACTCCGTGAAAAAAAGACTGGGCAGTGACTCAAAACATGGGATGTCGTTTACTGAATTTTCATACCAGCTGGTGCAGGGATATGATTTCCTCAACCTTTACAGGGAATATGGATGTAAGTTGCAGATGGGAGGATCCGACCAGTGGGGGAATATAGTTACCGGAACAGAACTTATAAGGAGGAAAGAAGGGGGAGAAGCTTTTGCATTAACCTGCCCCCTGATAACAAAGTCTGACGGAACAAAGTTTGGTAAAACCGAATCAGGCAATGTGTGGCTCGACCCCCGCAAAACTTCACCATATGAATTCTACCAGTTCTGGCTTAATGTCTCGGATGAGGATGCCGCCAGGTATATAAAAATATTTACAGTGCTTGGCAGGGAAGAAATTGATGTGCTGACAGATGCGCATGGCAAAGAACCTCATATGAGGTTATTACAAAAAAGGCTAGCTGCCGAGATGACGACAATGGTGCATTCAAAAGAAGATCTTGATGCTGCAATTGAAGCCTCTGAAATATTGTTTGGCAAGGGAACCACTGAAACATTGCACAGGATGAATGAACAAACATTCCTGTCAGTTTTTGAGGGTGTGCCAACATTTAACGTTAAAAGTGAATTATTGAAAAATAAGATCAGCATTGTTGACCTCTGCACCCTTCAAACAGAAATCTTCTCCTCGAAAGGGGAAATGAGGAGGCTGATCCAGGGTGGGGGTCTTTCAGTTAATAAAGATAAGATAACTGACACGGATGCATTGATAGACGATTCATTCCTTCTCAACGGTAAGTATTTATTGATCCAGAAGGGCAAAAAGAATTATTATGTAATCGTAGCAGTCTGAGTCCTCGTTGCTCCTTATCTGGGTACTGGTAAAATGCATAAATCCCGATTCAACAATTACACAGTTCAACAATTAAACAATTCTCAGGTACCTCTAATAAAAATTAGCAGCCAGAATTGACACATCATCAAAAAGATTGGGATTATCATCGGGTATGCCCAGTTCCCTGATCAGCGCACTGATATTTTCATCTACCGTATCCTTGTTGGCAATATGCCTCTCTATGGGCTTTGTCCCTATGTCTTTCCCATTATCATCTTTTATTTCTGAAAGGCCATCAGTAAAGCAAAAAATCTTTGAAGGATGCTTTAAGGTAATTATTGTATTTTCTATGGGAGGCATTTTATCAAGCATTCCTATACCTACACATTTGGCTATAAGGTATTGTATTGTACCATCTTTGGTATCGTAAAGGACAGGGGCATTATGTGCAGCATTGATATACTCTATTTCTTTTGTATCATGGTTATACCGGGCCACAAAAAATGTGATGAATTTCTCCCCGGAAGCATTCGTTATAACTGTTTCATTTAACTTCCTGATAAGTATCTGCAGGTCCATGTCGGCAGAGAAAAGAGCCCTCAAGGTTGCCTGGAAATTCGACATGAGGAGGGCTGCTGAAATACCCTTGCCAGATACATCAGCTATGCATAATCCCGTAATATTGTCTGATAACTTTATGCAATCGTAATAATCGCCTCCGATTTCAAAGTGAGGATGGTAATAACCTGAAACATATATTTTATCGTTACGTGGAAGAGAGTCATTATCGGGAATCAGCATAGTCTGCATCCTTGCTGCCAGTTCAAGCTCTTTCTTGATGGACTCCTGCCGGAGGCTCTCCTGGAAGAGCTTGATATTCTCAATTGCCACAATTATAATGTTGGAGATAGTCTGTATAAAGTGAAGATGTTTAAGCACTGGGCTCATCCCTTCCCCTTCTTCTTCAATGTCACCTATAAATATATATGATATTGGTTTATTATTATTGAAAACCGGAAATATCAGATCAACACAGGGAATGCCGAAGTCATCCGATACTGATACTTTTTTCGTTTCCCTGATGTCTGCGAGCTGTGTCTCGGGATCTATAGTATCTTCCATTTTTACCGGGAAGCCGGCATTAAGCAGGCAAATCCACCTGTTCTTTTCCTTGAAAAGAATGAAAATCTTACCGATATTCAGCTCATCCCTGAGGATGGATTCATACTTGCCGAGTAATTCCTCAGGAATGAGGTTCGCATTTATTGCCTTTGTAATATCCAGGAGGGAATCCAGCTTATATCTGGACATCTGCAGTCTGTTCCTGGAAAGTTTACGGGCCATGATAAATTTTATTCTTTTACTCTTTCAACATAGGATTTATCCCTTGTATCAACCTTGATCTTTTCACCGGTGCTGATAAATAGCGGCACCATTACGGTACTGCCTGTTTCTATTGTAGCCTGCTTAAGGGTGTTTGTGGCAGTATCGCCTTTAACGCCGGGTTCGGTATAGGTCACCTCCATTACCACGAACTGGGGTAATTCAATAAAGAGAATATTTTCTGTATCGGCGTGTACTATAACCTCCACTTCCTGCCCTTCCTTGAGAAGATCAGAATTTTCTATCAGGTGCTCGCTGACATTTATTTGTTCAAAGGTCTGGGTATGCATGAAAACAAATTCCATCTCGTCTTTATAAAGATACTGGTATGGCCTTCTTTCCACCCTTGCTTCATTAACTTTTGATCCTGAGGAGAATGTGTTCTCAATAACCTTACCGCTGATGACACTTTTTAATTTTGTCCTTACAAATGCTGCCCCCTTACCTGGTTTTACATGTTGAAATTGTACTATTGTATAAAGGTCATTGTTAAATTCGATGACCATCCCGTTCCTGAAATCCGCAGTATTTGCCATATATATAATATTGTTACCTGAATGAATAAGAATTATGAGGATCTTTATTTATTTATGACACTCAAAATCCTTTACAAATATACCAATAAGAAATTAAGTCTTAAAGAAATGATAATATTAGGCTCATAATTGTCTGTCACGGCCAAGTATATTCCTTTTCGGTATAGTTGCTATGAAGTCTTTAAGATAAAAAGGCTCGAAATATGCAACATCTTCGAAATTCTTATTATTAAAAGCTTCAAGGGCGGGTTTACACATATATTCAGATGAAATGCGAAATGACTCATTAAAAAAGGCGGATGGATGGTTAACTATCTTGCTGCATTTTTCGGCACCGTCACCAAAAAAAAGTACTCTGCCCCTGCTGAGGATGTCATCGAACGTATTTTCTCTGACTATTTCAGCGCTGATGCTTTTTATTTCATTCCCTTTATTATCGTAAACGGCGGTGTATACTTCCATCCTCCTGGCATCGATCATGGGGCAGTAATAGTCATATTCACCTGATGCCCTGACACCGTGATACATGAGCTCTGGAGTGGGTACTGCTATAAGCGGTATTTCAGCGGCATAGGCAATCCCCTTCGCTGCTGATACTCCTATTCTTAAACCCGTATATGATCCGGGACCTTTGCTCACGGCCACAGCATCAAGACTGGCTGCCTTTATCCCTGCACGCTTGAGGATATCTTCTATAAATACTGTGAGTAATGCAGCATGTGATTTTTCTTCAGAGCTTTCTTTTTTTACTATAAGATCACCATTATGGCATAATGCTACAGAACAGATTTTTGTTGCCGTCTCGATACATAAAATCATACCGTTGATCATTTTTCTGTTTCAAACAACTTATCCTTTGAAAGGATCTCAATAAGTGTACTGTCAGCGAGCTTGTCACTGATTGCACTGTAGGGTGCACTCACCACCTCGGTATTTTCATCTATGCCTGATAATATTTCTATAAAATTATTATCCTGTATACCTGTCTTAACTTCCCTGGCCAGGGCATATGTTCCGTCTGATACAAATACAATAGTCTTTTCCTCCTCATCCGCCAGTGTTGATGCTACCTCTGTTGAGTCGATTCTCGTTGTTACCGATTGTATGGGCACGGTTACTATATCATGCTTTGTTTCGGTTTGTATATCAACCGTGGTTGACATTCCCGGCCTGAAAGGGTTATTACCTTTCTGATCCATCATGTTGCTGTAACTCTCTGGCAGGATGAATATTTTAACATCAAAAGTAGTCACTTGGTCGGCTGACACACCCGTCGTTTTTGCCGAGTTGGCAATTTCAGTCACCACGCCCTTAAAAGTGTGATCGAGATATGCATCAACATCTATTAATGCAGTATCGTTAAGACTGACTTTTATAATATCATTCTCATTCACTTCCACCTGGGCTTCCATCCTGGAGAGGTCGGCTATTCTCAGGACCTCGGTGCCGGTCATCATTTCTGTTCCGACAACCCTTTCTCCCTGTTCCACCAGCAATGATGATATAGTTCCTGACATGGGGGCATAAACGGTGGTTTTGACCAGTGCTTCATTCGCTTCTCTCAGTGATGCTTCAGCGCTCTTGACTGAGAATTCAGCTGCTTCAACCTCGGCCTGTGCCACCTTGTATGAAGCTTCTGCCTGTTCATATTCAGATTGTGATATTGTTTCTTCTTCATAGAGCTGTTTGCTTCTTTCAAAGGCCAGCTCTGACTGTATGAACTGCGCCCTGGCCTGTGCCAGTCGTGCTTTTGCCGATTCGAGTGCTGCCTGTGCCCGGTCTCTCATAGAGATATATGTGTCAGGCTTGATCTTGAACAAAAGGTCTCCCTGGTTAACATAATCACCTTCCTCTACATTGAGCAGAACGATTTCACCTGAAACATCCGGGCTTATCTTAACTTCTTTTTCAGGTTGTATTTTTCCATTTGCCGTGATCATTTCAACAATGGTGCGCTTCTCTGCTTTTTCAACGGCCACCTTTACCATAAGTTCTTTACCGAACCATCCCAGTTTTCTACCAATAATGGCAAAAACAAAAAGCAACACCACTACTATGGCCAGTATCTTTAAAAGATTATTCGATTTCATTTTATTCCGGGTTAAGTTTATTCATTATTCATAATTATTTCCTGATTCAATTGAGCTTGAGTGGCAAACCTTTATAGAAGTCGAGAACCTTGATCTTGAAAATATATTCGTACTTCGACTGTGCAAGTTCCGACTCGGCATTCAATAACTGGGCCTTGGCTGTGTTGTACTCTACAGGAGTAACCATTCCCACATCGAATCTCTGTTCAGTGTACCTGAATGATTCCTGCATTGACTCAACGGCTTTCTGGCTTGCGATATATGATTTCAGGCTTGCCTGTGCATCAGCATATGCCTGTTGTATATCCTTGTATAATTGTTTCCTGGTGTTCTCAAGGCTGTACTGGCTGTTCTGGATATTTATTTTTGAATTACTGATGCCGGTATTGACCTGCCACCCGTTAAAAACCGGTATGTTAAGCGAGAGCCCAATGCCATAGTTAATATTGTCATTTAATTGGTCTGCAAAAGGATATTCACCGTACAGTATACCTTCCAGCGGATCAATACCCAGAATTTTCTGCCTTATTGAAGAATACCCTGTGCTGAAAGTGGTGTTCATGCTCAGGCGCGGACTTCTGGCCCCCTTTGCAATCTTAAGGTCGTACTCGGCACTTTTAAGTTTAAGTTCAGCACTTTTCACTTCGGGTCTTAATAGCCTTGCAGTATTATAAATATCAACAACGTTTTCCGTTATTATACCGGTTTGGGTGATGACAATATCGGGTACTATTATCTCAAAGCCTGCAACAGAATCCAGTTCAAGAAGCTGAACAATATTAAGATATGACAGGTCTAGCTGGTTTTCCATATTGATAAGCTGTAGTTCTTCCCTGGCTGCCTGCGCCTGTATTTCGAGCAGATTTCCACGTGGCAGGCTTCCTGCCTCAACCATCTTACGTGTTTTCTCAATCTGTTCCCTTGTCGTCTGCAGCTGGTTTTCGGTAACTGTAACCAGTTCCTTGTTAAGCAGGATCTGAAGGTATGCCAGGGCAACATTCAGTGAAATATCGTCTTTAATGTTCTGCAGGTCCTGGAAGCTGGCATCAACATTATACCTGTTTCTTATTATGGTATTGTAATTCTGCAGTCCGTTAAATAATGTTAGTCCTGCACTGGCGAAAAATGAATTTGACCTGACATTTTCCTCTTCAGTGAACTGGTATGTGGTTTCATCCAAAGCCCTTCCAAACGACCAGTTGTTTGTTGCTGTCCCGTTAAGTGAAGGAAGAAGTCCCAGTTTTGATTGCTCCAGGGTGTTTTCCTGATACCGCGTTTGCAGTTCCTGCTGCTTGATTATAATATTATTTTCAACCGCATGATTTATGCATTCTTCAAGGGTCCAGTACTTGTCCTGGCCGGCAAGGTTGAATCCGATACCGGTAATAATAATAATTAATAATGCAATTTTTCTCATTCCAAAATATAAATTGTTTGCGATTCAAGCCACTAAGATAATTATTATGCTTAATCAGATGATTATTTTTCCGTTTTCATTTGTTAAGAAGTATATTTTGACCCGTTGTAAGTAAATATTAAACTATCAATTACGTATATTTGTATATCATACGAAAAAATCAGATTTATGACAACAAAAAAATTAAAACTTGAGCCCGGCGTACTGTTTGGTGATGATGTAAAGAAATTGCTTGATTATGCCAATGATAATAATTTTGCCCTTCCTGCCGTCAATGTCATAGGCACAAACTCGGTTAATGCAGTCCTTGAAACAGCCAGGGATGTAAATTCACCGGTAATAATTCAATTCTCAAACGGTGGTGCCCATTTCTTTGCAGGAAAAGGTCTCAGTTCAGATGACCAGATGGGAGCCATTGCCGGTGCCATATCAGGTGCACTTCACGTTCATAATGTTGCTGAATATTATGGCGTGCCGGTTATCCTGCACACCGATCATGCTGCCAGGAAATTACTTCCATGGATTGATGGCCTGCTGGATGCAGGAGAGGAGTTTTACGCAATGAATGAAAAGCCACTTTTCAGTTCACATATGCTTGACCTGTCGGAAGAACCCATAGAGGAAAATATTGCTACCTGCAAGGAGTATCTTGAACGAATGGATAAGATTGGTATGACCCTTGAGATTGAACTGGGAGTGACCGGTGGTGAAGAAGATGGTGTTGATCATGGAGGTATAGCCAGTTCACGTCTCTATACCCAGCCTGAAGAGGTGGCCTATGCATACAGAGAACTGTCGGCAATAAGCAAGAACTTCACCATAGCAGCGGCATTTGGCAATATACATGGAGTATACAAACCGGGCAACGTTGAATTAAAGCCAATTATACTTAAAAACAGCCAGGAATATATAAAGAAAGAGTTTGGCACCGGAGATAAGCCTGTGAATTTTGTTTTCCATGGTGGTTCTGGCTCCGAGAAGCACCTCATTAAGGAGGCTATAGAATACGGTGCGGTAAAAATGAATATTGATACCGACATGCAGTGGGCTTTCTGGTATGGAGTGAAACAGTATGCCGATGAAAAAAGAGAATACCTCCAGTCACAGATCGGCAATCCTGAAGGTGAGGATAAACCGAACAAGAAATTCTATGATCCCAGGGCATGGCTCAGGAAGGGAGAGCTGGCATTCGTGGAACGCCTGAAAGAAGCTTTCGACGACCTTAATGCCATGGGCATATTATAAGTTATAAATACATAATAAGCAGGCAGCCAGATCATTAAGATCCGGCTGCTTTCTTTTTGTTAATAAGTATTCTTATCTGAAGTGACATAAAGCCGTTAAAATCATAATTTTATACTGGTGTATCATTAAAGCCCCTATTGAGACGACTTAAGATAAAAGAGGAAAGACTGAAAAGGAACATTCGCCTTACCCTGATGTTTAACAGCCGTGAGATGCGGGCTTTAAATATTTACTGCCAGCGGTACAGGGTGAAAAATAAGTCGCGTTTCCTGAGGGAGACAATAATGAATGCTATTCTGAAGCGGTTTGATGAAGACATGCCGAGCCTCTTCGAAGAAATAGAACCAAACCTGTTTAATAATAATCAGCAGAGCTTGGAGAAGGTAAGCCTTATCGAGCCATCCGGTAAATTGGAATAGGCATTTAATGACTTTACTAAAAAATTACTATTTTTGCAGCACCTTATAAGGTATGATTGACCCGTGGTGTAACTGGCAACACGTCTGATTTTGGTTCAGAAGAGTCCAGGTTCGAGCCCTGGCGGGTCAACCAGCAAAAACGATGAAAGCCCTGATATATAATAATATTGGGGCTTTATTAATATTGGAAGATGAAACCATGCTGAAACTTTTACTGATAAATAATTAAACCATCTGAGAACTTAATTGCCGTAATCTCCCAATCAATGCATGGGGAGTAACCACCTCTTAAGAATCTTTCTAATTTTTGTGCATCTGGATGATTAGAGTCATAAGTGAAAGTGTAACCGATTCCTTTATTGTTATAAGTTGTGTAGTTATAAATTTTATTTCCTTCAATTCCACGGATAAAGCTTTCAGAATTATCTTCTGATCTGAATATTTCTTCACCAAATGAATCTAACATTAATATATCGAACTTTATACTACTGATTGTTCTATAATCTACATCTTTCGCTCTTTTCAAGGATTTCAGATAAAAGACAACTGTACGGTCAAGGCCTTCATATGAGCCTTTCCTAGTTATTTCAGGCATACTAAATGTTAATTCCAGATAGTCATTTGGCTCATAAGAATTGATTACAGAGTCCTTTAAGGTTTCTAATTCCTTCTGATAGTCTCGATATAGATAAGTTATTTGCGATCTACTAATACGTGGAATAGAGTCATAAAGAGTATACTCTTCTCCAACAAGGAATTCAATTATTTGATTAGGAAATTCCCAGAAAGAGACAAACCAATCAATATGATCTATCGAATCTTCAGGTATATTTTCAGTTTCAAGAGCATGCATATGGGGATAAAATAATCGATACTCATAGCGAAAGTGATACAAAGATCTCATATGCTCAGGAATTCTTTTCGTATAAGTTGGAGAACCATATAAATCGATAAAGGATTTATAAATCTCTTTTATTGGATAAGAATACCTTCTCAAAACACGACCTCGAATAGTATCATGTATCATTTCATAATCTATGTAGATTTTATATTTCAGCATTTTGCCAAAACATAGACTATAGTCATTTATACCAACACTTACTTCAATAGTATCTTCCCCTATAATCATATAAGTATCATAATGGCAATCTGAAGAAGATTCTTTGAATATTGAATTAATTATATTACTATCTACTTTATTTTTCCAAACTTTCTCATTCGATCCAATAATCAAGCCATGTAAGGGGTCTCCTAATTTCGGTTTACAACCAATTAAGATAAATAGTTGAATAAAAAGTAATACTATTAGTGTTCTTACCATACTTAAATATTTTATTACACTAGTGTCCGGTTAAGAATCCCATAATGATAATTGGTTTTCATCGGACAGATTATTTATTAAGTTTTTATTGTTAAAAAGTTCTT
>JAFGLJ010000025.1 GCA_016928075.1 Bacteroidales bacterium | reverse complement strand
AGTGGTTGAGTGGTTGAGTAGTTTAGTGGTTGAGTGGTTGAGTGGTTGAGCGGATCAGGACATCCATTTTCTGACAGTCCTTAATTGTATGGGCGCCAGATACATATTGGACAAACTTTTCCCGATAATATAAGCAATTGCAGCTGCAATTACACCAATCATATCAGAATAAGCAATACAGATCAGCAGTGATACTACTATAGTTAACAGCTCAATACCGGTGGCAACAGATATAGGTTTTGTAGTACCTTCAACAACGAGAGTTGACCTTTGAAATGAAAGAAGAACAGATAAAGCGGGCAGTACCAGCATTATCTTCAGTGGTGTATAAGCAAGTTCGGCAAGTTCAGCTGTCAGGCCAGAGACAGTTATAAACCAGAAATTAGCAATCGGAGTGAATGCAATAATCGCTAATAGAAAGGTAACTGCAGATCCCAGCATAAATGCAAAATTGCGAAGCGAAGGATAATTCTGTTTACGATCACCAACAAGTGCTATAAGCACCTCCTGATATGACAATCCCATACTTCTGAATATAAATACCAATGCATTTACCACGGGAAGGACAGCGAGCGACTCAATAGCCATACTGCTTCTCCCGAGAAAGAAGGTGATAAATGGATTAACTCCCAGTGAAAGCAGAGAGGTAAGGGCAAGGGGGGCATAGAACCTGGCAATAAACCTGTATCCTATCCTTTCACCATTGTTGGGACTCTGCGTATTCTCAACCGGCATATCACCTTCGTGAATGATCCTCCTCACTGTCTTCCTCGCCATTAGCCAGGAGGCAATTGCCTCTGCAAAAACTGCGATAGATAGTGTTGCAGCACCAACATATGCCCCTTCTATCCCGGCCAGATATAATCCAAAACCGGCCAGTGCAATCATTAAAAGCCTGACAAGGGTGCCGTATGTGACCCTGCGTGTAAGATTATTTCTTATCAATATCCCCTGGTAAAACCTCCTGTATCCTATCGCTGGCGGCCAAAGAATGAGTAAAATGAGTGCGATATAAGTAAGATGGGCAACATTTTGAGGCACACCCATCAAATCCATCACAACAAAATTAAAGACCGGGGGAATAAGTACAATAAGCTGCACCAATACAACTGATACGTTCAGTATATCTGTAAAACGTTTCATCTTTCTGTATGAATGCCTGTCGGATACAAGTGCAGTGGAAGCGCTCATCAGCATTATCACAGGAGCTTCTATGATTAGTGCAAAAGCAAAGGCAATTCCAAAAGCAGCAAGGTTATACTTGGCTTCAGGCAACCTTGCTATCACCGATACCAGGAATGGTTGCTCAGCAGCCATCATGAGCCAGGTCAGGGCCAGGGGTCCCCAGAACATGAAGATCTTTCTGTATGTTAAATTTTCAGTTATATTCACCGCTGTAAGGTAAAGGCGCAAAGATAGGGAAAATATGAGTTACTGGTTACTGGGTGCTGGTTTACTCGCTCCCGCTGGCCACAATCACTGGCCGCTCGTGAGCTCGCCCCGATATTTCGGGGCTCGGTTCTCGTTACTGGTTGCTCGTTACTGGTTGTTGGGTACCGGGTACTGGGTAAAAGCTTATTTCAACTATGAAAGAAATTACCAACTTCTTAATCTCTAAACTATAAATAACTCATCGCCCTGTATACTCGATTTATATATATTTCACTAAATTAACATCAGAATTATATCAGCTATCGTCAAAGTTCAATAATGAAGTATAAAAAACTGCTGATCTACTGGTTCTCAGGCACAGGAAATGCACAGAGCGCATCAAAATGGATAAGTGAGTATGCCAGGAAGACCGGTATGGAGACAGAATTAATTGAACTCTCTAAATGTAAAATTCCTGATAAGGATATTTTTCCAAAAAATACTCTGATCGGTTTCTGCTATCCAACACACGGATTCAATGCTCCCCCTGCAGTTATAAAGTTCATAAGGAAATTTCCCCGTGGCAAATGTGATATATTCCTGCTGAATACGCGTGCAGGAATGAAGATTTCAAAGGTTTTTACTCCGGGACTCAGTGGCCTGGCCCTTTTTCTTCCTGCCATTATCATGAAATTAAAGGGATACAGGGTAAGGGGCTACAGGCCTCTTGATATGCCTTCGAACTGGATATCATTACATCCGGGACTGAGAAAGAAAGTAGTTGAGTCGATTCACAGAAGGTGTAAAAGGGTCACTGGCAGATTTTCTGAAAGAATCCTGAACAGGAAATTTGTTTACAGAGGTATATATGATCTCCCACTTGACCTTGCTATAATGCCTGTAGCTATCGGTTATTATTTCTATGGCCGTTTTGGACTGGCCAAGACATTTTACGCCAGTTATAAATGCACTGATTGTGGACTATGTTATAAAAACTGCCCGGTTCAGGCAATAATAAGGAAAGATGACAGGCCATTCTGGACATTTAACTGTGAAAGCTGCATGAGGTGCATGAATAACTGTCCTGAAAAAGCTATCGAAACAGCACATGGATATACAGCCCTGCTCTGGTGGCTGGCCATCTCAGTAGTACCTCATGCTCTGACAAAACTATTTGTATCCTTAAATGTGATCCCTTACAGTTTCTATATTGAACACCTTCGGCTCCTGATATATCTTTTCATGTTCCTGAGTGGACTAATTATTATATTCCTGGGATACAGGCTGTTTCATTTCCTGCTCAGATATCGGATATTTAACAGGTTCTTTACTTTAACCTCACTTACAAGTTACAGGTTCTGGAGAAGGTATAGGAGTATTAATGTTTAGGCGTTGAGGGCTTGTTGAAGTGTTGAATCGTTAAGTTGTTGAACCGGGATTTAAACATTTAAGCAGAAGCCAGCTATCCAGTACCCAGTTACCCAGTACCTAGTACCCAGATAACGAGGAACGAGGAACGAGGAACCAGCAACTAGTATTTTATCTTCCCCCTGATATTATGCCAGCGATTTATTATCATACCGAAAAAAACAGCATTAAAGAAAGTGAACATACCATAGATCACTGCAGGAACGGCCATAGTAGTGTTATCAAGAAAAACCGGGCTGCTCGCAATAGTGATTGCAAGTGCGCTGTTTTGTATTCCAACTTCAACTGACAGTGTAACTAATCTTGGTTTATGGAATCTCAGCCAGCGTCCGCAGTAGTATCCCGATATCATACCCAGAATATTCAATAATAGAACAAGAGGAGCAATTCTCAGGTAAAGCTTGATTGGATGCTCACTTTCACTATGGCTGGTTAAAATGACAAAGAGGAAAACCACAGCAAGTAAAATTGTTGTAATATATTTCAAATACTTCTCTGCTGACTGAGACTGGACAGGAAACCTGTACCTTATCAATATACCAAATGCAGTAGGTAGAAGTATCATCAGGAATATTTTCAATATCGTTGGTAAAAAGGGCAGGTAAACAATGGCTTCCTGGTTCATAAAAAGTTTTGAGGCAAGCATAATGAATCCCGGAATGGTGAATAGTATAAGAACACTGTTTATTGAAGTGAGTGAAATGGATAAAGCGACATCTCCTTTCAGCAGGTAGGTAATAAGGTTGGAAGTAGCTCCTCCGGGACAAACAGATATTAATACTATACCTATTTTTATAGGATCAGGAAGACTGCTTAATGCTGCAATAGTAAAAGCCAGCAGGGGCAATAACACCATCTGGCATAAGAGTCCTGTTATAAGTGCCTTAGGTTCAGAAAAAATCAGTCTGAAGTCTTCCAGGTGCAATGACAATCCCAGGTTTATCATTATCAGGCCAAGGGTTACGGGCAGTATATATTGAGAGAACAGGCTGGCTTCCATCAATCAAATTTGCGAACTAAATTACCAAATAAAACAGGAATTGCAATAATTAAACCGAGCCCCGAGGGTTCGTGGTGAGCTTTATGAGCCCCGCGGCACGGTTTACCCGCCTCCGCCCAACCTCCGCAAAGCTATGGTTGGCAATGCAAGGCTGCGGCGGATGGAGGGAGAACCGTGCCAGAGGGTGAGTCAATAAACGAACTCCCCACCTGGCCGGATGTCAACCGGGAATTGCTCACCACCATATTTTACATCTACCTGACCTCCTTTTTCACTACGTATCGCCGCTTTTGTGAGTTTTCCATCTTTCCAGGAAATATCACATTCAAACCCTCCGCGGGCCTTCAGCCCTTTAACACTGCCTTCGGCCCAGGACACCGGCAGGGCCGGTAACAGATGAATTATTCCGCCATGGGACTGTAATAACATTTCGGCAATTCCGGCTGTTCCTCCAAAATTTCCATCAATCTGAAATGGAGGATGTGTATCGAACAAATTATCAAGTGTAGATCTGGCCAGCAATTGCTGAACATGGTTCCAGGCCTCTTCGCCGTTATGCAAACGCGCATAAAAATTAACAATCCATGCACGGCTCCAGCCGGTATGCCCCCCTCCGCTTTGCAGGCGGCGTTCTATCGTTTTCCTTGCAGCCTCAAAGAGTTCGGGTGTCTCCCCAGTGATTTGAGCCAGGGGATAAAGCCCCAATAAATGAGACATATGCCGGTGACCTACTTCCACTTCCTCATAATCATGTATCCATTCCTGGATGGTTCCGTTTTCCCCGATCTGCACCGGGGGCAATTTTTCCCTTATACCTTCTATCTTTTTTGCAAATTCATGATCCTTATCAAGCACCCGGGTGGCTTCTTCCACCATATCAAATAACTTCCTGATTATTTGAATATCTGTGGTGGCAGCGTATGTCAGCATCGATTGCTCCTGTCTGTTAGTCCCCGGAACATAAAAAGCATTTTCCGGTGAATGGGAAGGATTGGTCACGAGATACCCATCCGGTGACTCCACTAAAAATCCGGCCACAAATTCTGCCGAACCTTTGATGACAGGATAGATCCGGCGCAGGTAATCCTTGTCTTGGGTATATTCATAATGGCGATAAAGCGGGAACATCATCCACGGCCCGTCGAGGGGTGTAATGCCCCATACACCGTCAGCGACCCCGGTACGTCCAAAGGGGTCGGTCAGGTGATGCAAAGTCCATCCGTCCGTTCCATACATTTCCTTCGCGGTAACTGCCCCCGGTAGGGTAATCTTCTCCATGAAACGGGCCAGGACAAGGCTGGTTTCTGAAAGATTAACCACCTCTGCAGGCCAGTAATTCATTTGCAAATTGATATTCGTATGAAAGTCTGCATTCCAGGGGGCATTAAAGTCCTTATTCCAGAGTCCCTGGAGGTTTGCCGGCAAGCAGCCAGGTTTTCGGGACGATCCCATCAGCAGGTAGCGGCCATACTGAAAATAGGTAGCAACCAGTCCGTTGTCGGTTCCCCCCTGCTTTACCCGTGCCAACCGCTCATCTGTTGGGATATCCTGAAGGGTATCCGGTCCAAAAGATATAGACACACGATCAAACATTTTACGGTGATCATCCAGATGGGCTTCTTTGATTGCTGAGAAAGAAATCACTTCTTCTTTCTGAAGAATGGATACACATTTCTCCAGGGGATCTATGCTCTCATTAAAATCCAGTTGATCAAGTTCATAATTGGTTGCCAGGGTCAGGTAGATGGTAAGTGCATTCACTCCTTTACAGGATAACTGTTCGCCTTCACTATGAAGCTCACCCCCTTTATTATTAATATATGCCAGTGCAGCAAACCGCATATGCGCACCGGCAGGTCCGCTAACGGGACGTTCCTCATCCATGATCTGACCATTCATGACCATTTTCCCACCTGGCAAAACGGAAAATTCTGCGTCTTTTTCACGTGTCAGTTCAAGATTAACATCAAAGGGTGCTGATCCTGAGATCCTAATGACAATCATATCTGCCGGAGATGAAGAAAAGACTTCCTGGTTCATTTTATTGCCTCCTGACTCATAACTTGTTGTTACAACTCCCGTGTGCAGATCCAGTTCACGCCTGTAATTTTGTATCTCAGATCCGGGTGAATAGTGCAGGAACAGGTCTCCGAATGTCTGGTGAGACCGTATTCTGGGCGGAGTCCCCAAAAGGTAATCATTGGCCATTTGATAAGCCTTTTTATATTGACCCTCAAATATCATCCGCCTGATTTCCGGCAAATGCTCCAGGGCCGCGGGATTGTTATTGTTCACCGGGCATCCGGCCCATAAACTTTCTTCATTCAATTGAATACGTTCATTCACCGGGTCACCGAAAATCATCGCACCTATACGACCATTGCCCACGGGTAAGGCTTCCTCCCATCCCCCTGCAGGTTCATCATACCATAAACGATAAACCGGGGAAGAAAGATCTTGCCTACGGCTACAATGAATAAAAAAAAGGGACGACAAAAGAAGCAAGAGGAAAATTTTTGTTTTCATGACAAAAATTTTTAATCATTTTCAATTAAATTATTTCTATTCAATCTTATTCGCCAAAATTATTTGTCCGGATAAGTTTAAAGGATTCAAAAAGTCCGTAGTCCATCAGGAAGTAATCCGAAGATGGCGGAATTTTCGCAGGTGCACTGTTCCATGAAAACGGGCCAAAAATCCAGCTGTCATTATTCTCATAAAAAAAGCCAAAAGTATTTTTCAAACTTCCGAAGACGTTGACTGTAATTTCATTATTTCCTGTTTTCAGCCATCCAGTTATATCCAGCTCATAGGGTTGCCAGGCAATAAGCCCGGCTTTTCCCCCGTTCACCATGACTTCGGCCAAAGTACCGTTCCAGTTGCCCAACTGAACTTTAAATGTTGAACCTGAAACCTCCTCAATATTGAAATTTAACGAATAGCCTACTTCCTTCGAATAAAAAGGCATTCCTGCGCCCTGCCATGAACCGGCACCATTAATTTCACCGCCGGCAATTTCAAATCCTTTTTCTGCAGGTTGTACTAAAAAATCTCCCAGTATATACACAGGCATAACCTCGGCCAAAATATTCATTCGGGGAGCTTTTAATGTCAACGTATTTTCCCCGTGCTTCAGAAACGGGCCAACATGGAATACAGGAAAATCCTTATCGATCCAATGCTCACCAGGTATTTTTTCAACTTCCTGACCATTAACGTACACCGTCCACAATTCCGGCCTTTCCACAACCGCACGAATGTTTTCCATCACATTTACATCCAGATTTTCCCGAACAGTAAAATGATAACTGGCATTAAACCATGATTCTGAAGTAAATACTGAATCCAGATCGAGGTAATTCTTTTTATACTGTATCTTGTGCTGCCACGGATTCCCCATTTCAATTCCGTTTTCCCGGAATAAACTGTTCAGGGCTTCCATAAAATAGAGTTCTTTCCTGTCCGTTTCTGCGGTTTTTAAATCGAGGTAATTCACAACCAGCACGTTGTCTGATAATCTTTGAACATGCAGGTTGGACGTACTTTTTACTGGTGATCCGTTTTTTGCTGCAGCTACTAATTCTTTATCAGTTAAGCGTTTATCGGTTATGGTAAACAGTTTGCTACCTGCAGGAGCCAGGTCAAAAGAAAAAATCAACCTCCCGTTTTTTATCTGTGCAGGGTAGCTAAACATTTCGCCGGTAACAAGATCAAGCAGGGAAACATAATTCCCTTTCATTGATACTTCAGCCGAGGCTTTCTGGTCAGTGTGGGCATTCACGACAAACAACACCTGTCCGTCATCCAAAATCCGGCGCTGGTGGTACAACATACCATTGGATATAAGGTCGTTCATTTCAAATTCATTGTTAGCCAGCATATTTAAGGCTACCGTTTCAGCAAGGTTTGTGGCTAAAGTCCACTGACCGGTGTAGGTGGCAGCGAGTTCATTAACCTTAGGTGATTTTTCTCCGTCCAGAAATGGAATATCCTCGCGGAAAGACAAAACTTTACCGCCGTTTCCCAGGTAAGCATCGAGCAAGCGGAAAGTGCTCATATCAATATTTTCCATTTCTGCAGGAATTACTACCAGGGAGTATTTGCGCTGACCAACTTGCAGGTTATCACCTTGTACAGATCCAAGTGTTCTCAGTACGTATTCAGATCCAAGATCGTACTCCAGGTGATGCTGCTCCAGGAGGTAAACAAAATGTTTAAACCCATCCCGGATCGTATCAATTGCCGGATGTCTTCCTTTTCTTGAAAAATACATCCAGGCAGAAGTATTGGGCTGTAGAACGAGTGTTTTGTTTATTTGGTTGCCGGATGACATAGACAGCGAAATACGGCCAATATAATCACCCATCAGCTTGTAGTGTTTCCACCATGGTTCATGGTAGGAAAAGGAAGGCGGGTAGTCAAATTTACGTACCCCGTTCAAGGAATAATAGGACAGATGCTGATTAACAAAATTAACACCCAGAACACATTGCCAGTCCACCAGCCGTTTTTGTTTTTCAAGGTTCACCTCCCAACCTCCTCCACCATAGGTTTCACTTAAGGTACGAATCTTTCCTGCCTGGTTGGCGGCACTGAGCAGTTCGCGCACTGCCCTGTCATTACCAAACTGGCCACCCAGGCCCTGCGGAATCAGCTGGTTGCCCAGCATGTCAATTCCCGGCTGCTGGTGCCAGATGTAAAAGGCAGCCTCGTCGAAGCCATCCGTAGGTATGGGCCATCCATGTTCCCAGTAGTGACCGGTCCATCTCAGACCATTATCATCGCAGTACTTACTCCAGGGTTTTGCCCACCTTTCGATAAAAAGCTCAAGGATTAGCTCGTAATAATCATGCCGCACCTTATTCCAGTTACCGGTTTCTTCCACCAGTGAAGGAATATTAATCTTCAGATCGTATCCCCACCTTTCACGAAAAGCATCCCACAGATCGGGTGTCCAGCGGATAACGCTGCCATATGGCATTGCAGCCTCAAGATTGGGTTCATCGGTAAATACACCCTGCACTATTGTGCCGAAGTCTGCTTTATTTCGTTCATAACCCCTGGTCATGGTAACTTCCAGGAACTTCTCAGTAACTCCTTCATGCAAGAGATCGACATAGGAAAAGCCTCCATACCATGGAGAACGGGAGGGATAAGTTTTACGGAAAATATAGTAGTTTCCCTGACGCCCGATTTCCTGTTCATACACTGCAGTGACATCTGTAAAACCATCTTCGCTTTTTTTCAGTATAACTTCAATGGTATCGGAAGGCAATACCTGTAATTCCTGCTGTATCTCCATACTTAAACCTGCGCCATATTGATAAGATTCAGGCATCAGAGCCGGAACATGTCCTCCTCCAAAACCGGATGGATAGGAATTTTCATCATAAATCCACACCTTCATATCCAGTTCCCTGCCTTTCTGAACGGTAAAGTCGAACAGTTGGAACCATTCATCTGAAAGGTATTCGGTTAGCAAGCCCGGCCGCGGATGCACAAAAACACCTCCAATTCCGGCCTTTTTAAATTCTTCCATCTGAAAACTGATGCCCTCTTTTGTAATTCGTTCATTCCAGTCCCAGAGCGGTGCACTACGGTATTCTGTTGGTGGGTCTGCAAAAAGGCTTATAAGCCGGGAACAACTGTTAACAGGGGAAACTGATTCTATTTCTTTTTCTGAAGAACAGCTTATAAGAAACAGAATAACTAAAATATTAATTATCAACGTTTTCATATATTTTTACTTAAAAAATTCATTTACACTGGATACAGATAGCGTAGAATATCAGCACCTGGTCAGCCTGCATCTAGAACACCTTCCCCATCTGTTTTTCGGTAAGTATTTTTTCCTGCTCTACCACCTGCCTGACTGTTTTGCCCTCCCTGTAAGCTTTTTTCGCTATCTCTGAGGCCCTGTCATAACCAATATAGGGTATTAGTTTCACCGCCACATCCAGGCTGTTATCCACATTTAACCTGCATTTTTCCTCATTTGCCGTAATACCTTTAATACATTTTTCAGAGAATATTTTGGAAGCTGAGGATAAAATCTCAAGCGATTGTAAAAGATTATAGGCAATGACGGGCAACATTGTGTTCAGCTCAAAATTACCACCCATTGCTGCAGCAGTTATTGTGGCATCGTTTCCTATAAGCTGTGCAGCCATCTGCAGCACAGCCTCGGGAATCACCGGGTTTACTTTTCCGGGCATAATGGAAGAGCCCGGTTGCACAGCCGGTATGTTAATCTCACCAAGACCCGCCCTGGGCCCTGAGGACAGCCATCTTAAATCATTCGCAATTTTAGTAAAGCTTACAGCAATTATTTTCAACACACCGCTGAGGGCAACCGAGTCGTCCTGTGCTGCCTGGGAGGCAAAATGATTTCTTGACTCCTTGAAATACATACCTGTTTCGTCAGCTATATTTTTAATGATTCTTGCAGCAAACTCAGGATGAGCGTTTATCCCCGTACCTACTGCTGTTCCTCCAAGGCTAAGTTCCAGCAGATTGCCTTTTACTTCATTCAGTCGCTCAATGTCTTTTTCGACCTGGCTGGCATATCCTGAAAATTCATCGCCCAGGGTCATGACTACCGCATCCTGGAGATGCGTTCGGCCCAGTTTTTGAATACCTGCAAAAGCCACACTCTTATTCCTCAGGGAATCTTTCAGATTAGTGAGAGCCGGCAACAAATCACGCTCTATTAGATATGATGCAGAAATATTTATGGCAGAGGGGATCACATCATTACTCGACTGGCACAGGTTAACGTGGTCATTGGGATGAACCTTAACATCATTCACATTTTTCGCTGAGAGGATTTGATTTGCCCTGTTGGCAATTACCTCATTCATATTCATGTTTGAAGAAGTACCGGAACCTGTCTGGAAAACATCTACCACAAATTCCCCGTCATGTTTACCTTCTATAATTTCCTGTGCTGCTTCTATTATAGCATTTGATATCCTTTTATCTATCAGCTTCAGTTCCCCGTTTACCCGGGCAGCATTCTTCTTGATAAGAGCCAGGAACACTTTAAAGGGCTTTTGCAGTCTTAACCCACTGATAGGGAAGTTTTCAACGGCTCGCTGTGTCTGTGCTCCGTAAAGAGCATCCTCCGGAACCTTTATCTCACCAAGTGCATCTGATTCAGTTCTGTATTTCATTGCTTTTCTATTTGTTGCTATTCACAAGATAATACAAAAATCATATTCTGAAAGTTTATTATTAGTTTAGCGAGGGGCACAATCCTTTACCAGCAATAAAAAAACTCATTCTAAACTCATTCTAAACTCAATCTCAACTTCTTTCAACCTTATTCAACTTCCATCAACATTCCCCTAACCCCCTGTCGGTAGGTCCGGGCATATTCACATGCCATTTACCAACACCGAATGTCCTGTAACCTGCTTCTTTAAGCACTTCGGCTATAGTTACTGCATTGGGTGTCAGGCTGCCCGTATATCCGTGCACGCCCCTGTCGGGCCCCACAAACGATCCTATTCCTGCCTGGTGAGGGTAGAGCCCTGTAAGCACCGAAGCCCTGCTGGGGCAACACCTTGCTGAATTATAAAACTCGGTGAATCGTATACCATTTTCTGCAAGTCTATCAAGGTTTGGTGTGCTTATTTCGCTCCCATAGCATCCTAAATCAGAATAACCCAGGTCATCGGTCAGGATAAGGATTATATTAGGTCGCTCAGTGGTGGTTAAATCGTTACATGAAGCCAATATAAAAATGACCGCAAATGATATAAATCGACTCATATTGTGAATGGTTCTTAAATCCTTACTGTTTAGGCGCAAAATCTTGCGCCTATACTACTTAATTACCTCCGGATGAGGCAGTTGCTGCCGACATGGCTGCTGTAGCCGCAATACTGGCAGTAATGGCAGCCTGGACTTCCATAATGGCTTGATTTATATCATTGGCAAATTTATTATCCCTGATTATCTCAACAATTTTTTTCCTCACATTTCTTCTTTCAGTGCCTCCCCTTGCAATAACCCTGTGCATCTTACATGCAAACATAAGGCCTATTACCATAATTTCATGATCTTCAGGTATCTTATTATAAAGTATAACTTCCTTATACCTGATGATAAGGTTCTTTCTATATCCCGGTCTGGCAACGTAATGTAACCTGTAGGGTATGCCAATAAACCTCTTTTTTTCTGCTTTCAGGATGCCTTGATCAACAAAATTTTTCTGCATCTCTTTGCGATACCATGGAGCCTTATTGCCTAATCTTCGAATCCATGTTTTTATGTTTCGCAGCTTTCCGGATTCTGAAATGGTGCTCAGCATCCTGTCAAACGCTGGAATACCTGTTGATGACAGATCTTTCCCGGGTATAATATCATGATTTTCAATTGATATTCTCCCTGCAAGTGACAGGTCCATTAAAATAGCCCCTATAATACCGTATGTAAGATAGTTCCCCAGGATCAGGTATCGCCCTGATTCAGGGTTAAGAGATAAACTGATAAAGTGTTCTGTTACTTTGTGGTTCATGATAGTATTTGGTTGCTCGTTGCTTGTTTACTCGCTCCCGCTGGCCACAATCACTGGCCGCTCGTGAGCTCGCCCTGATATTTCGGGGCTCGGTTCTCGTTGCTTGTTGCTCGTTATTACAGGTACTGGGTAACTGGGTACTGGGTAACTGGGTAACCGCTTTCGCTAAAGCTACAGCGGTCGATGCTGGGTGCTGGTTATATAGTTCCTGATATACGTAACCCATCATCCAATATTCCAATATTCCAATATTCCAATATTCCATTATTCCATTATTTCATCATTGCTCGCCCCCACCGGCCACAATCTCCTTCCGCTCACGAGCTCACAGCACTCATCCCGAATTTTCGGGATTCGCACTGTTCGGTTCCATCATTTGCATATTATGCAACCTCGTATACAAGCCATCTTTTTTGCTCAGAAGTTCGCTATGCGATCCCTGTTCAACAATGCGTCCTTCATCAATAACAATAATTCTGTCAGCTCTCTGTACCGTTGAAAGCCGGTGTGCAATGACTATTGATGTTCTATTAAGCATCAGTTTTTCAATGGCATCCTGTACCAGTCGTTCCGATTCAGTATCAAGAGCTGAAGTAGCCTCATCAAGTATAAGTATCGGGGGGTTTGCATGTACAGCCCGTGCAATACTTATTCGCTGTCGCTGTCCGCCACTGAGTTTATTACCCCCCTCTCCGACATTATAATCATATCCCTCAGGTGTTTCCATGATAAATTCATGTGCATTTGCCACGCGGGCTGCCCTTTCAATATCTTCCTGCGAGTTATTGTCGGATCCGAATGCAATATTGTTCCTGAAATTATCATTAAACAAAATGGGGTTCTGACTCACTATACCCATTATACCTCTGAGGTCCTTCAACTTAATATCTCTTATATCTACACCATCAATACTTATGCTTCCCTTATCCACATCCATAAACCTGGGCAGCAGGTCAACCAGGGTCGATTTACCCGAGCCCGATTTCCCAACTATTGCAACTGTCTGGCCTTTATCCACAGTAAATGATATATCCTTTAGCACGAGATCCCTGTTGTAGGCAAAGCTTACATTATCATATTTAATCATTCTTTCAAATGACTTAACGGGTATTGCATCTTCCTTTTCCGTTATTTTTTCTTCAGCATCCAGTATATATTCTATTCTTTCAAGAGAGGCCATACCTTTCTGGACATTAAAGTAACTTGTTGTGATATTTTTAGCCGGTGGTATTATCTGGGAAAACACAACAAGGAATACAATCAACTGGTCAGGTGTCATTTCCGGGGAGCCTCTTAATACTACAACACTGCCGAAGTACATTACCACCATCAGGGCAATGGTAGATAAGAATTCACTCAGAGGTGATGCCAGGTATCTTTTTCGTATTACACGCCTGTATATTTTGGTAAAAAACTCGTTAATCCCGGAAAAGTGTTTCTTCATTTTTTCCTCGGCATTGAAAGCCTTAATTATTCTCAATCCTCCAAGTGTCTCTTCCACAACTGACAACAACTTACCCAGATTTTCCTGTCCCATGAATGATTTTGAACGCAGGTTACGTCCTATTCTTCCTATTACCCAGCCACTCAATGGCATTAAAATAAGTGAGAACAGGGTCAGTTTATAACTGGTCACGAAAAGGAAAACCAGGAAGATAATTATTGTCACAGGATCTCTTAACAGCATTATAAGGGAACCCATTACGGATACCTGTATTTCCTCCACATCATTTGATATACGTGTCAGCACATCACCTTTCCGTGACTCAGTAAAATAAGACACTGGCAGGCGCAATACCTTATCATACAGCTGCTTACGCATATCCCTTACCGTTCCTGATCTAAGGTAGGCAAGTGCATTATTTGCTGCAAAAACAAATACATTCCTGAATAGGCTGGCAGTAATAACCAGCAGGCAGACTCCCACCAGGGCTGCACCAGGACCTATCTTATCGATGTAAAAGTTTATATAATAATTGAGCATCTCCGTAAACCAATCCTTGCTAAATTCGAATCCGCCAGGGTGTGGTGTTTCCGGTACAACACCGAACAGGATTTGCAGGAAAGGACTTATCAGGCTGAAGGTAAAAAGAGAGAATATGGCGGCCAGTATATTGAACAGGATATTCTGACCTGCAAACCACTTATAGGGTGATATAAACGAAAGTAGAACCCTGAATCTCTTCATAACAATGCCTTATTACTTTCCGGTATAGTTAAAAGGAGTAATAGATTTTAACTCTTCCTTAATACTCTCTGGCACATTAAGATTATTGATAAAACCCAGCAATGACTCGCGTGTTATTTTCACATTTTTACGTGTTAATCCCTTAAGTAATTCATAGGGCTCCGGATAACCTTCCCTCCTCAGTACAGTCTGTATTGCTTCAGTTATAACTGCCCAGTTATTGTCAAGGTCATAATCTATTTTCTCCCTGTTAACTATCAATTTACCCAGGCCTTTCATTATTGATAAAAGCGCAATCTGGGTATGTGCAAAAGGCACTCCTATATTTCTCAGTACGGTTGAATCTGACAGGTCTCGCTGTAACCTTGAAACCGGCAATTTTTCAGAAAGATGGCCTAAAATGGAACTGGATAAACCGAGATTTCCTTCAGCATTCTCAAAATCTATGGGATTAACTTTATGTGGCATCGTGGAAGAGCCCACTTCAAGATCGCTGATTTCCTGTTTGAAATAATCAAATGATATATAAAGCCATATATCCCTGCAAAAATCTATCATTATAGTATTTATTCTTCGCAGGGCATCAAACATAGCCGCAAAGTTATCGTAATTGTCAACCTGTGTCGTAGGTTTTGATCTCTGTAAGCCAAGGTTCCTGTTTACAAAGTTGTCTGCAAAATCATCCCAGTTTATCTTCGGGAATGCTATATAATGTGCATTTAAATTTCCGGTTGCTCCCCCGAACTTAGCAGATAAAGGTATTGATTTAAGCTGTTCAAACTGGACCTCCAGTCTTTTTGCAAATACCAGTATTTCTTTACCCAATCTGGTAGGTGTAGCCGGCTGACCGTGAGTTCTTGCAAGCATTGGTATTTCTTTCCAATCATCAGCGAGATTGTTTAATTGCGATATCAGTTTTTCAATGAGAGGAAATAATACCTGTTCAAAATAATCCTTGACAGTTAATGGAGTGGCTGTATTATTAATATCTTGTGATGTCAGGCCGAAATGAATAAACTCAGTCCATTTTTCCAGGTTAAATTCGTTAAATTTTTCTTTCAGATAGTACTCAACGGCCTTTACATCATGGTTCGTTACACTTTCTATATCCTTAACCCTCTGGGCATCAGTAACATTAAAATCCTTATAAAAAGATCTTAATAGGCTGTAATTCTCAGTATGGAATTCTCTCAGCTGAGGTAAAGGGATACTGCACAGGGCAATAAAATATTCGATCTCCGATCTGATTCTGTATTTAATAAGCCCATATTCTGAAAAATACCCCTCCAGCTCTTTTACCTTCTCCCTGTATCTTCCGTCGATGGGTGTAATAGCTGTTAATCTGTTAAGGTTCATTTATAAATGATTAGTTCGTGATTATGACAAGTTGTAAATTTACTACATTACAGGGTGAAATAAAACTGAAATTTTGTAATTTCGGGCATTTAAGCCATGAAGTAAGTCAATCACTTATGTTTGAAGTCAGGATATCGGCGGTAAGGTATTCCAATACCTATCCACTTATTTACGGATTGCATAATGCAGGTATCAAGCTTAATGCACGCATCGATATTGATCATCCTGCCGATTGTGCAAGAAAGATAACAAAAGGAGAAGTTGATATAGGTTTAGTACCGGTTGTAGCATTACATGAGAACAGGTCTTTGTCAATAATCGGTGATTACTGTATAGGTACACGGGGGCCTGTCAGAACGGTGCTAATGTTAAGCAATAAACCTCTTCAAGAACTGGGTGAAATTTTCCTGGATTACAGGTCCAGAACATCGGTTGCCCTCACGAAACTTATGGCAAAAAAATTCTGGAAATTGAATTATAAATGGATAGAAACAGATCCTGAATTTAATTTTCTGGAAATAGCCGATAACCAGGGCATAGTACTTATTGGTGACCAGTGTTACGAGTTGGAATCAAATTACAGGTACAAAACTGATCTGGCGGTAGAATGGAACAGGTATACCGGTCTTCCTTTTGTTTTTGCCTGCTGGGTATCTAATAGAAATTTCAACAACAAGTTTATTACAAAATTTAATAAAGCTCTTGAATATGGTGTCAACAACATTGACAAAGTTGTTGAATATTATGGAAGCAGGGGAGCTATGCCCCCTGATGTACTTGAAGATTACCTGACGAATAATATTGATTATATACTTGATAGTGAAAAAAGAGTAGCTATGAATACCTTTTTTAAGTATCTTGATGATATGAAAAAACAAACTGATATTATATAAGAAAATCACATGAACCGCTTTTTGTCAATAAGCATTTTTTTCCTGGCGTACATGAGTTTAAGCCTTTTTGCCGGAGAAACACCACAGGAGCCACCTGATGATAATGAGGAGGTTATAGTATACAAATTTGATATTAAGAGAATGATTGCAGCTCCCGTATGGAGGGCCACTCAAGTAAGCCTCAAGGAGGCCAGGGAAATCGGGGCTGATTATATTCTTATACATATGAATACCTATGGGGGGCAGGTTGATATGGCTGATTCTATCCGAACTGCCATTTTAAATTTCCCGAAACCAGTTCTTGTCTTTATTGACAACCAGGCCATTTCGGCAGGGGCACTCATATCTATTGCATGCGATAGCATTTATATGCGCCCGGGAGGCAGCATAGGAGCCGCAACTGTTGTCGACCAAACAGGTCAGCAGGTACCTGATAAGTACCAGTCATTCATGAGAGGAATGATGAGGTCAACGGCAGAAGCACATGGCAAAAAGCCTGTTGTCATAAATGGTGATACCTCCTATGTATGGCACAGGGATCCTGAAATAGCTGAATCAATGGTCGATCCCAAAGTATATGTAGAAGGTGTAAGTGATACAGGGAGCGTTACCACTCTTACAACAGTTGAAGCAATTGAATTGGGATTTTGTGAAGGACAGGCACTTAACCCTGAAGAAGTACTGGAACTTGCAGGAATTGAAAACTACAGGTTAGAAGAATTTAAACCCAGTGGCACTGAAAAGATAATACAGTTCCTCATTAATCCAATTGTATCAGGCTTATTGATAATGATCATTATAGGAGGACTGTATTTTGAACTCCAGTCTCCAGGGGTTGGATTTCCCCTGGCAGCTGCAGTGCTGGCAGCTATTCTCTATTTTGCCCCACTATACCTGGAGGGACTCCAGGCAAACTGGCAGATAGCTGTTTTTGTTGCCGGGATAGTATTGGTGATGGTCGAAATATTTGCAATACCCGGATTCGGCGTTACCGGAGTGCTGGGTATAGCAGGTATTGTAATAGGCCTTACATTTACAATGATTGATAAAGTCAATTTCGAATTCGGCCCCTCACCCGATGGTACCGGCATAAAAGAAGCAATGGCGTCTTTTGCCATAGTAATAGTATCAATTTTTCTGGCTTTCATAATTTCACTATGGCTCAGCAAGAAACTTTTTTCGCCGAACAATCTACTCGGTAAACTGGCTCTTCAGAAAATACAAAACCCGGATGAGGGTTATATCAGTTTTGACAGTAAAAAACAAAAATCTCTGATCGGGGCAAAAGGAAAAGCACACACTGTGCTCAGACCATCAGGCAAGGTAATTATCAATGATGAAATATATGACGCCCGCTCAGATATTGGATTCATAGAAAAAGGTACTGATATAAGGGTTATAAGAGATGAAGCCGGACAGTTATACGTACTGAAAGATGAGTGAGTCATTATGAAAGGGTTCAGGATAAGAGACTATAATCCAGATGATTACAAAACAGTATTGAAACTTTGGCAGTCAACGGGAATGGGAAGTTCTGAAAGAGGAGATGATAAAAATACTGTTGAGCGCTGCATTAAAACAGGAGGCAGGTTATTAATTCTCGAAGATGAACATAACCGGATAATTGCCGGCACATCATGGCTGACCTTCGATGGCAGGAGATTATATCTGCATCATTTTGGCATATTGCCTGAATACCAGGGAAGAAAATTATCAAAATACCTTCTTGAAGAAACTCTTAAATATGTAAAAGAATCTGGTTATCAGGTTAAGCTTGAGGTCCATAGGTCCAATAATGTGGCCATTAACCTGTATAAGAAATATGGATTTAAATATCTGGGTGATTATGAGGTATATATTATCAGAAATACCGATGATCTCAATTGAAACCAATTTCTTAAAGTGATTTTAAAAGTAACAGTGTTTATATAAGTACAGTTAATAAATTATGTATCTTTATGAGTTGAGGGTAAAAAAGAATTTAGGAACATGAGCAGAACAATAACATTCAACAAGTTAAGAGAAATAAAGGATCAGCTTCCTGAAGGAGGAGTCAAAGAAATTGCAAGGAAACTGAACATGAGTGAAGAAACAGTTCGTAACTACTTTGGAGGATGGAATTATGATAAAGGTGAATGCATAGGTATTCATCTCGAACAAGGACCAGACGGGGGACTTGTTACATTCGATGATACTACCATACTGGATATTGCAGAAAAAATGATATCTGCTGAATGATTGTATTACCTGCAAGATTTATTGATGTTGCATAATTATCTTTCCGGCATATCCTGAAATTATTTTTTTATTACTTTTCACCTGAATTAAACTATTGATGAAATGAGACATGCAATTATCCTTTTAATGGCTGGTCTGCTAATATTAACAGCCTGCAAAAAAAATGATGAATTAAATATCAATCTCAAGTACGATCAGAACCTCAGCCTTGAATATCATGAAGTAATAGATGCTTACAGTCAACTGGCTGATTATTATGCCGAAGCCAGGCTGGTTGAAATGGGAAAAACAGATATCGGGAAACCCCTTCATCTTTTTATGATCTCGGGCGACGGGGATTTTGACCCCGAGTCTGTAAAGAAAAAAGGAAGATGCATAATCCTTATCAATAATGGCATACATCCCGGTGAACCCGAAGGTATTGATGCCAGTATTCAGTTTTCATGGGATCTGTTAGAAAACAGGAATGATCTAAAGAAGTACCTTGATAATGTGATGATTGGAATCATACCTATGTACAATATAGGTGGGGCCCTTGACAGAAGCCAGTATTACCGAACAAACCAGAATGGCCCAATATATAACGGAAGAAGAAGGAATGCCCGCAACCTTGACCTGAACCGTGATTTTGCAAAACAGGAAACAGAAAATGCACGCAGTTTTGCTAAAACATTCCTTTTTCTTAATCCTGATGTTTTCCTGGATACACATACTACTAACGGTTCTGATCATCAATATACCATAACACTGATAGCAACGCTGTACAGCAAGCTCGATACAGCCATGGGAACATTCTTTAAAAATAAGATGCTCCCGGAGTTGTATGAGAGGATGGAAAAGAATTCAGAATACGAGATGATACCTTATATACAGATGAGTAATTACTTCGGGGACATAAAAGACGGTATAATGGCCTATAATGATGATCCTTTTTATTCTACAGGGTATACCTCCCTGTTTAACTGTTATTCGTTCATGACTGAGAACCTTGTTTATAAATATTTCCCTGACAGGGTAAGGTCTGTTGTGGATTTTCTAACCCAGCTTACCGATTTCACCTATGATAACTGCAGTGAAATAAGACAATTGAAAGATGAGGCCGACAAGATAATAAAAGAGCAAAATTTATTCCATCTGGCCTGGGAACTGGACAGGTCATACTCTGAAAATATTCTTTTTAAAGGCTATGAATATATCAGGCCGGAACCTTCAGAGGGCATGAGGGTAAGAGGTTACTATGATCATGACAAACCCTGGACTGACACCATACCTTACTATACCAAATATGACCCTGTTCTTACAGTCAAAAAGCCATGGGCTTACGTTATTCCCCAGGCATGGAGTGATGTGGTCGATAAACTAAAGTATAACGGCATAACGGTATACAGGTTGGGCAACAATACTGATATCGAGGTGGAAACATACTATATTGAAAATGCAGAAAGGTCAGAGCGGCCAAACCAGGGCCATTATGTAAACAGGAATGTCAAGGTACGTACCGTGAACCAGGAAATGCCATTTTATAAAGGTGATTATATTATAATCACCAACCAGCATGCAAACAGATACATAGTCGAGATGCTCGAGCCCCAGGCACCAAATTCATATTTCGCCTGGAATTATTTTGACCCCATACTTGAGGCTCAGGATTTTTATTCTTTCAGAACCTTTGAAAGCCAGCTCATGGAATTACTTGATAAAGATGAGGAACTACGTGCTGCCATGGAAAAAAGGAAAACAGAGGATGAAAGCTTTGCCAATGATCAGATGGCACAGCTCAGGTTCATTTATGAACGCTCACCAATGTATGAAATAGAGAAATACAACAGACTATACCCTGTTTGCAGATTAATTAACGAACCTGACAACCTGGATCTGGAAGAAGACCCTATTTAATCATAAAATCAATAATCTTACGATCACCTATATATCCCGTGAGCCTGTCATTGCGGTTCACGGGACCTACACCGGAAGGTGTTCCTGTAAATATCAGATCACCGGTCTTTAGAGTAAAAAAGCCCGATACATAGGATATTATCTGATCGAAATTATAAATGAGCCTTGAAGTATTACCATGTTGCACAGTTGTACCATTCTTCTCCAGCCTGAAAGTGATATTATTCATATCCCCTGCTTCTTGTAAAGGTATGAATTCTCCAACAGGCGCTGCTCCATCAAATGATTTCGAGATATCCCATGGCATTCCTGAAGATGAAAGAGATGATTGCAGATCGCGTGCTGTCATATCAACCCCAAGGGTAAGCTGGTCATAGTATCTGCAAGCATATTTTTCTGATATTGAACGACCAAGCTTGCATATTCGTAACACTATTTCTATCTCGTAGTGTATATTCCTGGAAAAATCAGGGATAAAAAAAGGTTTGTTGTTCTTTAGTAATGATGAATCAGGCTTAAGAAAAATAACAGGCTTGTCAGGCAAAGTCCTGCCCATTTCCCTGGCATGGTCACCATAATTCAGTCCTATACAAATTATTTTCATATTCTTTCAGCAAGCATCAGACATTATTAAAGGTCCTGAGTTTGATCTCTGTCAGTATTTTTTTGGTATATTCTGGAAAATCCCCATCCATCATCCATGCATAATAACTTGGTTCATTTTTCAGTACCTCCTCCACAAGTTCACCCTTATGCTTTCCAAAATTGAATACTTCCTGTCCTTTGGCATTATAGATTATCCGTCCGGCAAGATCGGCAAATCTGCTATGGTGACTGAACTTCGACAATTTATCAACGTCGTTCTCAAGATCATCATACCTGTCAATTTGAGCTTTCAGTATTTCATAGGTTGCTTCAGTGTCGGCTCTTGCGCTGTGGGCATTTGAAAGTTCACTGTTGCAGTAAAATATATATGCTGCACTGAGAGTTCTTTGTTCTTTTTTATGAAAAATTACCTGTACATCTATATATTTTCTCTTGCGGATATCAAATTCTATACCTTCCCTCAGAAATTCTTCTGCCAGTAATGGAATGTCAAATCTTATGGCGTTATATCCTGCAAGGTCGCAGCCTTCAAGAAATTTCGCAAGATTCTTACCAATCTCCCTGAAAGAGGGACAGTTTTTAACATCCTCATCCGTTATGCCATGCACTGCTGAAGCCTGCGGATTTATAGGTATTCCCGGATTAAGGCGTTTTGTAAACCATTCCTTTTCCCCGTTAGGATGAATTTTCATAACCGAGATTTCGACAATCCGGTCCTGAGCAATATTTATTCCCGTAGTCTCAAGATCAAAAAAAGCTAGTGGCCGTTTGAGGTTTAGTTCCATAAGAAGAATGGGATTACTGGATTATTGGAATAATGGAATATTGGATTATTGGAATAATGGAATATTGGATTATTGGAATAATGGAATATTGGATTATTGGAATATTTAATTACAACTAACAGAGTTATGTGTATAACTCATAATTCATATCTTCGTTATGCGTTGATCATCATAGGCATAAGGAGCATCAATACATCCTCAGCCTCATTATCTGTTTCTGAAGGCAGAAATAACCCTGCCCTGGTTGGATCGGCAAGCTCAATTACCACATCCGAAGATTCAATGTTTGACAATATCTCGAGAAGGAAGACTGACTTGAATCCTATCTCCATATCATCTCCTTCATATACGCAGTTAAGCCTCTCGTAAGCGGATATTGAAAAATCTATGTCCTGGGCAGAAACCCTTATCTGGTTTCCGGTTAGTTCAAGCTTTACCAGGTTACTGGCCTGGTTTGAGAATACCGATACCCTTTTAAGGGTATTTAATAATTCGACCCTGTCGATAGTAAGCTTTCTTGGATTATTTGTGGGGATAACTGAATTGTAATTAGGATAATTACCTTCAACCAGCCTGCATACAACCTTATATTCAGAAAGCGTAAAGAATGCATTCTTATCGTCGAATTCAAGTGTCACCTGTCCTTCTTCTTTATGAAGGATATTTTTCATTAATGAGGCTGGTTTTTTGGGAAGAATAAAAGAGGCATTTTCCTCTGAATGTGCATCGCTGCGCTGATACCTCACCAGCTTATGAGCATCTGATGCCACAAAGGTAATTTTATCAGTTTCGGCTTCTATGAAAATACCTCCCATAACCGGTCTCAGCTCATCATCGGCAGTGGCAAAAACTGTTTTATTGATTCCTGAGAACAGGACATCAGCATCGATCTTGAAAGCCACCTTCTTGTCTTCCTTTATTGAGGGAAGCACCGGGAAATCAACTCCATTCTGCCCGACAATACTGAATTTGCCTTTTTCTGAGCTTATTACAATAGCCAGTGTTTCCAGGTTGATCTCAAAAGTGAGTGGTTGTTCCGAAAACTCCTTGAGAGTATCCAGCAATATCCTGGCAGGGATAGCAATACTGCCATCTCCATCAGTATTATCCAGGTTCATTCTGGTTATTAAAGTTGATTCAAGATCAGAGGCTGTAATTTCGAGATTAGTTCCTTCAAGTTTGAACAGGAAATTATCAAGTATTGGCAATGTATTTTTTGTACTTATCACCTTACTGATACCCTGAAGATGACCAAGAAGTTCGGTACTCGATACGACGAATTTCATGTTTTAAGTTTATTTAGGTTTGTCAATTGTTTCATTAGTAATAAATAAATGACTTAAATGTTTGGAACAAAGGCAGGTTTAATATTTATTACTGTTTATCAATATTAGTAAAAAAAGTTTTATCCTCAAATAAAAATCAATCTATAATAAAATACGATGGCTCTTTGATTAGAGGATCAAGGTCATAGTATCTAATTACAAATAAGTCTTCCCCCCCATTAAGGCTTCCCAATAACCTATCAGTGTCTTCAACCATTCTGCCTCCTTTCATTATCATCCTCTTCCAGGTTAAAAGCTTAAGGGTATCAGGATCATCAGTTATTACTTCAAGACTAAAATATGGGTTGTTTTCAGTTATTGAATCTTTTTCAGCCGTGCTAATATCATAAACCCAGGTCTCGAAAGGTACCCAGGTGAAATATGAGAGGTACCGGCCTGCTGCCACGCTGTCAATCCTTTCATTATTATAATCCTTACTTATGAAAGCCATGGCTGCCCCATTATTAATAATACTGAAAGATGAATCCGGCATATTAAAATACCTGAAGTGTATTTCGGAAATCCTGCCAGGATTAAGTTCAAAAACCATATTGGGCATCCAGTACCTGCTATCTGGAACAAAATGTGAGCATGGATCAGTATCATACCCGGGAAGGTGCACTATGAATGGTTTTGTTTTTTTCCTTTTTTGCATAATGCCGGGGTAATCAACCTCATTATTGAGATAAATGTAAAAAGATTGTATAATTTTTCTGCTGTTGAATACCTGTACTTCAATTTCCCGTGTACTATTATTTTGCAGCAAATCATTATATGTTTTGTCTGTAACAGGTGATTTGATCCTTATATCCCCAAGTATGCTAATTAAAAAATCAATAGCCTGCGATCTGGCTCTGTATTCATCGTTTACATACCATCCGTCAGTATTAAGGGTAAGGCTGACTGATTTATTCTCATCACTTATTAGAATGCGGTTTATCCTTTCTGTATTTTCAACATAAAAAACAGAGTTATCAGCACCAAAAGGTACGTGCCTGCCAATAATAAACAGCAAGATGACAATAATGATTATCGATATGATTATGGCCAGTCTTTTCATCTTAAATCCGGGAGTATTTCTTTTTTCTAATATATAGAAAAATTATACCACCAATAAAAACAAGAAATATAGGGCCAATCGTATTTGTAAGCTGCCAGAATATCCTGTTATCTTTAATTTTTTGCCTGTGGAGCAACCTTATTTTCAATTCCCGTGAACGCAGGCTGAGCAATCCCTTATCATCAACGAGGTAATTCATGCAGTTTACTATGAAGTCTTTATTACCGAAAGTCTGGCCCGAATACCTGTCTATACCCAGACCCTGTGGAGTGAGTCTGTTACCAACTATACTGACTTCATTTCTGATAATATCACCATCGGCCACCACGATCATTTTTGTGTTGGTGCTTGTCTTTTTCAATTCTCCCCCCTGCCATGAAGCAATCCTGTTTGCAAAAATGGAGTTAAATTGCCCCTCAAGAAGAACGGCAGCGGGAATATATGATTCTGTGAAAACATCCTCAGAAGGTGGATTTTTATAATCCTCAAGCTTAATAAGCAGAGGGGGATTAATCGTTCTGCTGTTCTGTGAACTGGCGAGCAAGATTTTTTTTCTTACAGCCCGATCTGATCCTACGGTATCAATAGAATTTACAAACTCTGATTTAACCTTATTTATGTTACGAGTAAGCGGACTGTTTGAGTTAGGATATAACAAAGGGTAATATATCCAGGGTACAGGTATTATTTGCCTCGAATCCCTTATTGTTGACCTCACAGGGATTAGCAGACAGTCGGTATCCTGTATTAGAACCGGATTGATCCGTACTCCATACCTGAACAACTGATCTTCAAGATTCAAAGGCTTATAAAGTGCCACTGTCCCTCCGCTTGCAAGACTATCTGCATTTACCATCACCTCTTCTATAAGCCATAGCACCTTGCCTCCATCCATGATATACTGGTCGATTACGAGCTTATCCTCTTCAGTGAACTCGGATACTGGCTTGGCTATAATAATCGCAGCATAATCATTGAGTATTCCTGCCTGCCCGTTTATTGAACCGCGATCAACAGTAAAATATTTGGCCATTTCGAGGGTTATATCTGCAACTTCCATCTCATCCAGTTCGCCATGACCCTCAATAAAAGCAACTTTGTAAATGGTATCTGATGTCAGTGTGGATATTGGCTGTATTAACTCATATTCCAGTCCTTCGATTGAATTTGTAAGATTTATTTCTGCAGGCAATGAAGGATTATTTTTCAAAAAGTTAATAGGTACCTCAATCGAATTATAGTTTAAGATCATACCAGGAAAGATTCTTTTTTCCGACCTCCCACCTTCATCATCATTATCAAACACGGTTACAGGCATCAGGCCTTTATTTATAAGCGATAATTGCTGCCTGTTCCTTGTTTCCTCCTCTTCTGCTTCCGAGGGGTTAATAAAGAGGTAATCCACTCTCCTCCCCGAGTACATTCTGAATTCTTCCAGTGTTGCCCTTACTGATCTTCTCAGTTTCTTAAAGCCAATGGGCATATCACCATCAAGGTAAACCTGGAAATATACATCATTTTCAAGACCAGAGAGTATTTGCTTCGTCTGGTCTGACAGGGTGTATCTTTTATCCGAAGTGAGATCCAGCCTAATAGATATGAATGATGAAAGGAAAGCGAACAATAAAAGAACTGCAAACAGGATAACATAATTAGCAATACTGACAGCCGGCCTGTTTCTGTGAGTTCCTGATTTCCCCGGTTTCCACCTGCGGGAAGACATTACCAGCCTTGAGGCTTCAGTAAAAATAAGCACAGCAACAATGTAGTATACAATATCTCTCAAATCAATCACTCCCCTGCTCATTGATTTATAGTGTTCATTTATGCCAAGCCTTATTATGAATTCATCAAGTTTCTTTAATCCCGGCAGCAGTGCAAATGAATCGAAACCTGCAAAAAGAATAAACCCTGTAATCACTGCTATTATGAATGCAACTACCTGATTTGAGCTTAGTGTAGTAGAAAATATCCCTATGGCAGCGTAAACAGCAGCAAGAAAAAACAAGCCAAGAGTGGCTCCAAGAGTTCCCCCGCTATCTATATTGCCAGGAGTTTCGCCAAGTACAGTTACCGACAAATAATATATGATACATGGAAGAAGAGCCAATAAGACCAGTGTGACAGCTGCTAAATATTTACCATAAATAATATGCCTTTCCGATACCGGCCGTGAAAGAAGCAATTCCAATGTGCCGGTTCGTTTTTCTTCTGCCACCATACGCATTGTCACAGCAGGCACCAGGAAAAGGAATATCCAGGGACTCAGTATAAAAAGGAGCTCAAGGGTGGCATAACCATTGTCGAGGATATTCCACTCTCCGGGTAATATCCACATAAACAGACTGTTGATAAGCAGGTAAACAATGATTACTATATATCCGGTCATTCCGGTAAAGAAGCTACTTATTTCCCTTTTATATATTGCAAGCATATTATTTTGAGGTTTGAAGGACAAATGTACTTAAAATGCACTACTTATTTCAAGTGATGGTTTTACATCGTCAATATTAATAATAAGCAAGCCATCGAAATAGAAATCAATGATTTCCCTCATTTTAAAGCCTCTCTCAGTCATTACCCTGGCACCTTCCTGACAAAGGCCAACGCCATGACCATAACCTTTCCCATTAAGAATAACAGTGCTGTCATCCAGGCTGACAGAAAAAAATGAAGATTTCAGGTTCCAATCCTCTCTCAGCCTCGTCAGCGGGTATGAAAAACTGCCGGCTGAATAATATCTCTTTCTGTTGAGTTGTTCAAAATCAAGTATATCATTATCATTATGACGGTACCCATTGTTACGGAGGTAAGAAATCCAGTCTTTCCTGTTTATTTTTTTCGTCCATCTGGCATTGTTTGATGAGGTACAGTAGGGATCAGTCACCCCTGAGATATGTGGCATCCTGGTTAACCATACATTACCTGATGATTCAGTCTGTCCCCCGCAATTAGAATGGAAAGGGGTAAAAACCAACAGGCTGTCTGCATTTACCAGTACCTGACCTCTGGTGGCATGGACTGCTTGATTAATCGTTTTTGACTCTGACTTGCCATTGTATGCCTGGCAATGGGTTCTGTCACAAACATGATAACCATCCAGTGTATGCCTTTTAATATTCATAAAAAGGTATGTACGCGCCAGCACGGCCTGCGTTTTAAAATATTCGATATTTCCCTTTACTCCGGCTTCACTCTGGACAACACCAGCTAAATACATGTCATTATCAACTTCATTAATGGCAAGCAGTGACTCAATGTCTGATTTAACTATCAGATTACCTGTATATTCCCTGGGTTCGGCTGCCCGGTTATTATTTCTGATTGAAAAGTAGCAAGCTTTTTCAGCAGATTGAATGACAACAGAATCTGCCAGAATGTTATTGCTCATTTCGGTGCTTACCAGGATTTTTTCCCCTGCCCTGTTGATAAGAATATTATCATCCTTAAGCAAGACTATGGATTGCCGGCCAGCCAGTAATTTATAATTACCTTCAATGACAGTTACTGTTAATGAAAGGGGATTGTCGAGGCTAAGCAGGCCAACCCTGATAACACCATTTGCCTGACTATGCAAATTGGCTGCAAGCAACATGACCAGGATTATCGACCTTGGATAATTAATTAACATTATTAACCAGTTTAAGTGAATGGTACATGTCACTGGCTATTCTTGATGACGCACCCCTTCCTGAAAGTTTCCTTCTCAATACTGAATAATTATCCATCATTATTTTTCTTTTCCATCCCCCGGGAAGAATTGTATTTAATTCAGATACGATGTTCCTTTCATTAAGTTTATTCTGAATAAGTTCCCTGACTATTTCCTTATCCATTATCAGGTTGACAAGTGAAATAAATCTGATCTTAACGAGCATTCGTGCAATTACATATGATAGCCAGCTTGTCCTGTAGCATACTACCTGGGGTATCCCTGCAATTGCAGTCTCAAGAGTGGCTGTGCCAGAAGTAACAAGTGCCGCATCCGAATTTAAAAGAAGGCTATATGTATCGTCGTATATCAGCATTATATCAGAGCCTTCCAGTATTCGTTCATAAACCGGCCTGTCTACCGTGTTAATCCCTGCAACAATTAACTGGTAATCGGGATAGTATTTTTCAACCTGTGCCATAACAGGCAGTATTTTCTTTACTTCCTGAAGCCTGCTGCCTGCAAGCAATGATATTATTGGTTTATCTTCCAGTTTGTATCTCTCAAGGAATTTCTGCCTGTTAGCTGATGTTTTCATTTCCTTTTCCACTGTTTCCACCAGAGGGTTTCCAAAATAATGTACCCTGAAGTCATACTGTTCAAAGAACTCAGTTTCAAAAGGAAAAATAACATACATCCGGTTAATGTATTTCTTTATCTTCTTTACCCTTGATTTTTTCCATGCCCATACTTTTGGACTTATATAATAGTAAACATTTATATTCTCCTTTTTTATATGTTTCGCTATTCTGAGATTGAAACCCGGGTAATCTATAAGTATAACAAGGTCAGGTTTAAGGTCAATAATTTGCTGTTTGCACTTCCTGAGATTCTTGAATATTTTACCAAGTTTAACGAGTACTTCCCAGAAACCCATTATGGCCAGTTCCCCGTAATGAACAAGCAGTGTAGCACCGGCGTTTTCCATTTTATTGCCTCCCCAGCAAAATATATCAGCATCGGGATCAACCTCAATAAGCTTATTAATTAGATTTGAACCATGTAAATCGCCACTGGCTTCACCTGCAATAATAAAATACTTCACTTCCTATCTATTCTTGATAATATATAATTATTTCATGGTTGTTATATAATAGCAGTTTTATCACAAACGCTGCCAGAGCCCACAGGATATTTTTTGAAAGGGGATTTATACATTTTTGAACTGTTTTTTCAGGTCACCGATAAAATTGTGGGCAGTCATATCAATTGACACCGGTACAACAGAAACATACTTGTTTGACAGAGCCCATTCATCTGTATCGGTTGATTCTGGCTCATGGTTTTCAAATATACCGGTTAACCAATAATATGTTTTCCCCATCGGGTCTTTACGTTTTTCAAATTCCTCACGCCAGTTACCTTTTGCCTGTCTGCATACTTTAATGCCTTTTATCTCCTGATCCGGGCATGATGGTATATTCACATTCAGGCATATCCCAATTGGCAATCTTTTCCTGGAAAGGCTGTTCATTATGTCCCTCACATATTTCCTGGCCGGACCAAAATCAGCCTGTGCCGAAAAGTTATCAAGTGAAAAACCCACAGAATCAATACCGTACAGACAGCCTTCTATTGCAGCCGCCATAGTACCTGAATAAATAACGCTAACAGAAGCATTTGCCCCATGGTTTATTCCCGAGACTACCCAGTCTGGTTTTCTTTCAAGTAACTGATTAACTGCTATTTTAACACCATCGGTCGGAGTTCCGCTGCATGCATATATTCTTTTTGTATCTGTTTCTTTAAGTAGTTTTACCCTTATGGGCATTTTCACTGTAAGTGCCTGGGACATCCCTGAACGGCTTTCAATAGTTGATATCACAACCACCTTCCCGAATTCCTGCATAACTTCTGTGAGTGTGTTAAGACCTTCGGCGTATAAACCATCGTCATTGGTGAGTAATATCAGCCTGTCATCCTTTTCAATCTTCATATCAGTAAAGCTTTATTCTCATAGTTTAGAAAACAAAGAAGAGTTGTTCAAAGATAGGTAAATGCAATAATTTAAATAAAGTAATTTTATATCTCAATACTTTTTTAAAAATCCTTACTTTTGCCAGAGCTCGTAAACTGACGCTTAAACTCTGCTATGAAACGAAATTGAACTATTTAATATTTCCTTATACGCATGAAGATTTCATATAACTGGATACTTGAATACCTTATAACAGATAAGAAACCTGAAGAACTGGACACTATTCTTACAAACATTGGATTGGAGGTTGAGGGAATGGAAGACTGGATATCTGTTAAAGGTGGCCTGAGAAAGGTTATAACAGGGGAAGTGAAGACATGTAAACTGCATCCAAATGCTGATAAGCTGTTCTTAACCACAGTGGATATTGGTTCTGGTGATCACTTAAGAATAGTCTGTGGCGCACCCAATGTTAAGGCCGGACAGAAAGTAGCCGTTGCTATTCCGGGAGCCGTAATAAATTTGAAAGGAGAAAATTTTGAAATAAAAAGGTCAAAAATAAGAGGAGAGATATCAGAAGGAATGATATGTGCTGAAGATGAATTAGGACTTGGTGATTCGCACGAAGGAATTATGGTATTGCCTGAAGATACCCCCGTTGGCATACCCGCTCATGAAGTTTTCCATGTTGAGTATGACACAGTTTTTGAAATCGGACTGACACCAAACAGGATCGACGGAGGATCTCATTTTGGTGTGGCAAGAGACCTGAATGCATATTTCAATATGTTTAAACCCTCATCAATCTCACTTCCCTCTGTGGAAGAATTCAAAGTGGATAATGATTCAAGGCATATACCTGTTGTTATTGAAAATGAGTCAGATTGCATCAGGTATTCAGGGCTGACAATAAGCGGTGTTGATGTTAAAGAGTCACCGGAATGGTTAAAGAACAGGCTGAAAGCAATAGGGCTCAGTCCCTTAAACAATATAGTGGATATTACCAATTATGTGCTTCACGAATCAGGTCAACCCCTGCATGCTTTTGATGCAGACAAAATAGCAGGCAACAAAGTGATTGTCAGGAACCTGCCAGAAAAATCAAAATTCATTACCCTCGATGAAGAAGAACGAGAACTGTCATCAAGCGATCTTATGATTTGCGATGTTGAAAAAGGTATGTGTATTGCAGGTGTTTTTGGCGGATCAGGATCGGGAGTGACGGACCAAACTCAAAATATCTTTCTTGAAAGTGCGTGCTTCAACCCCGTGGCGATCAGGAAAACCGCACGACGACATGACCTCCATACTGATGCATCCTTCAGATTTGAAAGAGGATCAGACCCGGATATTACCGTCTGGGCATTGAAAAGAGCAGCTTTGCTGATGAAACAATTAGCAGGAGGAACCATAAGTTCTGAAATTGTTGATGTATACCCCAGGAAAATAGAAAAACAGGTAGTTAAAGTCAGCTATGATAACATTAACAGGTTAACCGGTAAGGAAATAAACAGGAAAGATATTAAAACTATACTTGCCTCACTTGATATTGTTATTACAGACTCTGACAGGGATACTTTTACCTGCACAGTACCTACCTACAGGGTAGATGTCTCAAGGGAGGCTGACATTATCGAAGAGATCCTTCGTATATATGGCTATAATAATATAGAAGTTCCAAATAAGGTTAATTCAACACTCAGCTTCTTTGAAAGACCGAATAAGGAAAAAGTAATTAATACCGTTTCAGATATGCTTTCCGGAGCAGGCTTTACGGAAATTATATCAAACTCGCTTAATCCTGGTAGCTGGTACCGTGAAAGTCCGGATTTTGATAATGACAGTCTGGTAATGCTTGCCAATCCCCTCAGCTCAGATCTTGATTGTATGAGGCAAACACTATTATACGGGGGACTGAGCTCTATTTCAAGAAATATTAACAGGCAAAACCCTGATCTCAGGTTTTTTGAGTTCGGAACATGTTACTTCCTTAAAAAGGGACAACACCCTGAAAACATCGTTGAGAATTACCTGGAAAAACTTGATCTTGACCTTTTTATCACAGGCACTGAGACTCCTGAAAACTGGAATAATATTACCAGGAAGACTGATTTTTACATTATCAAGTCAGCTGTTGAGATCATCCTTGAGAAACTGGGATTAGATTGTGATTCTTTTAATATTACAGAGAGAAAACAGGATTATTATACCGAAGGTCTTGAGCTTAGCATAAAAGGTGATTTGATTGCCCACTTTGGGAAGATTAGCAAAAAATATCTTGAAAAGCAAGAAATAAAACAGGATGTTTTTTACGGACATATTGAATTTGATACTGTTCTCAACAAACTCAAGCAAATTACAATTTCCTTTAGCGAATTACCCAAATACCCGTCTGTAAGAAGAGATCTGGCATTACTTGTAGACAAAGAGGTCAGATTTGATCAGATTAAGAAACTCTCATTCAGAACTGAAAAAGATCTTCTCAGGCAGGTTGGTCTTTTCGATGTTTACGAAAGCGAATCACTCGGCAAGAATAAGAAATCATATGCTGTAAGTTTCATCCTCAGGGATGATAAGAGAACTCTTACTGACAAGATCATTGATAAGGTAATGAAGAAGCTTGTAGAAGTATTTGAAAAAGAGATAGGTGCACAGATCAGGTAGTAAATCTTATTATGAACTTATTAATAAAAAGGATACGCAATTATCTTTCCCTTGTAAAATTCAGCCATACAATATTTGCTATGCCTTTTGCTCTGCTTGGCTTCTTTATCGCCATAAATACCGAAGGCTATAATTTCACATGGAGATTACTCATCCTCGTATTACTCTGTATGGTGTTTGCAAGGAATGCAGCTATGGGTTTCAACAGGTATGTTGATCATACATTTGACAGCCTGAATCCCCGGACTGCCAGCAGGGAGATTCCTCAGGGTATAATAAGCCCGCGGTCGGCTCTGGTTTTCGTAATCGCCAATTCGATTCTTTTTATAACAGCTGCAGGCTTCATAAACAAACTAACAATGTTCCTGTCTCCCCTGGCCCTTGTTATAATACTTGGATATAGTCTTACAAAACGCTTTACTTCCCTGAGCCATTTTATCCTGGGTCTTGCGTTAAGTCTTGCACCAGTTGGTGCATATATTTCTGTTACGGGAAGATTTGATATTATTCCTGTATTTTATAGCCTGGTTGTATTATGCTGGGTTTCAGGATTTGATATTATATATTCCCTCCAGGATTCGGAATTTGACATAGAAAATAAATTACTTTCGATACCTGTCAGCCTCGGAATTAGACAATCCCTTCTTCTTTCTGCGTTTTTGCACTTGGTTGCTATTGTTTTAGTCATATTATCAGGCCTGTTGTCAGAATCCGGACTTCTTTTCTGGTTTGGAACAATAATATTTTCCTTAATGCTTATATATGAACATATTATAGTAAAACCCTATGATATGGCGAGCATAACAAAAGCCTTTGGTGCCATAAACAGCTATGCCGGCATATCCTTCTGTGCCTTTGCTATAGCCGACCTATATTTAAAGCTATCATTTTGACAGTTATTATGGAGCCCAGGTTCCCCCTTCAGAAGGGGGTGCGAGTAAAGCGAGTCGGGAGATCTAAAGTTCGATTGGAATAATGGAATAGTGCAATTATGGAATGCTGTAGATTTCAGTGACCCAGAATCCAGTTACCCAGTGACCCAGAACCCAGTTACCCAGTTACCCAGCTACCCGGCTACCCGGCAAAACCTTTATCAGAACCTGAATATTACGGATATCCCTATTATCTCCTTAAACTGGATCATTGGAACTTTTTTGGGTGTACCATCCTGATTAAGAACCTGTTCGCCATCGTCATCCTTAACAGGTATAAGTGTATCATCATCGTAGATCAGGTGTGTATTCAGCCTTAAATCAGTAAACCAGTTAAGCTTGGCGGTAGCAATTAGTTCCCAGTCGATATCAATATTCTGTGGATTATGAATATAGTTGGTAAATAACCTTACATTATTAACCAGGTTAATATCTTTGAATATTGTTGTTTTATGGTTTATCTGCATACTTATGCCAGGCTCGTGTTTCGATCTCTGATCGGCCAGAAGTCCATGTTTAGTTTGATCAATCATCGCAGTGTCAGGCACAAATGTGCCCTTATAAGACAGAGGCGCGAAGTTTATTGATGTATTATCATTAGGTTTGTAATCCAGACCCAGTCCTATAGTCAAAGAGGCAGGGTTAAAGAATTTTGATACTACCACTGAATCATTTGGATAATTGTAGCCATAGGCAAGCTGGGTCATGAATATCATTGTCGCACTGAAGTCGAACTTGCCGAAAGCCTTGTTATTGTATTTCGATATTATATCAATATTGTCAGTATTTTTTCTAATGCCATACCTGCCTGAAGTAATTAAGCCAAACTTTATCCTCCCAATATTATTCCATATTATCTTTTTCTCTTTATTCGTATAACTGGCAGTGCCGGAAATATCAAGCACTGTGGAAATATTACTTTCCCCTCCTTTGACCCAGTTTTTTATTACCGCCTGGTTAAAAATGAAGGATGCTTCCGAAAGGAATTTCCAGTATTGTGGTTTTACATCTATCTTCCTTGCCTCAGCCAGCTTCGAATTATCAATTGTTTTAAGCTCAAGTCTGGCATCGGCTATATTTGTTGTTTTATCAAGTCTTCTGAAGTGCACCCCTTTTTCAACTATAATATCTATGGAATCACGCGAGGAGCCTCCTATCCAGACAGACACTTCTTCATCCCATTCATTTTTGAGCCAAAGCCGGGTCAACCTTGATGTATTATTACTCAACCATACGGGAATCGAATTACGTGCTCCCGTGACAATAACCCTGCTCGAATCATTTTTTTCAATATAATCCATTACTGTTTTGACAGCTGCATGAATTGAATCTCCCACAAGGGGATAATCATAATGAAGAAACGGAAATTCCGGATTGGAACTTATTACTCCTTTCAGGGTATCCGATATAACAATTATTATACTGTCATGCTTTGCATCTCTGGGATATGCGGATATTTGTCTGCCGGTCTTTACGAATATATTATCAAAATCCTCAGGGTCAATCATAATTACACTGTCCCCCCTATTTATAACCGTGTCACCTCCTTTATTCCAATAGACGGTATCCTTTTCTACAAGAGAGGTATCGGCCAGGAGCGGGTCAAAAATATCTTCCTTCCCGCCGAATTCTCTTTTCATATTGTTTTCAGATGGAATTGGTATCAAAATCGTATCCCACATATAGAAACTGCTTGCCGGTATCTTAATTTTCTGCCACTCATATTGTCTGACAAAGTCCTCGCTAACATACAGCGGATCACTTGTAGCTTCAAAAAGTAATCGTTGAATTGATTTTCTGAGTGGATGATCTTTACTGTTCCACATATCACTATCATACCACTGTGAAAGGTATTCAATAGCCTGTTTTGTATCAAAACGAAGGTTTATACTCATGGCATTTGCAAGGGAATCAACTGTTTCAGCCTGCATGAGAGTATCAATAACGAAACCGGCCGAATCACTTTTTATTTCTACCTGTGCATAAACATTATTAACTGCAAAGGATATGGCTAATAATGCAATAATGAAAACGGTAAATTTTCCTGGAATTTTAAACATACCTGTTTATTGGTCAAATTAATAGTAGTTTTTAAGCACCGTGCTATTTGTATTAGCAATGCCAAAAATAAGGCATTTCTTCAATATAACGGAATTAGGATAAAAAGATATACACCTCAAATTATAATTTTGATGTTGACGGTATTTTCATTTCTTTTGCAGTTCACTTTGCAGGGATCCCATGAAAGACATGACAACAGGTAAAGAAGGTAAACTGATTCTGCAGTTTGCATTGCCAATGCTGGCTGGCAGCCTGTTTCAACAGTTTTATAATGTGGTTGACAGCATTATTGTTGGCAACTTCATTGGCAAGGAAGCACTGGCTGCAGTAGGTGCCTCATTTCCTGTAATATTTGTGCTTATTTCAATGATAATAGGTCTGGCATCAGGTATAACCATAGTAATATCACAATATTTTGGTGCCAAAGATTATGATAATGTCAGCAGGGCAATTGACACAATGTATATAGGTATGTTTTTTGCCTCAATTATAACCACAGCACTGGGGATAATTTTCAGTAAAGAAATCTTCATACTGCTTAATCTTCCCGAAGAAGTGATGCCCATGGCACTTGATTATCTCAATATTTACCTTCTTGGTATGATAGTATTTTTCGGTTTTAATGGTACAAGTGCAATACTGCGTGGCATGGGAGATTCAAAGACACCTCTTTATTTCCTTATTATTTCCACACTTACCAATGTGTTGCTCGATCTCCTTTTTGTTATTGTGTTTAATATGGGAGTAAAAGGAGTTGCCCTTGCCACTGTCATATCACAGACCGGAGCACTGGTGACCGCAATTTTATACCTTAACAGGTATCACAAAATAATTAATATCAGGCTGAGAGGGCTTGTGTTCGACAGGAAAATATTTAATCAGAGTATCAGGATAGGTTTGCCCGCCGGGTTTCAACATAGTTTTGTTGCCCTGGGAAACATGGCTATTATGGGGGTAGTTAATACTTTCGGAACTAACGTGATTGCAGCCTACTCAGTTGCCAGCCGACTTGACGCAATAGCCACCATACCGGCAATGATAATGGCCCAGGCCCTGGCCACCTTTGTGGGACAGAACCTGGGAGCCAATAAATCACACAGGGTAAAAACAGGTTTGCTGTCTACAATTCTTCTTACCAGTATTGTTACTATAGCAACAACCACGATTATTGTGTCTTTTGGCGATCTTTTTATGGATGCTTTCACCAATGATGAAAAAGTTATAGATATTGGTTCTGAATATCTTACAATAGTAAGCCTCTTTTACCTTGTTTTTGCCTTCATGTTTACTTTCAATGGGGTAATGAGAGGAGCAGGTGATACATTAATACCTATGATATTCACTCTTATCTCCCTCTGGCTCGTACGCATACCTTTCGCCATACTGCTTTCCAACAGTCTTGGAGAAACAGGAATCTGGTGGTCATTCCCTATGAGCTGGGCCACAGGATTGATTATGTCATGGATATATTACCTTACAGGCCGCTGGAAGAAAAAGGTTATTGTTAAACCACAGGTTAGATAAAATCTCTATTTTTAATACATTTGTTTAACAAAGCAACTGGTTATGATTAAATCAATGACAGGCTATGGCTTATCCATTGCCGAAACACCGGAAAAAAAAATTACTGTTGAGCTACGATCACTAAACAGCAAACAAATAGATATAAATACCAAAATACCCTGGTATTATAAAGAAAAAGAAATCGAAATAAGATCTAAAATTAGCCAGGGCCTTGGCAGGGGAAAAGCTGACCTGACTATATTCGTTGATACTATTGATGACCAGAACCTGCCCCTACTGAATAAAGCTGCCATAAAAAGCTATTACAAACAACTGATTGATGTAGCCGGTGAATTGTATATAGAAAACAGGAAAGAACTATTATCCATCATTATGAAACTCCCCGAAACACTTAAAAATGACAGACAAACAATCAGTGAAGATGAATGGGAACTTATTTCCGGTCTTCTGGATGATGCAATCAGGAAGCTTGATGAATTCAGGCAGGAAGAGGGCAAATCAATAGAAAAAGATATAAGGGAAAGAATCAGGCTCATTGAATCATATATAGATGAGATAGTACCATACGAAGAAGAAAGGATTACAAGAATAAGAGAGAAAATAAATAGTAGTCTGAAACAGCTGGAAAATGAAAATATCGATCAAAACAGGTTTGAGCAGGAAGTATTATATTACCTGGAAAAAATTGATATTAACGAGGAAAAGGTAAGGTTAAAGAAACACTGCGATTATTTTATACAGACAGTTGAATCAGGGAATGCCAACGGAAAGAAATTAGGCTTTATATCCCAGGAGATGGGAAGGGAAATTAATACCCTGGGGTCCAAAGCCAATGATGTTAGAATACAAAAAATAGTGGTAATGATGAAGGATGAGCTGGAGAAAATTAAAGAGCAGTTGCTGAACGTATTATGAAAAAAGATCGGGGTAAAGGAAAATTAATTATTGTTTCTGCTCCTTCAGGATCAGGCAAAACAAGTATCGTTAAATATCTCCTTAAACATTATCCCGGGCTATGTTTTTCAATATCAGCAACAAGCAGGGCGCCCCGGGAAGGGGAAAAACATGGTGTGGATTACTACTTTTTGTCTGCTGATGAATTCAGGCAAAAAATTGATGATAATGAATTTGTTGAGTGGGAGGAAGTGTATGAAAATATATACTATGGAACCCTGCGCAGTGAAATAAGACGAATATGGGATATGGGCAGGCATATTATTTTTGATGTTGATGTGAAAGGAGGCCTGAGTCTAAAAAATGAGTTTGGAGAGAGGGCAATTTCCTTATTTATTAAACCCCCGGGAATTGATGAACTTAAGCAAAGACTGATAAAAAGAGGTACTGACATTCCTTCTGAAATTGAAATGCGCATAAATAAAGCAAGTGAAGAAATGGGTGAAGTTGTTCATTTTGATAAAGTCATAATAAATGACGACCTTGACAAAGCATGCATGGAAGCCCTTGAAATATGCAAACGCTTCCTTAATGATAATGGATAGGAAATGAAAACAGGACTCTACTTTGGATCATTTAATCCCATACATATAGGTCATATGGCAATAGCCAACTATATATACGAGTATTCAGAGCTTGAAGAGATTTGGTTCGTGGTAAGTCCGCATAATCCACTTAAGAAAAAAAACAGCCTCCTTGCTGATCATCACAGGCTGCATCTTACTGAATTGGCTATAGGGAACGATCATAGATTCAGGGTATCGGATATAGAATCAAAGCTTCCCCAGCCTTCTTATACTATTGATACACTAACTTATCTCCGAGAAAAACATACCACGCATCAGTTTGCCCTGATAATGGGCAGTGATAATCTTTCAACCATAGATAAATGGAAGAATGCCGAGTTACTGATTGATTCATGCAAAATATTTGTTTACCCCAGGTTAAATAAGGGGAAAGGGCCTGGTCCCGTTGTCAAGTCAATGCTTAAGTCAGCAGATATTGATATTGTTAAAGCGCCTTTAATTGACATATCAGGCACATTTATCCGCTCGGCTATTAAGGAGGGCAAAGATATACGTCATTTCCTTCCGCCAGGGGTCTGGCAATATATCAAAGACATGCATTT
>JAFGLJ010000024.1 GCA_016928075.1 Bacteroidales bacterium | reverse complement strand
CAATTAAGGACTGTCAGAAAATGGATGTCCTGATCCGCTCAACCACTCAACCACTCAACCACTAAACTACTCAACCACTCAACCACTAAACAATTAAACAATTAAACAAAAATATTTTCCGTATCTTAAGGTCTCATAATCTAAATAACATATATTATGATGACAGTCTTGAGGAATAGTTCAAAAATCCTGTTGATCATTCTGATTTCTTTCCTGGGTATGCAATGTAATACCGGAATAAATAATTCAACAGGTCTGATTCCTGATGCTGATAATGGGGGAATCAGTCTTCCTCAGGGTTTCAGTGCCCTGGTGGTGGCTGATGATCTTGGAAGGGGAAGGCACATTGATGTAAATGATAATGGTGATATTTATATGGCCCTGAGAAGGTTAAACAATGGCAAAGGTGTTGTTGCCCTGTGTGATACCAGCGGAGATGGAAGGGCCGATATAATAAAGTACTTCGGTGACCATGCCGGAACAGGTATGGAAATTCATAATGGTTATCTGTATTTCGGAGGCGACACCATGGTCCTGAGATACAAACTTGAACCTGGAATGCTTGCTCCCGAACAGGAGCCTGAACTGGTCGTCAGTGGCTTCCCGGATCAGAACCAGCACCGCGATAAGCCTTTTGCAATTGATAATGCAGGTTATATATACGTTAATGTAGGGGCACCATCAAATGCCTGCATGGAACAGACAAGGACCATAGGTTCCCCGGGGATGTATCCCTGTCCACAACTTGAGAGGCAGGCAGGCATATGGAGGTTCAGGGTGGACAAGCTGAATCAGACACAGCAGGAGAATGGTTACCGTTATGCAAGCGGTATCCGGAATTCCATAGCCCTCACCTGGAATCATCTTAATGATAACCTGTATGTTGTTATGCATGGGAGAGACCAATTGCATCAGTTCTACCCTGACCTTTATACTGAGCGGGAGAGCGCTGAACTGCCGGCGGAAGAATTGCTTCTTGTAAAAGATGGATCGGTATTCAGTTGGCCGTATTACTATTATGATCAGATAAAGAAGAAAATGGTACTTGCCCCTGAGTACGGTGGCGATGGTGAAAAAACAGAAGGGCCCGTTGAGGTTGAAGATCCAATAATGGGCTTTGCCGGTACTGAGGTGGTGAAAAGTCCATCGCGGGCCGAACACAGGCCTATGGGTATTGCCATGGGAGGAGACGGTTCAATCTATGTATGTGATTCTCAAAAAGGAAAAATTTGGAGGATATTTTATGAAGGTGAATAAATTAGTGTATTTAATTATACCGTTGGTTTTTATGATTTCATGCAAAAACCAGCCGGGAAGTGATAACGATCAGATTATTAAGAATAAAGAAAAAGTTATTATAAAACAGGATGCTCCCGGACAGGTCCAGGCGGATAATGAATATATGGATAGGGGCAAGAAGATATATGACAGGGTATGCCTGGTTTGCCATCAGTCTGATGGTTCAGGGGTTCCAATGATGTATCCGCCGGTAATAGAATCAGAATATATTTCCGGTAATACAGACAGTCTTATAGTGCTTATACTGGAGGGTATGTCAGGACCGGTATTAATTAAAGGTGAGGAGTATAACAGCATTATGCCCCCTATGAAAGATGTGCTTGATGACCGGGAGGTTGCGGATCTTATAAATTACCTCCGAAATTCATTCGGTAATTCAGGTGAGCGGGTCAGTCCCGGGCAGGTGGCGGAAATGAGGGAATAAGGGAAATAACTTTGAATCTTTTAGTAACATTATTATAAAGTAAAATAACGATGAAAAAAATTGCTGTGATTACCAGTTTCTGTTTTTTGTTTATCATTTCCTATTCACAGGAGAGAAATGATAACTGTACCAGTGTGCTGGTCTCTAAAGGAGCTTCCACTGACGGATCAGTAATGATCACCTATGCCTGTGATGCTGAATTTGTTGGTACCATGAGATATATTCCTGCCATGGACCATGGTGATGATGAATTTATTGAAATAAGAAGGAGGAACGGGGAGGTTAATAAGATAAAACAGGTTCCGCATACTTATAAAGTTGTGGGCAATGTAAACGAGTTCCAGGTTGCTATCAGCGAGACTACTACAAGTGGCAGGAGGGAGCTGGTTAACCGGGAAGGGCTGCTTCATTATGGGATGTTGATGGAGCTAATGCTTCAAAGGGCTAAAACAGCCAGGGAAGGGATAGAAATAATTGTTGATCTGGTTGAAGAATATGGTTACAGCAGTTCGATGGAGGCTTTTTCTATCTCAGACCCGGAGGAGGTATGGATACTTGAAATGACAGGCAAGGGTCAGGGAGAGAAAGGAGCTATCTGGGTTGCTATAAGGATTCCTGACGGTTATATATCTTGCCATGCCAACCTGTCAAGGATAGGGGAAATACCTTTTGATGACAGTGAAAATTGTATGTATTCTGAAGACGTTAAATCATTTGCCATTGAAAAAGGGTACTATGATCCGGATTCAGGTGAACCGTTCCGCTTTAACCTTGCCTATTGTCCGCCAACACCCTCAAGCTTGCATGCCTGTGAAACACGGGTATGGAGTGTGTTCAGGCGAGCCGCACCATCACTTAATTTATCTCCTGATTATCATCGGGGTGTGGAAGGTGCAGAGCCTTATCCTCTTTGGGTGAAGCCTGATGAGAAGATATCACTGGAAGGTCTCTTCAGCCTTTTGCGTGATCATTATGAAGGCACCGATTTTGATATGACAAAAGGAATTGATGCCGGAGCATTTGGAAATCCCTATCGCTGGCGCCCACTTGGATGGGAGCTGGATGGCATATCGAATGCCTGGGAACGACCGGTATCTACCCAGCAGACAGCTTATTCCTTTGTTTCCCAGTCGCGCTCATGGTTGCCGGATCCTATTGGAGGGATTAATTGGTATGGTGTTGATGATGCTTATACCACCTGTTTTGTTCCGTTTTATTGCTGTGTTGATAATGTTCCTGAAGTATACCAGACCGGTGATTTACAGGAATTCTCATGGAATTCAGCCTGGTGGGTCTTTAACTTTGTTGCCAATTATGCCAACCTGAAATATTCATATATGGTAAAGGATATTCAGAAAGTTCAAGAGGAGCTAGAAGAAATTTCAATTTCTTCTCAGCCTGCAGTTGAAAAAGCTGCTCTTGAATTATACGAGACTGACCCTGAATTGATGGTTCGGTATCTGACTAATTATTGCAATGCGCATTCTGAATATGTCGTTAACAGATGGATTGAACTGGGTGAAGCACTGCTTACGAAATATAACGACGGTTATGTTAAGGATGAAAACGGAAGGGCCAGGGATGTGGGTTATCCGGAAGAGTGGCTGAGGCGTGTTATAGAGGAACGCCCCGAACAGTTTAAACTTAAAGAGTGGTAATAGGTCCAGAGCATCTAAGTACAAAATTTCTCCTCCTTTTGAAAGGAGGAGT
>JAFGLJ010000004.1 GCA_016928075.1 Bacteroidales bacterium | reverse complement strand
TGTCGGCGTACCGCTTATTGTTACCTGGTCTGCTTCCCAGCCGCCATTTACCCCGGCCGGCAGGCCGGTAATATTAGCTCCGGTAGCACCGGTGGTGGTATACGTAATGGATGCTATACCTGTATTGATACATACTTCCTGGTTATCCGTTCCGGCAGCGGAGCTCAGAGTTATCGTATTGTCAGGTGATACTGTTATTGTACCGTTTGCTACCGCGGGATTACATGGGCCTGTAGCAGTAACGGCAAAATTAAATACTCCGGTTTCCTCAGGTGTACCGCTTATGGTGAAAACTCCCGAGCTATAAGTTCCGTCCACGCCTTCAGGTAACCCGGTGACAGATGCATTATTTCCACTGCCTCCTATAGTGTAAGTAATATTGGTAATAGGTGAATTAATACACCTGGTTTGGTTATTATTACCGCCTGTATGAATTATTGTTGCATCCGGATTTACGGTTAATGTTCCCCCTGCAGTGGCATTCCTGCATAATCCTGTAGCAGTAACAGTATATTCAAAAGTGCCTGATTCCGTGGGTGTGCCACTTATTGTAAATATACCGGAACTGTAAACACCATTTAATCCATCCGGCAAACCATCTACCGATGCATCATTGCCACTCCCACCTATAGTGTAGGTAATATTGGTAATAGCTGTATTGATGCAAACGGTCTGGGTATTATTTCCGGATGTAAGGGTGATAGTTGCATTTGGATTAACTGTTATTGCTCCAACCGCTGTTGCCGGGGCACATGGGCCTGTTGCAATAACATTATAATTGAAGTTACCTGATACAGTTGGTGTGCCGCTTATGGTAAAAACCCCGGCGTTGTAAGTTCCTTGAACGCCTGCAGGCAACCCGGTAGCTGACGCATCATTCCCACTGCCCCCTATACTGTATGTAATATTTGTTATAGGCGTGTTAATACATACGGTTTGGTTATTGCTACCACCTGTATGGGTAATGCTTGCATCGGGATTAAAAATTATATCAACAATATCAGAATTCCCACCAACAGTCCACATGAAAGTATATTCACCATATGCACTCACATCGACATCCGTATTATATAATGTTGCATCATCAAAACTGACAGTTCCGGGAGGTGTTCCGTCTACTGACCATACTCCGGTATCGGGCGATGGATCCTCGGCTGCGAGAGTAGTGGTCAGTCCACAAACTTCCTGATCGGGACCGGCATCCTGAGAATAACCTGATAGTGTTACCACGCAGATTAATATTAATACAATTAAATATCTTACATAACCCATATTCCGGTTGTGTTTGAGTTTGAGATTAACTTAAAAGAGTGTGACGTTAGGTTTATATGTAAAATTACGTTTTTTTTACTATTAAAACCAGAATTAGCAACCGGTACCCCGAAGAAAGCAACTTCGATTGCAGCATTATAAATACAGTAGCCATTTTGTCCAGTCAGGGTATAATCCCCATGACTGAATTCAGAAACCGTAATACGTGCATCTGGACTACATGAATCCGGACAGAAGGTTGCTGAGCCTGCTCCGGAATTCATTGTCCGGGTACCGGCGCTAATATCTGGTTTAAGTTTAAGTTTACATCCTGAACTATATACAGCTATTATCAACAACAAATCAGAGATTTGCCGGTTGTATTTATCAGTAATGAATGATAACTGGTTGGTCACAATAATTGTACTTTCAGGCATGCTTACGCTTCGTCAGTCACATTCTAACATCTGACCAACAAAGCAGATTATTCTTTTCTTCATTGATGCTGGCATGTAAAACTGATCCTTTCATTTGAAGTAATTTCTAGGGGTAATAATCCCGGAATGGATTCCTTTCTACAGGCTCAGCATGTTTATAAACCAGATCAAATTTATGAAATAAAAAAGCAGCAATTAAATTAATTTGACCAATAGAGCTTTTTCATAGATGAGCGTATTCAAACATTAAATAAGCCGAAAAATCAACCCTGAAATAAGCTGCATTTTAAACGATTTTTGATCAAATGCATAATCAATTTCCAGGTGAACAGCACCATAAATTAATGCTATTTCATCTCAATAAATACCAGATGTCCCAAATTTTCATATCTTGCAATCCGACAATAAAATAACCAAATGATCCGTATGAAACACCTACGGTTAGCTCTATATATATTCATAATTGCCACTCCTCTAACCATTAATAGCCAGGATATCCAACTGAATCCTTTAGGCACTTGGTATTTAAATCCATCCTGGTACAACCCGGCAATATCTGGATCCAAGGATTTCAATTCCTTAAGCTTTACCTATGCTACAGGAAACGATTTTGAAGCAATGGTACTTAACGGTAATACCAGGTTTTCAAAAAGAATAAAAGGCTATTATAATATCCCCGACAACTACACTTACAGAAATATGGGCATTGGTTACCAGGTATTCCACAAATCATCAGACCTGGTTGAATCTTCAGGTTTAAAAGTCACCGGATCGTACCACCTGAAATTAAATGAAAGTGCCACCTCATTCTTATCAATAGGTATCTCCCTTCAGGGCTCCATGAATACAGTAACTACTTCTAGCATTGAGTTTCCTGATAATACAACAACTGAAACTAGTCTTGATCCAAATATTGATTTTGGTGTATACTTTTACATCCCTGCTTTCTATATGGGTATATCTTCAACAGGTATTCTAGATGGAATACTACCGGATGATACAATATCATATATACACGATGCAAGACAATATCATTTTCTGAGTGGTTTTAAGTTGGTCCTGTACAGGCCGATGAAAATATTGATTGAACCCTCTGTCATTGTAAGTTTCTCTGATACCATATCCCCGGAATTATTTGACCATATTCACCCTATGTTGAAGATATACGTAGATAATTTTTGCATAGGCAGCTATTTTTATAGTAAGGATAAATTATCAGTTTTCTTCAGGTATAATTATCCTAGGTTCTACCTGGGTGCATTTTTTGCCATGTCGAGAGAATTACCATATTACAAGAATAAACCATCAATTGAATTATCTGCAGGAATAAATTTATCATACAAAGAATCGAGAAGATATAAACGTTTTCACTGGTAGAATATAAACCTCATAGGATGAATAAGTTAGTACTAGCATTTTTTATTATGGGATTAGTTCCTGGTATGATTGCAGACGGAATAGACGGAAATGTATATAACATAAAACAAGACCAGGTTAGCTCAGCTTTTTATCCGGGAACTGATACCAGCAGAACTAACCCATATCTTAAAATAAAAAAAATTGAACTTGAAATATTAACCCCTTCGTCCGGGATTCAATTATACAAAGGCGGTTTATTGTTCTTATCACAATCAAAGATGGAGGAAAGAATGCTCTCTAATCATATATCATTCGGGGACATGAAATTATTTTATGCTTCATTGAAAGATAGTGTACTCGGTGATCCTATTCCTATCAAGACGAATACTCAATTGATCGTACCAGCTGATGGAATCTCCTATTCTAGCAAAATGTCCAGATTTTTCTACTCAAAATTATCAGAACGTGATGGAAAGGTGAAAATTTTTATGGCTGAAACAGACAGATCCGGAAATGACCTGGATTGGGAAATTACGAATAGACTACTCGGCTTTTGCACTGATTATAACTATACACACCCGACGATATCTCATGAAGGAGACTTTATGATATTTTCTTCTGATATACCTGGAGGTGTGGGAGGGCTTGACCTTTACCTAACAAGGTATGTTAATAATTATTGGACAGATCCAATAAACCTGGGCAAAGAAATAAACAGCGAAGGTTCTGAATTCTATGCATGCCTTGATGGGGATAATAATCTTTTCTTCTCTTCTGACGGACTTGATGGATTGGGAGGATATGATATCTTTTTCTGCAGTTTCAATGGTACTGATTGGGATGATCCTGTAAACCTGAGCGATCAAATAAATACTGATAATGATGAAGTTGCTTTCAAAATAGACCGTGAAGGGAAAAATATCGGTTTTTATACAATGATTGAAAAAACAGGTCTCGGGAAGAAAAAAATTAAAAGAACATTATACAGCATAGCACTGGATGATAAATACCGGTATACCGGTGCATTTATGCTCTCAGATGTTTTGAGGGATTATGCTATGGGTTCAACGCCTATCGCAGGATATAAAGATGACGAGGAAATAAAAGTCACTATCAAGCAAGCGGAAGATAGTATAACCGACAGTCTCAAAGCAGAACAACTTATTGCTGAAAAACTTGCAGAAGAAAGAAGGGTGTCAGACAGTTTAAAAGCTGAAGAACTCGAAGCTGAAAGGCTGGCAGCAGAGAAACTTGAAGCTGAAAGAATCGCTGATGAAAAAAGAATGGCTGACAGCCTGAGGTTAGAAGAACTTAGACAAGAAAAAGCAGAAGCCGCAAAAAACAAAGTAATATACAGAGTACAGATATTGTCGAGCACAAAAAAGGGGGGAACATATAATATTGTAATCGATGGGACTAAATATGACACCTGGGAATACTATTACAAAGGTGCCTGGCGTATAACAGTAGGTGAATTTGAATTGCTATCAGATGCCAGGGAAATGCAAAACAAATGCAGGGCTTCAGGTTATGACCAGGCTTTTGTGGCAGCATTCATCAATAATGAAAGATCACTTGATATAAATCTATTCAGGAGATAAATTTTCATATTATTCTATACACTATTGCTATAAAAGGAGCATAAGTCTTTTATCTTATAAACGTCTAAAAGCATGTGGAAAACCATCTTAATCCTTATTGTAACAATTATTATAATTCCCTTTCTTGCTTTTAAGCTTGATGTGCCCCTGAGCCATGATCAGCAGGCTATACTTAATGATCTGCTCTGGATTTATGTTATCGCAGCTGCTCTGTGCTTTATTACAAGTACCATTACAGGTAATTATAGCCAGGTAGATAAATTGTGGAGTATCATGCCTGTTATATATTCATGGATAATCTGCATACGATCAGGATTCGAAGAACGACTCATACTTATGGCCATAGTTGTCAGTATATGGGGCATACGACTTACATATAACTTTGCCAGGAGGGGCGGATATTCCATTAAATTCTGGGAGGGTGAAGAAGACTACCGGTGGCCCATTCTCAGAAGCAAACCTGAATTTGCAGCCATCTGGAAATGGACACTTTTTAACCTCCTGTTTATTTCTTTTTACCAGATGGGACTTATTCTGCTTATTACTCTGCCGGCTTTGAAAAGCCTGGGAGCCCGGCCACTTTCATTGATTGATTTCCTGATAACAGCTGTTGCCATTATGTTTGTCGTGATTGAAACAATTGCAGACCAACAACAATGGAACTTCCAGAAAGAGAAAAAAAGATTACTCGAATCCGGTAAGCCATTATCAGAAAAATACAGGAAAGGTTTTGTTAATTCAGGATTTTGGGGTATCATACGACATCCGAATTATGCATCGGAACAATCAATATGGATAGTATTTTATTTCTTCAGCGTTTCGGCCACCGGCCAGTGGCTTAACTGGTCGGTTATAGGTGCCATTTTACTTATACTTCTCTTTTATGGCAGCAGCACCTTGAGTGAGTCTATTTCCATGAGTAAATACCCGGAATATTCGGAATACAGGAGTAAGATTCCAAGGTTTGTTCCTTTAAGAATCAGGAAATGATAGAGTAGCGGGCTATAGTCGCCACGATCACGTGGATTTATAACGGGAAAAAATTGATTATTGCTTTTTGTATAATTAAAATATTAGTAAATTTATTTGCCCACAATATAATAATATAAATAAATATCATGAAAAGCTCAATATTCCTCCTTGTTACTCTGTTTGTCGTATCTAACATTTCAGCACAGGTAGATCATTCAGAATTTATTGAGGGGCCTTTCAACAGCCCTCAGGAAGTTACGGCACTTTGCCTTGAGTGCCATGGTGGTATTGATACTTCTATAATGAAAACAAGGCACTGGAATTGGCTGGGAGATGAATTTACTACCAGCAATGGTCAAAAAATAAGGCTGGGGAAACAAAACATTATCAATAATTATTGTATTGCTGTGCCTTCAAACTGGCCACGCTGCACAAGCTGTCATATAGGGTATGGATGGAAAGATGAAAACTTTGATTTCTCTGACGGCAGAAATATAGATTGTCTTATTTGCCATGACCACAGCGGAACTTACAAAAAAGTGCCAACAGGTGCCGGCATACCTGATCCTTCCGTTGACCTGGTCAAGGTAGCCCGGAGCGTTGGAAAAACACGAATCGAAAACTGCAGTATATGTCATTTTAACGGTGGCGGGGGAACAGGGGTTAAACATGGTGATCTGGATGGGAGTATGATAAATCCCTCTCCTACTCTTGATGTACATATGGGAGCACTTGGTTTCACATGCTCAGATTGCCATGCCGGTGAAAATCATGAAATCCTAGGAGCCAGCCATGGCTCATTGGCTGCCGGCACAAACCATATAACCTGCCTTGAATGTCATGGAGACCAACCCCACAGGAAAAAGTTAATAAACGATCATGTTAATTCAGTTGCCTGTGAAACATGTCATATCCCTGCATTTGCAAGGGAAGAGCCGACAAAAGTGTGGTGGGACTGGTCCACAGCAGGCAAAAACAGGGATCCAAGACCTGATGAATACGGAATGCCAGACTATGATAGGATGAAAGGAGATTATCGCTGGGATTTAAACATTATTCCTGAGTACGGGTGGCATAATGGAAGGGCCGATTACTATCTCTATGGCGATGTTATTAATCCTGATAAAGTTGTTGAACTTAACAAATTACTGGGTGATATAGACGATCCGGATGCCAGGATAACACCATTCAAGCTTATGAAGGGCAAACAGCCCTATGATTCCCGGAACAATTACCTCTTGGTAGTAAAGTTATTCGGCGAAGACGGCTACTGGAATACTTACGACTGGGATGATGCCGCGGAACTTGGAATGCAGACAATAGATATGCCCTTCTCCGGAAGGGTGGGTTTTGTTGAGACTGAAATGTACTGGCCTATCAATCATATGGTTGCCCCTGCCAAACAATCCTTAAGGTGTACAGAATGCCATTCAAGGAGGGGCCCGGGTCGACTTAACTGGCTAGAATTGGGATACACGGGAGATCCGATGAACACCGGGGGAAGAAATAAAGAACGATAAGCCAGGAACGATACTGTTCTTTAATTCAGACTGCGGCAGGAAAAATAAAACTCATCAGCTGCAGACCACAATGCGGAAAGCACTTCTTTTCCTGAGCCTGTCATTACTTGCCCTGAGACCTGATTGCTCAATGAAATATCCCAGCCCGCCTAAACTATTAAACCTCCTGAAATTCCTGTAATGATCTTCCTTTGCCATTCTTTCAATGATGAAAATTACAAGTTTGGATATCCCAGGAGGAATGGGATAATTATAATCCATGAGTACCACCTTCGATGCAATCCTTTTCATTTCCCTGAGTATTACCAGTGCCAGATCAGCATCAAACTGGTGAACAGCCATTGAAGCAACGGCCATATCGAACTCATTATCACCGTAAGAAGAAAGATCAGAGGCATCCTTTATTTCAAACCTTGCATTCTCAATGTTCTTTTTCCCGGCGGTATATGTTGCTATATCAATCATTTCTTCTGAAAGATCTATCCCCGTTACCCGGTAAGCCAAACCTGACATGGCCAGCGACAGGGAACCTGTCCCACACGCTATGTCTATTACCGAGTAATCAGGCTTGAGCTCTTCAATAATAAAACGGTAGTAACACGACAGTACCGGATCAATAACAAACCTGTATATATAGCCGTTTAAAGAATATTTCATCTGTCCGTTTTTCCAATTTATCAGTTCGCATGTAAATATAAGGAGAGATTTTTTTATTAATTTTGAAAAAGGAAAAGACACACAACTCTACTTACCGGGAAAGATACATTATAACAGGGATTAATTACCTGTTTATTATTTATATTACCTTAACGGGACTAAAAGTATAATTAATTATGACACAAGCAGAGCGTGAAGAAATAAGAAAGCGTGTCGAAAATGAAATCAAAACCCTCAGGGAATCGATAGATACCCTCACCGACCTTACCTCTGATGACGAAGTGGAACCAGATGTGAACGACTGGTTTACGACAAAAGAGAGTAACCCCGGTAAGGATATTAATGAACTGGCTTTATCTAAAGCAAAACAGAGATTAAGAATTCTGAATGTTGTACTCAACAGAATAGACAGCAAGGACTATGGTATATGCACCGTTTGTAAAAAACCTATACCCTTTGAAAGAATGAAGGCTGTACCCACAGCCACAAGGTGTATTAAATGCTGATACGCCTGCGTCCCTGTAATCCCATGTTTGATCGGTCCGATAGTATGAATGTTTGAAAAAGTATGTCAATAAATTAATTTTGAAACAGAACTAATCAAACCTTTCAAACTCTCAGGCGATAAAACTGATAGAATTACCATAAATTTTGCTTATCTTAAAACGAGCAATGAATTAAATAGAAAGGAGAAAGGTGAAATGTCAGTCCTTAATATAGGTTCAGGTTTGTTCACCGACCATTACGAACTTACAATGGCACAGGGTTATTTTCTTTCAGGAAAGAAAGATAAACGGGCCAATTTCGATTATTTCTTCCGTAAGAATCCATATGAAGGAGGATTTGTTGTTTATGCAGGCCTTGAAAACTTGCTTGAAGCAATACAAAATTACAGCTTTAGCGAAGAAGACTGTCGGTACCTTGAATCCATGAATTTCAATAATCAATTCATTGAATATCTTAAAGACTTCAGATTCACTGGAAATATTTATTCAGCACCGGAGGGAGAGATTGTATTTGCAAATGAACCTGTAATGAGAGTTGAAGGTAATATAATAGAGACCCAGGTTGTGGAAAGCATGATACTGAATGTATTGAATTTCCAGTCGCTTATAGCTACAAAGGCAGCAAGGATGAGGCTCGTTGCCGGAGATAGGCTGTTGATTGATTTTGGACTGCGCCGTGCACAGGGCCTGGGTGCCATACATGCCAGCAGGGCTGCCATGATAGGTGGTTTTAACGGAAGCTCAAATACATATAGCGCTCATTGTTACGGTTTTGAATCTACCGGTACCATGGCACATTCATGGGTACAGAGTTTCGATAAGGAAATTGATGCATTCAGGGAATTTGTGAGCTTATATCCCGATTCATCAATACTGCTGGTTGATACATATGATACCCTCAGGCATGGAGTACCCAATGCCATCACTGTTGCAAAAGAACTGGAAAAGAATGGCCATAAGCTCACGGGCATCAGGCTCGATAGTGGCGACCTGGCCTATATGAGCAAGGAAGCACGCAGGATGCTCGACAGGGAAGGACTGGGATATGTTAAAATAGTTGTGTCAAACCAGCTCGACGAGCACCTCATTAAAAGCCTCCTCGACCAGGAAGCACCTATCGATTCGTTCGGGGTGGGAACAGCCCTTGTAACGGGAAAAGATGAAGGTGCATTGGATGGAGTATACAAACTGACTTATATTGACGATAAACCAAGCATGAAAGTGTCGGAAAATATAGCAAAGACAACGCTGCCGGGTTTAAAGACCATATACCGTTATCTGAATGGTGATAACCAATTCTATGCCGATGGTATAGAACTGGTGAATTATCCCGTTCCACAACTAATATTTCACCCCTATCACCCTGAAAAAAACTGCAGCTTGAAGGGGTATGCTAATGAATGTATTATAGAAAAGGTTATGGATAAGGGAAAGATTCTTACAGAAAAGTCATTGGATGAATCAGCGAAGTATGCTGCTGCAAGGCTTGCACAGTTGCCGGCCGAATCAAAAAGGTTTGATAATCCACATATATATAAAGTAGGAATAGGTAAAGAACTGATGGGTTTACGCAATAATTTAAAGAGTGAAATATGGAAGCATTGATAATAGTAGATGTTCAGAATGATTTTTGTCCCGGAGGTGCCCTTCCTGCTCCACGGGCAAATGAAATTATTCCGGTCATAAATAAACTGATGGAAAAATTTGATGTGGTAGTTGCATCGCGTGATGTACATCCGCCAGATACCAAACACTTCGACAAGTGGCCTCCTCATTGCATTCAGGGAACCAAAGGAGCACTGTTCCATCCTGATCTTAACATAACCAGGATACAGAAAGGTTTTCATAAGGGTACCGGAAATAAGGATGATGGTTACTCGGCATTTGAAGCTACCAATGAAAACCTGATGGACTATCTCCTGAACAATAATGTCACAGATGTCTATATAACAGGTCTTACAACAGAATACTGTGTTAAGAACACGGCCCTTGATGCGGTAAATAATGGTTTTAACACATGGCTCGTTACCGATGCAATAGCAGCTGTGGAACCGGAATCGTCCTACGAAGCCGAAGCCCTGGAAGAAATGAAAAGTGCCGGAATAAATTTCATCAATGCAGCCACTAAATGTTGCTGATAATACGCTCTTAATGAGTTTATTAATACAGTTTGAATGTTTGAACGTTTGAATGCATGCCTGACGGCAGGCAGGTTTGATCTGGTTTATTACTAACTCAAACCCTCAAACTGTTCAAACCTTTTTACTTTTAACTTTTACTTTGTACTTTTATCTTTGTCTTTAAACCTGGTATATCAGCAGATTAATCAAACCTATAACGATTCCATTATGAAACAACTTGCCTTCTTTCTGGTGCTCTTATCACTTTTACCAGCCGACAGGCTTGATGCCTGTACTTCGGTTATTATAAGCGGTAAATATACAGCTGACGGGCGCCCTATTATGTGGAAACACCGTGATACAAGCAATGAGAACAATAAACTGATTTACGTTACCTCAGGGCGATATTCATATATTGCAATGGTGAATACAGGGGAAAAAGAATTGACAGAGGCATGGATGGGCATGAATATTAAAGGGTTTTGTATAATGAACACTGCTTCTTACAATCTCAATCAAGGTGAAGATGAAAACGGTAAATACAGTGAAGGCGAAATAATGGCTCGTGCACTGGCATCATGTTCCACACTGGTGGAATTTGAAGAATTACTTGAATCACTCGACAGGCCAACAGGACTTGAAGCCAATTTTGGAGTTATAGACGCATATGGTGGTGCAGCTTATTATGAGGTGGGCGACAGCAGTATAACCCTGGTCGATGTGAATGACCCGTCGGTAGCCCCTCTGGGATTTGTGGTTATGACTAACTATTCTTTCAGCGGAGATCCTGAAACTGGTCAGGGATACTCGAGATATATAACAGCCTACAATCTGTTTTACCAGGCTGCAATGCAGAATAATCTTACAGTGGAGTTTATACTGCATAATGCCGAAAGAAACCTGGTAAACGGCTTTACCGGGATTGACCTTTCTGACCTCGCCACTTCGGAAAGCGAGGTGAAAATGGTTCATTTCAGGGATAATATAGCAAGGCGTACCTCCACTTCCTCAGCTATATTCAAGGGCGTAATTCCCGGCGATGATCCGGCTGAAACACTTATGTGGGCCATCGGTGGTTGGCCACTTGCTTCTGTTGCCTACCCCGTCTGGTTAAATGATGACCGTATCCTCCCTGAACTGCTTACAGCACCCGAGAACGAAAACTCAGAAATGTGCAACCTGGCTCTCAGGATGAAACATGAATCTATGCCCGTAACGCGCGGTCATGGACAGGATTATATTAATATAAACAAGATATACAACATTAACCGGTCAGGTTATCTGCAGTGGCTCAGACCACTCGAAGATGAAATAATTGAATTTACCACAAAGACGATGAAAACATGGAATAAGATCACTCCTACCGGAAAGCAGATAAGTGAATTGTACAAAGAGATTGACCGGCTGGTTTTATCTGCATACGGAAGAAATGGATATCATTTTTAGGCTAAGGCTGAGGCGCAAGGCCTTGCATCTTTATAATTGGGAATCATTGTAATCTTGCTGTTCAATTTTTTTAGACGCGCTGGTAGCGCGTCTCTACAATTGGAAATTTTTGTAATCTTCCTGCTAAATTCTTTTAGACACGCTGGTAGCGCGTCTCTACTTTTTTCCTTTGTACTTTTTCCTTTGTACTTTTTCCTTTGTACTTTTTCCTTTGTACTTTT
>JAFGLJ010000023.1 GCA_016928075.1 Bacteroidales bacterium | reverse complement strand
CCCGGAAGTCTGGGAATAGCAATCAGTGAAGCTATTGAAGCTGCTGTTACGGATCCTTCAGGACAAACACGGTATTCACTGGGAAGTGTACTGAACCATGTGATGATGCACCAGACTATAATAGGTCTTGAAGCAAAAAAACAACTTGAGATAGCAGGTGAAAAAAAGGTAAATGTAGTTATAGGATGTGTTGGTGGAGGAAGTAACTTCGCAGGCCTTTCATTCCCGTTTGTCTATGACAAGATAAATGGTGCCGATATTGATATTATTCCTGTCGAACCTGCCTCCTGCCCCACCCTCACAAAAGGTCCATATGTATATGATCACGGTGACACTGCAAAAATGACACCTCTTGTTGCCATGCATTCACTGGGACACAGTTTTGTGCCCGCGCCCATCCATGCTGGTGGCTTACGCTATCATGGCATGGCCCCGCTGGTAAGCAAGGCTGCCGAAGAGGGACTTCTGTCACCGGTATCATTGCACCAGCTTGAAAGCTATGAAGCAGGTCTTCTGTTCGCCAAAACAGAAGGTATAATACCTGCACCCGAAACTACACATGCCATAGCATCAGTGATCAGGGAAGCCAGAAAAGCCAAAGAAGAAGCAAAAGAAAAAGTCATACTTTTCAATTTCTCCGGACACGGACTGATGGACCTTACAGGATATGATAAATTCATGTCGGGTAAACTTGAAAACTATGAATTGCCAGATGATGAAATAACAGAAAACCTTAAGGAGATTGCAGGTTATCCGCTGCCCTGAAAAATGATTCCGGGACCTTGAGTGTGAAAAATTGCCGGAAGTTTGGCTTTTAATAAATGGTAAAGTTATAACCGCAAAGCCGTAAAGTGAAGAGGTTTCAACACTTTGTGCACTTTGCGGTTATTTAATTAGTGTATACGGTACATTTAATAACTCAGAGTACCTTGCTGAATTCAACGAAAACGGAATCAGCTTCTTCAGGCATTACTTCAGTACCCGACTTAATGAAAAACCTGTGACGCAGGGTCAGGGAATCTCCTTTTTCCAGATTATAGCTTACTGCTTCCTGATTGGGGTCATATGATTTCTGCCCAAGATTATTTATTGAAAAGAGTCCATACCCGCGTGCATGAAAATAAGCAGGATAGCCCGGATTTTCAGTATGATCAAAGATACCCATGGTAATCAGTGTATTATCCTTTGTTCCGGAGAGCAATACCCAGTCATTCCTTGTACCCCATACTGCATCTCCCTTCAGCCCGTGGCTCGACAAATACATCCCTGTGACACCTGTATTGTCAACTGCCGGAACGGTTGTCGGATTACCCCTTTCATCGGTAAAAACAAGAGCTTCATCCGAGGGCATCTCAAATGCCCTGTCCACCCTTATGGCAAATAATCCCTCCTTGTTATCGAAAATTGTAACAGTGTCATTTACAGCTGTCAGCGTGGTGATATGATCTATGGTCCGGGTATGATCCGTTGCAGATAAAATATATCTTGTCCTCTCTTCCAGGAGGGTGTTACCTTCATTATCATTCCAGTTTGCAATTAGCTCAAGAATACCTTTTTCTCCGCTTTCGGCTTTGACTATCTCTTTGACAATAATATGTCCATATCCCCCTTTTCTTCCGGCAGGAATTGCCGATGAATTGTTCCAGAAATCAAGCCCATTGACACTGCCGTGGTTAAACCATAATCCTACCTGATGAGGATGATCAACACGCTCCCCCTGCCGCGGGTCTATAGGGAATCCCCTTGTAATTACGTATCCTCCTGGTGCATTCACAGGATACAAAAAGGGTTTTTCAAAATCGGAGGAGTAATGAAATGAAGTAAAAAGAACATCATCAATATATATGTCTATTCTTTCTCTCGTATCTGATGTAACAAGTTTAACCTCCTTAACATCAGAAGTCTGACAACTGCATGTCAGAACAGCAGGTATTGTCATTAAGAGAACAGTCATAATTCTTATCACCAGGCTAATCTTTTTAAGCGACCTGTTCTTTGATACGTTTGTAAGGACATTTCTTACTGACATAATTTTAAATTTAGAAGTTATCCGTTAATCTATTTTTTATTATAAATATAAACAATTTCGAATTCAGCATTAATAAAGTTCTTACAATTACTATAGCACTTATCTTAAAATATTAAATGAGTATCGAGGGATCCTCCAAATTCGTAGACTTTATTTTAATATTAATCATTCCCGATAGTCATAAAATATTATTTTTGTTTATATACTGAATTATTAACTATGGTTTTTAAAATAACTATTCTGAGATAAAATATATTTATTAATAATCCCGACAATGGAAAAAACTACCAAACCTGCTCCAAAAAGACTTTATTCACTTGACGCACTTCGTGGATTCGACATGTTCTGGATAATGGGTGGTGAAGGAATATTCATCGCGCTGGCATCAATAACAGGATGGCCTGTATTCAAATGGTGCGCCACACAGCTTGACCATGTGCCATGGCACGGCTTTGTTTTTTACGACATGATCTTCCCGCTGTTCCTCTTTATTGCCGGTATCTCCTTTCCCTTTTCACTTAATAAAAGATTAAGCAATAACGACTCAAGGAAATCCATTTACAGACATATTATTTACAGAGGTTTAATACTTGTGGTCCTTGGAATAATCTATAACAACGGATTACGTTTCAATCTTGGTGAATTGCGCTACGGCAGTGTCCTCGGACGGATTGGTATGGCATGGATGTTCGGTGCCCTTATTTTCATGAATACCAAACTGACAGCCCGGATTATATGGTTCTGGGGATTGCTGATAATTTACTGGCTGCTGCTGGTTCTCTTCCCTGCACATGACCTGGGTTCCTTTGACAAGTTTTCACAGGAAGGAAACCTGACGAGTTATATTGACCGTCTGCTTATGCCGGGACGACTATATCTCGGTAATCATGATCCCGAAGGTATCTTCAGCACTGTCCCTGCAATATCCACGGCCTTGCTGGGTATGCTTACCGGACAATACATGCTGTCAGGATATCACAGTGAAAAACCATTGAAAAGGGTACTCTATATGTTTCTGGCTGCTGTAGCATTGATGCTGTTGGGTAAATTATGGAATCTGGCCTTCCCTATTAATAAAAACCTGTGGACCAGCTCATTTGTGTGCTGGGTCGGAGGGCTTAGCCTTCTTCTGTTCACTGTGTTCCACCTTATCATTGATGTATGGAATTTCAGAAAATGGGCATTCTTTTTTGTTGTTATCGGCATGAATCCTATCACTATTTACCTTGCAAGAAGGATTATAGGTTTCAGAAATGCATCGGGATTTTTCTTCGGAGGATTTGCTGATATCCTTCCTGAAACATGGTCTCCTCTTGTAGAAGCTGTAGGTGTGACAGCTGTAGGCTGGGTGTTCCTTTACATACTGTATAAGAAGAAGATCTTTCTGAAAGTATGAAAGCATTATGAAAACCAGAATATTTATTTTCAGTCTTTTAGTAATGGCCTCCCTGTCTGTTTTCTCCCAGCAGACATGGCCTGAAATAACAGATTATACTAAACCATGGACACGCTGGTGGTGGCCGGGAAATATAGTATCAAAGGAAGACCTGACGGCCAATATGGAGAAATACCGGGATGCAGGTCTGGGAGGACTGGAGATAACTCCAATATATGGTGTAAGAGGACAGGAGAATAAATTCATTGATTATCTTTCTCCCGAATGGATGTCAATGCTTATCCATACTTTAGAGGAAGCTGAACGGCTTGACCTGGGCATCGACCTGGCAAATGCTTCAGGATGGCCTTTTGGAGGACCATGGGTGGATTCGCTGGACGCATGCAGGAATATTAATTACAAAACATACACACTTAATACGGGTGAAAAATTACAAGAGAAGATTGAGTTCACACAAAAGCCTGAGATAAGGCCCCTGGGAGACATTCCTGACAAAACAGTAATACTTTACCAGACAGACAGAAAACAAAACGCCCAGCTCTATGCCCTCGACCAGGTGAAGCTTAAATGGCCCCTGCCGGTACATGCGGTAATTGCATATTCCGATTCAGGACAGGTGATTAACCTATCCGGGCTGGTGACACCCGAAAGAGACCTTGACTGGATTGCACCGGAAGGAAAATGGACCATATATGCTCTCTTCCAGGGCTGGCACGGCAAACAGGTGGAAAGAGCAGGTCCCGGAGGAGAGGGAGATGTCATCGATCATTTCTCAGGACAGGCAATAACGCATTACCTCAGGCATTTCGATACTATCTTCAGCAAATATGACACTGGTAAACTAAGAGGCTATTTCAATGATTCCTATGAGGTTGATGATGCTGCAGGACAGGCTGACTGGACAAATGATCTGTTCTATGAGTTTATTATCAGAAGAGGATATGACCTCAGGGCTTACCTGCCGGCACTCTTCGGGAAAGATGACCCCGATAAAAATATGAGGGTGCTCTCCGACTACCGCCAGACCATTTCCGACCTGCTACTGGAGAAATTTACGGAAACATGGACAAACTGGGCACACAGACAGGGGAAAATAACACGTAACCAGGCACACGGATCACCTGGAAATATTCTTGACCTGTATGCCGCTGCCGACATTCCCGAAACAGAAGGTACAGATCTGCTTAATATGAAATTCGCCTCTTCAGCTGCCAGCGTTACAGGAAAACAATATGTAGCATGTGAAACAGCAACATGGCTTGATGAACATTTCCTGTCAAACCTTGCTGACATAAAAAATGCCGCCGATGCGGCTTTCCTCGAAGGTGTAAATCATATTGTATATCACGGCACATGCTATTCTCCCTCAGATGAACCATGGCCGGGATTTCTTTTCTATGCCTCAACTGAAATTAATCCTGCAAATCCCCTGTGGAATGATATAAGAGCTCTTAACAATTATATTACACGTGTACAGTCTTTCCTTCAGTCAGGAAGACCTGATAATGACATACTTTTATATTATCCCGTATCTGACCTATATGCTGACAACAGTGAACAACTGCTGACCCACAGCAGCGGTAACCAATCGTATAATGATACAAAATTCAAAGCCGGAGCGGTGCTGATGCAAGAAAAAGGATATGCCTTCGACTATATATCCGATCTGCAGATAAAAAACACAGAATTCTATAACGACTTCCTGTTTACTGAAGGAAACCTTTATAAAGTACTCTTAATTCCACAATGTAATTATATTCCAATAGAGACTTTTTCACATATTCTGCGTCTCGCTTATGAAGGAGCCCAAATAATATTTTACGGTGATTTACCTGCATATGTTGCAGGATGGGCATTTAAAGAAGAAAAAACAGAATTTTTCAGTCAGCTGAAAGCAAGAATTAATTTTTCCCCTACCAATAACCCGCAAGTTTTAAAATCCGTCTATGGTAACGGGATGTTAATCAAAGGAAATAATCTGGAAGAGCTTCTTTCTTTCTCAGGGATAAAAAGAGAAACCATGGCGGATAATAATCTTATGTTTGTACGCCGTCAGACCCCTGCCGGATATACATACTTTGTCTGTAACAAAGGGGAAAAAGCATATGATGGATGGATCTCCTTAAATATAAGTTCACCAGCAGTATCAATATTCAATCCTGTTAATGGCAGATCAGGCAAGGCCAGACTGAGGGAAACAAAATCAGGAATGAATGAGGTATATATCAGCTTATTCCCCGGTGAATCAATTATACTGACAACTAACGAAAATTTTACTGATGCAGAACCTTATCCCTGGTATGATAATCTTGCAATTGCAAGTGAGATTACAGGAACATGGAAGCTTGAATTCGTTGAAGGCGGACCTGTGCCAGTTCTTGCTTCAGAATACAGTAAGCTAAGCTCCTGGACGGAATCCGGAGAAGAATCATTAAAGAACTTCTCAGGAACGGTTAAATATTCCATTGATTTTGTAAAACCGAAAATTAAGGCAGATGCATGGGCATTAAACCTTGGCAGGGTACATGAGAGTGCTTCCGTGGTGCTGAATGGTGAGGACCTTGGCTCTCTCACAGGACCCGATTTCAGGATTGTTATTGACAAGAAACAATTAAAAAAGAAAAACAATCTGGAAATAAAAGTATCTAACCTGATGGCCAACAGAATTGCATATATGGACCAAAATAATATCCAATGGAAGAAATTCTACAATATAAATTTCGCGGCAAAATACCGTCAGAATACCAAAGATGGTATTTTTGATGCATCATCGTGGGAACCCCGAAAATCAGGATTATTGGGGCCGGTAACACTGACACCGTTGAAGAAGATGCAGTAGTCATTCGGTGGTCATTCGATAGTAATTGGCTCACTGCGTTCGCGTTATTCGATGGTCATTCAATAGTCATTCAATAGTCATTCAATAGT
>JAFGLJ010000022.1 GCA_016928075.1 Bacteroidales bacterium | reverse complement strand
AGGCTAAGGTTCCACCTATGCTGGTGTGGGGCTGTGCCCCGCACCCATCTTAACGGACAAAGTAAGGCTAAGTTTATACCAATCTGTGAAATCTGTGTTAATCTGCGAAATCTGCGTTACTCTGATTCGTAATCTGTGGATAACACCCTGAACTCTGTTCTCCTGTTTATCTGGTGAGCTATTTCTTTCAGCTCCTCGTTTGGCAGACCGTTAATGAACTGCTCGTTAAGAATAAACCCCACCCTCATGAAGTCATACTCCGAAGCCAGCTGTTCATCCACTATTTTCGGGCTCGACTCACCATAGCCTCTTGCAGATAACCGATTCTGATCGATACCTTTATCAATAAGGTACTCAACAACTGACTGTGCCCGCTTCTGTGACAGCTCCATATTATATTCCTCCGTGTCTCGGGAGTCGGTATGAGACATAAGCTCTATGGTAACATTTGGATTATCATTAAGCGTTTCAACGAGTTTATCAAGGGATACCATTGATTCAGGCCTCAGGTCCCACTTATTGAAGTCATAGAGTATATTGGGCAGTTCAATTGGTTTATCAATGGATGTCATAAGTATTGTAGTCAGATACTCTTTGCTTTTATCCTGTCCCCTGGTTGTTTCTTTCTCTTTTCCATTGAGATATCCATCTTTGGAAGCAAGGAAAATATAATCCACATCTTCATTGAGCATAAACCTGAACTCACCGCTTTCTCCCGTATTATCCCTTATGGTTGTTCCGTCGCTTGCTATAAGCTGTACTACGGCGTCAGGTATTGGTTCACCCGTTTTTTCATCTTTTACAAGGCCCCTGACGCTGAACCTCAGAGGTGGTAACTCAAAATAATATATCTCATCATTGGTCCGTCCTTTTCTTGTAGAGCTGAACATCCCTGTTTCACTCTCCCCCTGGAAACTTATCCCAAAATCATCTGCACTTGAATTGATAGGATATCTCATATTATCAACCATCCACCGGCCATCAGGCTGGGGTTCTGCTTTGTATATGTCCAGTCCGCCCATTCCTATATGCCCGTTTGATGCAAAATAGAAAGTGCCGTCTGTCCTGACATAAGGGAATAGTTCGTCACCCGTGGTATTTATATCAGGCCCCATATTTCTCGGTCTGGACCAGTCATCGTTAAGCGAGGGTCTTGTTACGTAATATATGTCTTTGCCACCGTAGCCATCAGATAACTGTGATACAAAATACAAAGTCAGTCCGTCAGGTGATATTGCAGGGTGTGCTGCCACCAGTGAATCAGGCAGGATATCAAGCCTTTCAGGCTTGCTCCATCCATCGGCATTTCTTTTAGCTGTCATTATTACACAGCCCCTGTTTTCGCGCTTACCCATTTCACATAGTGTATAATATATTTCCCTGAAGTCAGAGGTAAAACTGACCGCACCATCTTCGAATTCGGTATTCAGGTCTGTCACGGGTACGGGTGTGCTCCATCGCTCTTTCTTGTCAAGCCTGCTTTCAAAAATATCGGTAAAATTCTCACCTGTGGCACCATGCTCTCTTTTACCGGTTGCCTCCTCTCTCGAGGATGTAAGGTACACCATTCCATAGTCATCCCTTGCGTATGCAGGGCAGAAATCAGAGCGGCGAGAATTAAGGTCTTTTATATCCTCCACCTCATAAGGCTGAGGCGATTCCATCCATTCTATAGCCAGTTCACATGACCTTATTCCAAGGTCAGCCCTGGCGTCGGAAGGAACAATTTGCTTGTATTCCACAAAAGCTGAGATAGCATCTTCATACTTACCATTCTTCTTCAGGGACTGTGCATACCAGTATGTTGCTTCAGGTCTTGCATTATCCCTGCCTGATATTTTTTTGTACCACAATTCAGCACTGCGAGAATCGTTGGTAAGCCTGTAACATTCGGCCACCATAAAAACATATTCCGTTTTCTCGTTTCTGTCTCGTGTTTTTGAATATGAGTCTTTGAAAAAATCAATCGCCTCAAAATATTCACCTGCTTCCCAGGCATCATAAGCTTTCTGTGCTTTCCTCTTTTGTGAATAGGCTGTAAGAGAAATAAGAAAAATTAATAACAATACTACTGTCCGAACCATAATCCCTCCATTATAATTTGCGTAAAATTAATGTTTTTCATCCTTAATCAGAACAATGAAAACATCAAGCAACAGATTAACGGCATAAATGCAGCAAATATTATGCAAAAAAAGCAGGGAGCAGGGAGCAGGGAGCAGGGAGCAGGGGGCAGGGGGCAGGGAGAGACTGAGTGACTGAATACCCAGTACCCGGTAACCCGGAATACGGAACCCGCTCACCTTGTAAACAGCAGTTCCCTGTACTTCGGAAGGGGCCAGATTTCATTATCAACCGTTAATTCAAGCTTGTCAATATGATACCTTATTTTGTCAAGATAAGGTTTTACTTTCTTCTCATAAGCAAATGCTTTTTTTGCGATATCTTCAATCACATTGGCTTTTTTTCTTTCCTCAATCATCTCGTTGACCAGCTTTTTTATCATGGATATATGGTCTGATATATTCATTATAACTTCTTTCCGAGCCCCTGCAAGCCTCTCATATTCAATCTCACTGAAAACCATACGCAGGGATTTTATATTATCAAGGAGTTCGGACATATATTTTATGGCAGTGGGCACAATATGATTAATAGCGAGATCGCCCAGCACCCTTCCTTCAATCTGAACTTTCTTGGTAAATTTCTCATATTCAACTCCCACTCTTCCTTCAAGCTCTCTGTTAGTGAATATCCCACCGTCTATCAATACCTTTTTGGATTGCCAGGTGAGATAATTAGTAAGTGACTCGGGTACACTTTTAATATTTGTAAGTCCTCTTTTGAGTGCTTCTTTTTCCCATTCTGCAGAATAACCATCACCCTCAAATCTGATACGTGAAGATTCGACAATATATTTCTTCAATACCTGGAATATTGATTCATCCTTTTTAATCCCCTTCGAAATCAGTGCATCCGTTTCTCTCTTGAACGTTCTGAGTGTATCAGTAACTGATGCATTCAGCACTATCATAGCTGGTGCACAGCTTGCTGAAGATCCTACGGCCCGGAATTCAAACCTGTTACCTGTAAATGCAAAAGGAGAGGTCCGATTCCGGTCAGTATTATCAAGCAATATTTCCGGAATTTTACCTATTCCCAGTTTAAGCTCCGTTTTTTCAGCCGGGGTCATTTTCTTATCGGTCACTTTTTCCACGATAGCATCAAGCATCCCCGTCAGATATGATCCCAGAAAAACCGACATGATGGATGGCGGAGCCTCATTCCCTCCCAGCCTGTGCGAATTTGTTTCAGTAAGTACACTGGCTCTCAGTAAATCCTGGTTATCATTTACCGCCTTAATCACACAGACAAGAAAAGTAAGAAATTGAAGATTTCCCTTTGGATTTTTTGCAGGAGAAAGCAGGTTAACACCCGTATTGGTTGACAACGACCAGTTATTATGCTTACCTGATCCATTGATACCTGCAAAGGGCTTCTCGTGAAGCAGAACCCTGAACTTGTGTTTCCGTGCAATTCTCTTCATAATATCCATTATTAATTGATTATGATCCACGGACAGATTTGCTTCCTCGAACAGGGGTGCACACTCGAACTGGTTTGGCGCAACCTCGTTATGACGGGTTTTAACCGGTATTCCAAGCTTGAATGCCTCCACCTCAAAATCTTCCATGAACGACATTACACGTTCAGGTATAGAACTGAAATAATGATCAGCAAGCTGCTGGTCTTTTGATGACTGGTGACCCATGAGGGTCCGGTCTGCCAGTACCAGGTCAGGTCTGGCATAATACAGTGCTTCGTCTATAAGAAAATATTCCTGCTCCCAGCCAAGTGTAGCAATTACCTTATTAATATTCTTGTCAAAATACTGGCACACATCCACGGCTGCCCTGTCAAGAGCACTCAGGGCTTTAAGCAGGGGAGTTTTATAATCCAGTGCATCTCCAGTATAAGAAACAAAGACTGTTGGAATGCAAAGGGTGGTTCCAACGATAAAAGCCGGGGATGAAACATCCCATGCCGTATATCCCCTGGCTTCAAATGTATTACGTATACCTCCGCTTGGGAAACTGGACGCATCAGGTTCCTGCTGAACGAGCAATTCGCCTGAAAAAGATTCAACAAGACCTTCATAATCATTTCTTTCGATGAAAGCATCATGCTTTTCAGCCGTTGCATCTGTTAAAGGGTGAAACCAATGAGTATAGTGAGTGACTCCTTTTTCTATCGCCCAGGCTTTCATGCCGGTTGCTACCTTATCAGCTACTTCCCTGCTGATCGAAGTACCTCTGTCAATGGCTTCCCTGACAGATTGATAGGTCTCCCTGGGCAGGTACCTTTCCATCTTCGGAAGATCGAAAACATTAACAGCGAAATATTCTGATACTTTCTCTTTGGGAATTGCAGGAGCTATAGCCTGCCTTGAAAATACCTCCCTTAATGCACTAAAACGTAACTCTGCCATAATTGATATATTTTCTGTAAATATACATACTTTTGAAATTCATACCCCATTTCTATAGGGGGTTTATCAACATTTTATTAATATTTTTGATATATACCCCCTTTTTGATGATGGATGATTGAATATTGATGATATTTTTATTGAGAAAAACATTAACCTGTGATAATGTTAAAGTTTAGAGTGAGTTTAGAGTGAGTTTAGAATGAGTTTAGAGTGAGTTTAGAGTGAGTTTAGAATGAGTTTAGAGTGAGTTTAGAGT
>JAFGLJ010000021.1 GCA_016928075.1 Bacteroidales bacterium | reverse complement strand
TGTAACCCGCGGCCGGCACTTTTTCCATTTCCATACGGCCTTCTGCACCGACAAAAAGAATATCGGTCCCGGGTTCTGTTTTCCTGAGAGCATTTGCAACAGATATGGCCGGGAAAATATGACCTCCGGTCCCTCCTCCGCTGATAATTATTCTTTTATGCCGTTTTTGTTCCATAAATTACTTCACCTTCATCCTTTTTCTCTTCTTCAGGCAGGTCCTCTTTTCGTATTCTTGCATTAACTACCCTGCTTACGCTAAGGATCACCCCGATCGAAAAACACATCATAATCACCGAGGTTCTTCCCCAGCTTACGAAGGGGAGTGTCTGACCGGTTACCGGCAGGATCCCTACCGCGACCATCATATTCAGCATTGCCTGTGATACTATCATCACTATCAGTCCGAGTACAAGGTATGCCGGGAAACCGGTTTCACATTTCTTCACTATAGCGATACCTCTGAACATGAGTGTCATATAAGCCAGGATCAGTGGTATTGCCCCCAAAAGCAATCCATACTCTTCTATAATTATTGCAAAAATGAAATCAGAATTTGACTGGGGCAGCATATTTCTTTGAATGCTGTGACCCGGAGCCTTTCCGAATAAGCCGCCTGTTGATATGGCAATTTTTGCCTGGTTTATCTGAAAATCATCCGTATCGCCTCCCTTACCTGTAAAGAAGCTTATAATTCTTTCAATCCAGGTAAGCACCCTGTTATCGTCACTCACCAGCCATAAGAAAAGCGCAAAAAGTATTACAAATACAACTGCCATTCCCATATAGGCAAGCAGATATTTAAACGGGACACCCCCTATGAACAGCATTAATATACAAATGCCAAAGATCATAAGTGCAGTTGAAAGGTTCTCAGGCATTATAAGTGCACAAATAATGAATACCGGGAATATGAAAAATTTTGTTACCAGCACGAAATCCCTGAGGTGATCCTGATATCTTGCCAGTGTCCTGGCCAGGTAAATAACCAGGGCTACTTTTGCTATATCTGAAGTCTGTATCCTGAGTCCTATAAAAGGTATTTCAAGCCACCGGGTTGCATCATTTATCCTTACGCCAAAAAAATATGTAAGTACAAGCAGTATTGCTGAAATAATTATCGCAACACCCGCAAGGGAAGAATATATCCGGTAAGGCAGGTAGTGAACAATTATAATTATTACCAGGCCGGCGGTAAGCATCAGGAACTGGGTTCTCAGAAAATACGTTGTATTTCCCCCATGGTTTCTGAAAGCAACGTTTACCGAGGAACTGTAAACTGCCAGTAGTGAATATACCATGAAAAGGGCAATAACACCCCATATGGCCCTGTCGCCTTTAAATGTTTTTGTCAGCCAGCTCTCCTGCATTTTCGCGATTATTAAAGGTTTCTTACGGCTGCTTTGAACTGACGGCCTCTGTCTTCATAATTTATGAAGAGATCAAAGCTGGCACAGGCAGGAGACAGCAGAACGGTCTCACCTTTTTTTGCCAGATAATATGAAGATCTGACTGCCTCTTCCATCGTTGCTGTTTCAACGATTGTCGGTACTTTATCCCCGAAGGCCTCAATGATCTTCCGGTTATCCTTACCCAGACAAACCACTGCTTTAACTTTCTGACTTACAACCTGGAACAATTCCGAATAATCATTACCCTTATCAATACCCCCGGCAATCCATATAACAGGTGTTTCCATACATTCAAGGGCATACCATGTTGAATTAACATTTGTTGCCTTTGAATCATTAATAAAATTTATCCCGCTCACCCTGATTACAGGTTCCAGCCGGTGTTCAACACCCTGAAAATCAGCGAGACTTTCCCTGATAACATCCTTGCGGATGTTCAGCACTTTCCCAGCAATAGCAGCAGCCATTGAATTGTAGGTGTTATGACGTCCCTTGAGCGCCAGTTCATGAATGGTCATAAGTGAGGTTGTTTTATTTTGATAATCAATCATTAATTCATTGTTGTTGATGTATGCACACATTTTATCCTGCGTACGGTCCGAGAAAGAAAGCTGAATCATGCCATAATCTTTTTTTGACAGTTCCCTGCGGATGACAGGATCATCAGCCCAGTAAATAAGAAAATCGGATTGTGTCTGGTTCCGTGTTATCCTGAATTTGGAATCTATATAATTCTGAAATTCATACCCATATCTGTCAAGATGATCAGGAGTTATATTCATCAGAATCGCAATCTCGGCCTTAAATTCAAACATATCATCAAGCTGGAAACTGCTGAGCTCTATTACATAATAATCATGTGGCTCAAGGGCAACTGACATTGCAAAACTGTTCCCTACATTACCGGTCATTGCAACATTCTTTCCGGCCTTTTTAAGCATGTGATATATAAGACTGGTAACAGTTGTTTTTCCGTTACTTCCGGTCACACAGATCTTTTTACCAGTGGTATATCTTGCCGCAAATTCGATCTCTGATATTACCGGAATTCCTTTCCCCCTTATCGCGGTAATAACAGGTGAATCTTCCCGTATACCCGGACTTTTAATTATTTCATCAGCGGAAAACAATTCACTTTCAGTATGTCTTCCCTGTTCCCATCTGATTTTGTAACTTTCAAGTATTTCGCGGTATTTCTCCTTTATCTCACTATTATCCGAAACAAAAACATCATATCCTCTTTTTGCAGCCAGTACTGCTGATCCGGTACCGCTTTCACCTGCTCCAAGTATAACAAGTTTCTTTTTCATTCAGCTATCTGATCTTAAGAGTAACTATGCTGATTACCGCAAGTATTAATCCCACTATCCAAAAGCGTGTGACAATTTTTGGTTCAGGATATCCCTTCATCTGATAATGGTGATGGAGAGGAGCCATAAGAAATATCCTCCTTCCTTCACCATATTTTCTTTTTGTTCTTTTAAACCATGAGACCTGCATTACAACAGAAAGATTTTCTGCAAGAAAGATCCCGCAAAGAACAGGTATCAGAAGCTCCTTCCTTATAACAATTGCAAAAACTGCAATAATTCCTCCCAGAGCCAGAGAACCTGTATCACCCATAAAGACCTGTGCGGGATAAGAATTATACCAGAGGAACCCGATTGTTGCACCGATAAAGGCACTGGCAAATATCACCAGCTCCTCTGACCTGGGGATAAACATAATATTAAGGTAATCGGCATATATAATATTACTCGAAACATAGGCAAGAATACCAAGGGCAACACCTATTATTGAAGATGTGCCTGTCGCCAGCCCATCGAGTCCGTCTGTTATATTGGCACCATTTGAAACTGCTGTAAGTATGAAAATTATTATTATTATGTATACTATCCATGTCATTGTCTGCCTCTTTTCTTTATTGATGAATGCTACAAGCCATGAATAATTAAATTCATTGTTCTTTATAAAAGGGATGGTTGTCTTTGTGGATTTTCTTTCCAGGGTTATCTCGTTCAGCAGTGAACTGCTTAC
>JAFGLJ010000003.1 GCA_016928075.1 Bacteroidales bacterium | reverse complement strand
GCCCGCCTACGTCCCGAGTTCTCGGGACTATGGCGGACGAAGCAGGGAGCAGGGGAAGAGACTTAGTGACGAAGAGACTAAGAGCAAAAGCGCAGAGCATCCTCCATTATCTTCTTAAATCTTACATCGTTGATCTTCCATCTTAAATCAAACGGATTTCTTCAGAATTCTACCTGCCAATGAGCCCGTGTTTTCCCCTCCTTCGACCGCTACCTTGCCGTTTACCACCACATATTCAATGCCTTCGGGGTACCGGTGCGGATCTTCCCAGGTGGCGAGGTCGCTTACACGGCCGGGATGGAAGATCACCAGGTCGGCGTAATACCCTTCACCGATCCTTCCCCTCCCGGTGAAACCAAACTTGTCAGCCGGCACCGAGGTCATTTTCCGGATAGCCTCCGGCAGGGTCATGATCTTTTCTTCCCGGACATATTTACCCAGCACCCTGGGGAAGGTGCCGTAAAAGCGGGGATGGGGCTTCCCTTTGCCAAGAACACCATAGGGTGCCACGGCAGAGCCATCCGACCCTATGCTCACCAGCGGGTGGGCAAGGATGCGCTGCAGGTTCTCTTCCTTCATCATGAAAATGATCATGCCGACCTGGTTCTCTTCTTCAATGAGTAAATCGCGCATAAAATCATAGGAATCCTTAGCCGACCCGGCAGCAGCTTCCAGGATGTTCTTCCCTTCCAGGTGCCTGTTCCTGTCCGTTGCCACGGAACAGATACGGACGTTTTCCCATGACCCCAGCTTTTCGCCCTGCTCCCGGACATGGGCTCGCAGCTTATCGTCCAGTCCTGGATCCTCCAGGCGGGCAATAAAATCTTTGGTGGTTCCCTGCCGTGCCCAGAGGGGGAAGTAAAGGCTTAACCCTGTTGATCCTGCAATATATGGATACCTGTCTGCCATCACCGGCAGCCCTTCATCCCTGGCTTTATCAAGCTTTTCAATGGCAGCGTCGATCTTATGCCAGTTGCGCGGATAGGCCACCTTGAAATGCGAGACCTGTGTGCTCACACCGGCCTCGCGGGCTATACGTATAGCTTCATCCATGGCTTCCAGCAGCATGTCACCCTCGTCTCTCATATGGGTTGCATAAATGCCATTATTTGCAGCCACCACATTACACAGTTCAATGATCTCTTCCGTGTTTGCATAACTGCCAGGTGCATATTCGAGCCCGGTGGAGAGTCCCCATGCCCCGGCTTTCATGTTTTCATCCAGGATGGCCTTCATCCGTGCGACCTGTTCCGGGCTTGCCGGCCGGTCATCGAAGCCCACAACCTTACCGCGCAGATCACCCTGTCCCAGCAGGGTTACATAGTTCAGTGCCATACCTTTCTCTTCCAGCCGCCGGAAGAAGCCGTTGATATCCCTCCAGTCGAGGTCGATATCATATTCCTCTTTAATCACTTTTTTCCTCTCTTCATATACTTCATCCGCCACCGGGAATGGTGAGCTGCCGCAGTTGCCGCTGATCTCCGTGGTGATGCCCTGCCGTATATGGCTCTCTGCAAGGGGATTGGCCAGCAAGCCAACATCCGTATGGGTGTGCATATCTATGAAGCCCGGCGAGACTGCCATGCCGTTTGCCTGAATGATCCTGCCGGCCCTGTTCTTGCCCAGGTTTTCACCGATCATGACTATCCTGTCATCTTTTATAGCTATATCCACTTCCTTTGCCGGGTTTCCAAGGCCGTCGTAAACCACACCACCCGTGATTATAAGGTCGTATTTACCGCTCCCCGCACATCCCTGCAGGATGAGCTGTGAGCCACCGGCCCCGATAAAGAGTGCTCCCCTGGCCGAGGTTTGAAGGAACTGCCTTCGTGTGTACCTGGTTTTCATTTGTATTAAGCTTTATTTATAATGATCATTGAAATTAATAGTTATACCTGTAAATGACAAGCACCGGTAAAGGTTCATTCATACGAGAGGGGTATGCCTGGCCGGTGGATACCGGACTGGCCGACGATTTCATTATCTCCCGGGAAGTTTATCCCGCCAGGACCAATGCACCAATTCTCATTGGGTTCAGGACCCATCTCCAGTTCCAGCTTTCCTCCTTTCAACAGTTCTTCTGCCGGAAATTTAAAATCATTCAAAGGTTGTCCGTTGAGGATTGCATTCTGTACATATTTATTAACCCGTGAAGCATTTTTCGCTTCGATAATAAATACACTTCCCCTTCCATAACGGTTACCGAGATTTATCACCACCCTGGTAAATATGGGGCTTCCAATCTCATAGACCGGCATTGAACGGCATCCGCCGTCGGTCTGGAAAAGACCCAATGAAGCCATTAAAAACCAGGCACTCATCTGTCCCTGGTCTTCGTCGCCGAGGTAGGCGTTGGACAGACCATATCCATAATAACGATCCAGTATTGCCCTGCTCCATTTCTGTGTCAGCCAGGGTTTGCCCACCCAGTTAAACAGGTATGCAAAGTGCATTGATTGCTGGTTACCGTGGGCCACCGGGTAGTCCCAGTACTGGTCGCGCTTCCCGTTAAAGCGCAATTTTTCACTTTCCCGGAATCCCCATTCGAGGCGTTCAACAAAACGTTCCTTACCGATAGCTTGAGCCAGTGCCGGCACATCCTGGGGAACAAAAAAGGTGAGCTGCCAGGCATTGCCCTCGACGTAATGATGGTTGGCGCCTGATTTGTAGGGATCAAAGCCAGGGAGCCATTGCCCCTTTGAATCTTTCATGCGCGCATAACCTGTTTCCGGATCAATGGCATTCCTCCAGTAATATCCCCTCTTAAGGAAAGTGTTATGATCGGTTTCTTTTCCCAGTGTTCCGGCAAACTGGCTGACGGTCCAGTCATCAAATGAATACTCCATGGTATTGGAGAACCGTCCTTTATCGTAGGGAACATAATTGTATTCCAGGTAGGGTAATAGGTCGCGGTTGCCGGCAAATCCTCCATCAACTTCCCGGGCCGGGGTGGTTTGCATTTTTTTGACGGCTTCGAAAGCTTTTTCAACATCAAAATCGCGGATACCCATCTGGTAGGCTCCCACAATAAGGGGTATTTCATGCTCAGCCACCATTACAGGGATATATTCCATGCCGGCCGGCCCTTTAGCCAGCCTTCCTCCGGCATCGTACATGGCCAGTTGAGAGTTCACCCAGCGATTGCTCCATTCGGGAGTCACCAGGTTCCAGAACTGATTCAGGTTCCAGAAAGTGTTCCAGAAGGCATCACAGCCCAGGGCCGGTGATGAGGGGTCTTCCATCTGCCTTACCCGCTCCCCGGAATCCACCCATTTGCCATCAACATCACTGAAAATGTTACGACTGCAAAGGGCGCGGTACATATTGGTGTAAAACCGGCGCTTTTCACGGCTGTCGCCGGTGGTTATTTGTACCCTTTCAAAAAGGTTATTCCATGTATCCAGATTGTTTTGCCTGACCGCGTCGAAATCCCATCCAAAGGGATTGATGATCTCCGATTCCAGGTTCTTCGCAGCATTCTCCAGGCTGACATAGGAAATAGCGGAACGTACCTGTACCACCGGATTTTCATCGGTATTGAACTCAACAAAGGCACCGGCATCCTCCGGATTCTTACTATCCAACAATAATACATCTTCAACAATACCTTTTTCTGTCCAGAACCCGATTTTCTGAATTGCCCGGTCAAACTCTACCACGAAGTGCACCGTATATTCCTGGGACACTCCTCCTGACCACGTATTTGGAGTATGCTGCCTGCTGTAACCCTCAATCCTTTTGTCCCCGGCCTTTTCCATACACACCTCCTCAAGTTTATACCCGTATTCCGCCGGGATCTGCAGGTCGATAAGCACCCTTGAACCCTTCTTATCCTGGGGAAAGGTGTAACGCTGAAATCCACATCGCGTTGTTGCCGTCATTTCCGCGGTAATGCCATAGTCGGTCAGTTCAGCCTTATAATATCCCAGCGGAGCTTCTTCAGTTTCCGTATTGATACGTGAGCGATACCCTTCATCCGGATTACGCTCATCTCCTATCATAGTAACCAGCGGACCGTTAGCGGGCATGATGCCCAGTCCCGCCATTGTCCATTCATGTATATGGCTGAAACAACCTATTGTTTCGAAGATAGGATCATAGCCTGCCTGCCATCCACTATTCTGATTATCAGGACTGAGCTTCACCATGCTGAAAGGCATCCACGGTCCCGGGGCTATCATCCAGCGAGAATGAGCTGTCCCCATTTTTGTATCCACATAATCTGCAGGGGTTACCGGTTCAACTGGCTTTCGCTGAACTATCCCCTCTTCAATAAGGCTGCCATTACTTAAAATACGATATCTGCTTTCCTGTAAGGATTCAACCCCCGGCATAGGAGCTTCAAAGATATACCGGCCGGTTTCAGGTGATTCCGTGAATATTGTTTCCCCATCCAGGACTACCTGCAGCTCCGGCTTTCCTTCCAGGTGTTGAACATCCACCAGCAAGGCCTGTGCCGGGCCGTTAATATCTTCTATCCCGTAATCCGAGGCTTCAACTTTTCTTACAAACAGCTCTGCCCGGGGCTTTAATTCAGCATTTCCCGGACCGGCCATTCTTATCTGATCAAAAATTAGCCAGGAGCCCTGCAGGGTAGTAAGCCTTATCTCATTACCACCCTCACGTATTAATCCCGGGGAGAGAGGTATCTCGATCAAATATTCCGAAGTACCGGAGATAGAATTTCCTGTTATATCATTGCTTTCCCCTTCCGGAAGCCTGAACTTCCATGATTTCCCGTTGACTATGGTTTTAAAGACCGGCGGATCATCCCGGTGATTATTAACAAGATCAATAATTAAAGTCCATGTTCCGGAACGTGGCACCTTCTGCATCCTGAAAAGAATGGTCAGTGTATGGGAACGCCAGCCTGCTGGTCCCCATGTGCCACCCCACTGATCGGAAGGGCCGGGCAAAATAAAGGGCCAGTCCTCCTTTTCATTGGAATGACCGATAAGATAATATCCATCTTCCCATCCGAAATCCTTATCGAGGAACTGTTCGTATGTATCATATGACAGGGCAAATTCGGCAGCGCTATTATCTCCCTCCCCGATTTGCCAGAGTATTTGAGGTTCGGACTGACAGGAAAAAAAGAATACCGCAAGCGGGAAAATAATTAAATAAGGTATTTTCTGCTTCATCGTTAGTGGTTATTATATTAATGGAAGACAGTTCAACCGGTTTTTTTTTGTTTTGATTACTCGATTCCCCATTCAAAGTTCCTCTACCCGGGTATGAAGTGGTTTAAGGCTTTGATGGTCAATTCTCAGTTCCATATTTAAAAATATAAAATTTTTTGAGACAACCCCACCTAGAGGATGGGGCTATTTGATGTTGACCACTGAAATTGAATTAATATACCCTGGAATAAATATATTTTGGTAAATTGAGCAATCGAAGTGCCCTTTTCAAAACAGTATAATGACATTTCTCTCATGAATGCACACTCTGCTAAAGGCCCTGTAATACGCAAGGTCGATGCCTGGCCGGTGGATATCGGTCTGACCGATGATTTTGTTATCTCCCAGGGGGCAATATCCGTTGCGGAGAATGTTTTCATACGGATCACCCTCGATGATGGAACGGAAGGATATGGTGAGATGGCTCCTTTCGAGGAACTAACTGGAGAAACCAGGGATGACGGACTGCGGCAGGTCAGAAAGCTGGCTGAAGGAATTACCGGCAGGCCGGTGCATGAATATGAAAGGATCAGTGCTGAAATGAAAGAGAAAGAGCCCGGTCAGCCTGCCCCGCGTTGCGGGCTGGAGACAGCAATGCTGGATGCCTTTTGCCGGTTCAGGAAGATTCCCCTGTGGTCGTTATGGTGCCGGGAGCCGCGAACGGTCCTGACGACCGATGTCACGATACCCCTACTGAGCTATGATAAATCGATGGAGCTTGCCGGGGCATGGTATGCCAGTGGTTTTCGTACCCTGAAGATAAAGGTAGGGATCGACAGCGATAGCGAATCCCGCCTGATAACCGATATAAGCAGGCGCTATCCCGATGTTTCTTTTATTATCGACGCCAACATGGCTTTTCAGCCGGGCGAAGCTATAATATTCATCAATGACCTGGCCCGCAAAGGGATCCCTGTACTCCTCTTTGAACAGCCCAATGACCGTTTTGACCTTGAGGGGATGAAGGAGATAAAGGATTCAATTACGGTACCTCTCGCTGCCGATGAGGCGGTTTTCACCAGGGAAGATGCGGAGCGCGTGGCGGCTATGGGGGCGGCGGATGTTATTAACCTTAAGATCATGAAGTCGGGGGTGCTGGAAACGCTGGAGATCATCAGGGTGGCTGTCGCTGCCGGGCTGGGACTGATGATCGGCGGGATGGTGGAAACGCGACTGGCGATGGGCTGTTCGCTGGCCCTGGCTCAAAGCTTCCCCGCGATCAGGTACCTTGACCTGGATACGCCGCTGCTGATGATTGAAGACCCGGTGGTTGGAGGATACCGGTATGATGGTTCCAGGATCATAGGTACAAATGATCCGGGGCTGGGAATGAAGGTTAGAGACGGAATGACTTAGAGACGGAGAGAAAAGGCACAGAGCAGGGAGCAGGGGGCAGGTAAGTTGATAAGGTTGATAAAGTTTATAAGGTTTATATAAGTAATTTTGCAGGAAGGTTACAATAATTCCCAACCGTAGAGGCGCAAGGCGTTGCGCCTCAATAAATTGTGCAGTAAGATTAAAACGATTCCCAATCAATAATGCGAATTATCGCGAATTTATACGAATTACCGCGAATGGGATGAAGCCAAGAATTGGGAGCCAGTGGCTAGTCGGTGGAATATTTATCTATCATTTCACTGAATTCGGGCAGGTTCCAAAGTGGCTGCCACCTTGTTTCGAGCTGTATCAGCGCAGGTGACAGTTCGCCGGGGACAGAGAGGAGGAAATCAAGCTGGTTAATGGCCTTTTGATATTCACCTATCGTGACATATATCTGGGCAAGCTCCATCAGGTGGTAATAGCCTTTATAAGCTTCTTTTTCTATTGGCATAAGTTCAACGGCTCTTTTGCCTGCTTCTATGGCTTTGTCTTTTTGTCCAAGTCCGGCATAGGAAATACCAAGAGCACTGTATAAACGGGAATCATCCGGAAAATAAATAATTTTGTCTTCCAACATGATTCTCGATAGGTTATAATAATGTTCGGCTCTCCCGGTATCATTCATATAATCATATATAAAAGCTGAGTATAAATATTTCGGATAGTAATAAAACTGAGACTGTAAGGCTTCAAAATCTATTTTATTTAAAATATTTATTGCATCCTCATATTTGCCATCATATATATCCATTGAAATAGTTCTCAGAACCAGACCTTGGTTTGATAAAGGATTAATATGTAAAGAAGCCTCTTCAAAAACTTCCCTGGCTTTCACGGTTTCTCCTTCCCATTTTAGATATATTTTAATCTTTTGATTGTATACAGCAGTATATTCGGGATTCAGTTCTATTGTCATGTTTACATAATCCAATGCCTCAGAATATTTCCCAACTAAATAGAAAGTCTCTGCTGTATTATAGACCACCCTGGAATTTTTCGGATCACTTTTAAATGCCTTAAGAAATTCTTCCTCTGCTTTTTGCCAGTTTCCCATGCGCCTATATACACCAGCAATATGAAAAATGCATTCAGCATCATTTGGATTTAATTCGAGGGCTTTTTTAAGGTGTGTTAATGCATTATCATAATCCAGGAAGCCATGGTAATAATATACTCCCAAAGCATGGTGCGCATCGGCAAAATGTGGTTTTATATCAAATGCTTTATCAATTGCTTCCTTGGCCATATCCAATCGTTCTACGGTTCTATCAAAATAGTACCAGTATAAGGAAATATGTGAGCGTGCAAGCTTTGTATATGCCTCTACAAAGTTGGAATCCAGCTCAATGGCTTTTTGATACATATTAATTGCCAGGATCCAGTCACGTTCCTCTTGGCTGCGCCAGTAATAGTTATTACCCTGCAGGTAATAATTATATGCTTCCAGATTATCAGTAGGGGTTCTTTCAATCTGTTCTATTTCACTCTGTGTTAAGACAACCTTTAGTTCCTTAGCTACATTTTTTGCTATATCATTCTGTATAGTATAGATATCGGACCACTTGCCGTCGTATTCTTCAGCCCAGACGTGATCTTCTTCTATTGTCCTGAGAACCTGCACACGTATATTGACGTTGTCATCCTGTCTCTGGATGCTTCCTTCAACAATGTAATTCACACCCAGCTCTTTTCCTATTTCAGTAATGGAAGGACGCCTATCTTTATATTGCATTGTGGATGACCTGGAAAGCACGCGGTCAAATTCCTGGATATACTGAAGCTGCATAATAATCTCATCTGTAATGGCATCTCCCAGGTGCATAAATTTCTCATCACTGTTCCAGTTTTCAAAAGGCAGGACAGCTATAGATTTCTCCAGGGTAGATATTTCCGATGATTTTTTGATACTACTTAGGACATAAAAAAGGATAAAAGCGATAATTATTAAGACGCTTACATAAGTTGATATTCTCCACCCTGTGGATACCTTCTCTTTTTTACCGGTTTTGACTCCTGATAAAGGTTCAGTCTTCTGAATACCTTCAGGGGTGAAATCATACACCCATGATAGTATAACGGAGATAACAAAACCAATGACAAGGAGCACCAGCACCATGTTTAATGTCCAGTCGGGCAGGCCCAGTGGTTCAGCAATGATATCCACCAGCTCTAGTATTACAAAGGCGGAGGCAGCATATACGGGTATGATACGAATGACCCTCCTTCTCTTCAGTTCCTGCCAGAAGTTAGAGGGGTTATCTGATTGGTCAGGCATAGGCCGGTTTATTGGTTAGTGAGATTATAAATGTATGCAAATCATGGATTAAAATCAAGGGGCTGGATGAATTGCAGAGATGAGCTGCAATAAAGCATTGAGCAGGGGGCAGGGGGAATTGTGCAGGAAGGTTGCAATAATTGCCAATGTAGAAACGCGATATTATTCGTCTAAACCTCTAAATCCCTCAACATCTAAACTCTTAAACCACTTAAACTCATTAACATCCCCCTAATCCGTTGGCTCCCTCTGGTCGCCGAGCTCGTCCCGGATTCCCGGGACTCGGTTCAAAGGGGGATCTATTTCCACGGGACGAGTGAGGATCGGTAGAAATCAATTTCGAGGTCTTCGAAGCGTTTGCCGTGGTCGGCAAGGCGTAAACTGTATGTCTCCCAGTCGCGGAGGTCCGGGGCCGTCCAGCCTATCTCGGCGTATCCGGGCAGCCTGGGGAAGACCATGTATTCCAGTTCGTCCATGTTGGTGATGGTTTCTGTCCACAGTGCTGCCTCAACACCCAGGATATTTGCTTTTATGACTCCTTCGACCATTGTTGCCGGATCCCAGTCATAGCCGTGATCCACTTCAATATAGCCCGCCCAGTACAATCCCAGCTTTGTGGTGGGATCATACTTCATGTCCATGTAAGCGCGTGCTGCCGGCGACATAAGCACCATAGCTCCTTTATCCACCCCCATGGTGGTATTTTCAACGTCGTCCCAGAACTGTACTGTGGTACCTTCCACCGGTGTTGCATTGGCAATCTCGTCCCAGCCAATCACTTTCTTCCCATACTTTACAACAATGTCCTGCACCCTTTCAACAAAATAAACATAGTCGTCATGCGCCGTTACATGGGATTCGTCGCCTCCTATATGAAACCACGGACCGGGAATAAGTGCTGCAACCTCACGCACCACATCATCCACAAACTGGTAGGTTATCTCCTTGCCGGTACATAGGGTACTGAAGCCCACTTCGATACCTGTGTACAGTTCCCTTGCTTCCCCGTCGCAGTTCAGCTCTGCATACGAAGCCAGCGCAGCATTGGTATGTCCCGGCATATCTATCTCCGGTATTATTGTAATATGCTGCTCCTGTGCATATTCCACTATTTCTGCATATTGCTCCTGCGTGTAGTATCCTCCTTCACCGCCACCCACTTCGGTGCTGCCACCAATCTCTGTGAGCATGGGCCACGACTTGATCTCGATGCGCCAGCCCTGGTCGTCTGTCAGGTGCAGGTGCAGCACATTCATCTTATAAGCAGCCAGGAAATCTATCATCCTCTTCACATCTTCAACACTGAAAAAATGGCGTGCCACATCGAGCATGGCCCCGCGATAAGCATATTCAGGAAAATCGCGGACCGTACCGGTAGCAACAGCCAGCAACTCGTCGCCAGCTGCTTTTACCGGCAGGGTCTGCAGCAGCGTCTGACAGCCATAGAAACAGCCGGCAGCTGAAGCTGATTTAATGGTAACCAGCTTTTTGTCTATGTTCAGTTCATAACCTTCATTACCCAGCCCGGGATCGTCGCCGGATATTTCCAGGTAAATACCCCTGGATGGCTCTTTTTCTGCTGACTCAGTAATGATAGCCAGTCCTGAGATCTCACCCAGGTGTTCTGCCAGGTAGGCGGCAGTTTGTTGCAATCCTTCCGTCCCTGCCCGGTAATAAACCACTGTGGATGAAGATACTGTATAAGCATCACCTGTGGCGGTAACACTTGCAGGTTGAGGTATAAAACTTGTTTGTGTGAGGTCGGTTGGCGATTGAGACGTTTTAGGCGTGCAGGCTCCGAGGAAGAGCAATACAGCTGCGATGTAAACAGATTTTGCAATGATTTTCATTTTATTTCAGTATTAAGGTTTTCAAGATAAAAGATAAAAGATAAAAGGAAAAAGTACAAAGGAAAAAGTACAAAGGAAAAAGTACAAAGGAAAAAGTCGGAGCGAAGCGAAGACCCCGGCTGAGCATAGCGAACGCCGGGGGAAAAAGGAAAAAGTCGGAGCGAAGCGAAGACCCCGGCTGAGCATAGCGAACGCCGGGGGAAAAAGTAGAGACGCGCTACCAGTGCGTCTAAAAAAATTGTGCAGGAAGATTACAATGATTCCCAATTAATAATCGCTAATGGAATTGGATGCCTCCTGGTAAATTGCAGCACCTATTCCACAGGGTAGCTTACACACTGGGCAAGGACGATTCTGTGGGTATCGGGTAGCTGCATCTTTTCCCTCAACAGGTCCCTGTCGATGAGTGCGCGTACGCCGGTATTAAGGTTTTCCGAAGCGCAGAAAAGGTAAATATTCTGGGAGATATAGGCAGCATCAGCCCAGGAATACTTCAACCTGTCCTCCTCGGTCATTTCCCTGCGCATCCTTGAATAATCGGCTACAAGGACTATGGTCAGGGGAGCATCCTTTACGAATGACTGGGTACCGGTATATTCCCTGAAATCGCCGTCGATAAGCTTTTCAAGGTAGTGGCCCCTGTCATGGTACAGGTATATGCCCTCCTTTGTCACTGCATATGCCCTCACCTCCTGCCAGTTAACAGCCGAAGGAACTGTCCGGTATGTACCGCGTGTGGTGCCGCAGGCAGCCCAGAAAAGGTTACCCATAAGCTCAACGGTCAGGTCCCTTGGTGAGAATTCACGCGATGTCTTTCTCAGGTTAAGTGCCTTCATCAGAGGCATGCCGCCATCGCGATCGGGTTGGGGGAATTGGATGTCCTGTGCATTTATGATGCTAATGCTGATAATGCTGAGGGTAAGTGTTAACAGAATTGTTTTCATATAACATTTTCAATACGAAATATAATATATACTAACCAATTTTTATAAGATAAAAGACAACCGGGCAGTGCGAGGATCAGGTTTTTTTCAACTTTTGTATTTCCTTGAAATGTTCCATTGTCATTTTTTCACGGGCCCGCCTGGAGGCCTGGCGGTATTCCTCGAACTCCTGCTTCAGGTTATCGATTTCCTCCCTGGTCCTGACGGTGATAATCCGGTTCCTTTTGAACACCGTATATCCTAATGCCAGCAGAACTATTAATGCTGCAATGATTAACCACATAACAGAATTATAGACCAGCTTGTTGACCTCCAATCCGAACAGGCTGATTGCGTTCTTTGTGCGGGTAATCTCCTCCAGGCTGGCTTTAGTCTCTTCAAGCGAATTATCAAGGGAAGCGTTGGTACTGTTTAATGAAAAGATTCGGCTATTCAATTCCGCAATCTCATTCTTATAGACCGCCAGGGAATCCAGGACATTGCCGTTTACCTTCTGAAACATATCCTCCCTTATTGCCCGGTAATTTTCATAAATCCTGGTGTGTTCCTCTAAATACTGTATCTGTCCCTCGATAGTGTTCGTGAGGAGTTCATCCGGAAGGGCTCTCTGGCTGTTGCCCTTATTGAATATCATTATCGCTAAAGCAATAATCAACATATACCTGAACTGGAGCTTTTTCATCTTTCTATAGGTCAGATTTTTGGATTAACACTATAGGTATAACGCGGAAAGGGGGGAAAATTATATCCGGGGTAGTTAAATGTTAAATCGTTGAACTGTTTAACTGTTGAACCGGGTTGTTTAAATGTTGACATTTATAGGGCAGGGGGCCAGCCTTCGTCCCGATGATCCGGGACTTCGGCTGGTAAAACAGGGGGCAGGGAGCAGGGAGCAGGGGGCAGGGAGCAGGGGGCAGGGAGCAGGGGGCAGGGAATAAATATAGGCTAAGGCTGAGGCTGAGGCTAAGGCTAAGGCTGAGGCTGAGGCTAAGGCTAAGGCTGAGGCTGAGGCTGAGGCTAAGGCTGAGGCTGAGGCTGAGGCTAAGGCTGAGGCTGAGGCTAAGGGAAAAAAATGCAATAATATTACATAATTACCAACCGTAGAGGACGGATATAAGGATTATCAATCAGTAATGCGAATTATCGCGAATGGGATCCAAAACACGATATGACGTAGAGACTGAGTGATAAGAGATTGGTGATGTAAAAAACGGAACCCGGAACATTGAACGGTGAACTTGTAACGTTCGAGGTGAGTCTTTTCTATCTTGCTTATTTCCATATAATTTTGTAATTTGTAAAACCTTAACAACTGGAATGTGACTGATGCGTTCTGTTGTTCTATGAGCACCAGTAAAAACGCCTCTTCTCTTAAAACTACTAAAGGTTAAGTAGTGTACTTAAAGGTTCGTTAGTAGCAATACTAAAAATCAATTTTTCTTTCAAAAAATCAATGGATTATTAATTATGAAAAAAGCTTTTTTCTTATTATCAGTCTGTGCATTGATGTTCCCGGTAAACATCCTTGCACAAAGAGATACGGATATCGAGGGAGGGAAAGACCATCCACTTATCTCCCGCTTTGAAGGTTCTGTAATTGAATTCTACGAGCATAAGAATTATGATGAGTATACCCTTGTCCTGGGCTTTGACGAGGAAGAAGGACAGGTGGATGAGGTGCTTAATGTAGAGGGTGAAATAACAAGGATACAGTACAGTACAAAGGGTGATCATTCGGTTTTTGAGATCTACAAGAATTATGAGCTGGCACTGGAAAGCGCCAATTTCAACACGCTCTTTACCTGGTCGGAGAAAATGGGAAATCCTGACTGGCAGTTCTGGTTTTATAATTACTATGGCGAAATTAATAAGATGGTATCCGAATATGACCACCCTGACGGAAGAATGGGATTCAGATATCATGTAGCCAGCGGAATTAACGAAGGAAGGAATGTCTATATAGTGCTTTACATTTCATCCGATGACGATACTGACTGGATACTTACCACGATGGATGTGATAGAGGAGAAAGAGATGATGACAGGGCTTGTAACGGCGAGATCAATAGAGAAAGGCCTGCAATTATCAGGTCACAGTGTGCTCTCCGGATTGCTGTTCGATACCGGGGAAGCCACTATCAAACCAGAGTCAGAGCCTGCGCTGAAGAATATCGCAGAATACCTTAAGGCCAACCCTGACAAGAATTTCTTCATCGTAGGTCATACCGATAATGTTGGTGATTTCGACAATAATATGACGCTATCAGAGAGCAGGGCTAAAGCTGTCATGGATAAACTTGTATCAGCTTATGGCGTTGATGCAGGGCAGCTTAAAGCATATGGAGTGAGCTCATTGTCACCTGTAGCCTCTAACATGACAGAGGAAGGAAAGGCCAGGAACAGGAGGGTTGAGATAGTGGAGGAATGAGGGATGCTGGCTCGGCAAGTGTTTATGGCGTTGATCAGAGATCAACACTAACGGTTGACTCAATAATCGTTCTTCATGTTGTATAAGCATCTGCTTTTATTGACCGGTGTTAAATAATGGGATAACTTGGGAAGGAAATTGAAAATTTAAGCAGTATGAAAAGCAGTAGCATCATTATTTTATCCCTTACAGTAGCTGTCCTTTCATCCGGATGTGTGAAAAAAGTAAAGGATTACCCTATTGAGGCGGTGAATTTTGCGGATGTTGAAGTGACGGATGAGTTCTGGAACCAAAAGATAGAGCGGAACCTCAAAGTTACCATGCCTTACGTGCTTGAACAGCTGGATAAGAAAGGCAGGATTGGAGGATCGAGTCTTTACAAGGTGCTGGAGGGAGTGTGCTATTACCTGATGATGGAAAATGATCCGCAATTGGAAAGACTCGCCGACTCACTGGTGCAGATGGTAAAAGATTCGCAGCAGCCAGATGGTAACCTGGGCCCGGTACGGACAAATCCCGACGGTAGTCCCCTACCCGACTCTTTGCGGTGGCTGGGGACGGATGATTTTGGTGAGACGGGCGGTACTCATGGTCTGTACGGACCAGGACATATGTACGAGGCTGCAGTAGCTCATTACCGGGCAACAGGAAAAACCGATTTGCTCGAGGTGGCTGAGAAGAATGCAGAGTTGTTACTATCGGTCTTCGGACCGGATAAGCTGGTCACCTATCCCTTTCACCCTGAGGTGGAGCTGGCACTGGTTAAGCTGTACATGGCAACAGGGAATGAGGACTACCTTGAACTGTCAAAATTCTTTGTCGACTCGCGAGGACCAGATGGTACCGAATATAGCCAGTCGCATATGAAAGTAGCCGATCAGTCAGAACCGATCGGGCATGCGGTGCGGGCGCTATACCTGTACTCCGGTGTCACCGATATAGTGGCACTGACAGGTGATAAAGGCTACGCGGCAGCCATAGACAGGATATGGAACAGCATGGTATCGTCCAAACTGTATATCACCGGCGGTACAGGGGCTTACGCTGACCACGAGGCATTTGGTGAACCCTATTATCTGCCTAACATAACAGCCTATAACGAGACATGTGCATCAATAGCCAACATACTGTGGAACGATCGTATGTTCCGACTGAAAGGCCATGCCGATTATATTGATGTGCTGGAAAGGATTCTTTATAACAGCCTTCTTGATGGAGTGTCAATATCAGGTGAACGTTTCTTTTACCCCAATCCCCTGGCATCTAACGGCCAGTACCAGCGTGCCTCATACTACGGTGTGCCCTGCTGCCTGACCAATATAGTGCGGTTCATGCCCCAGGTGCCTGGATTAATATATGCCTGCAAGGGCAATGACCTGTATGTCAATCTTTTCATCGGCAGCAACAGCAAAATTGAACTGGAAGATGGTCCGGTGGAGATAAGACAGGAAACAGGTTATCCATGGGATGGCATGATAAGACTGAAAGTTGATCCGATAGAAAATGAAGACCTTACTCTCAGGATAAGGATACCTGGATGGACCCTGGGCAAGCCAGTACCTTCTGCACTGTATTATTTTATGGATGACCCTACCGGGTCCGCAGTGATAAGTATCAACGGAAGGTTAATGTCTTACACCATAGAGAATGGCTATGCCGTAATAGAAAGGGAATGGTCGGCCGGCGACGAGGTAATAATTGAACTACCGATGCAAACGCGTAAGATAGCTGCAAATGACAGGATTGAAGATGACAGGGGTAGGATCACCTTCCAGCGCGGTCCTCTGGTCTACTGCCTCGAGGGGCCTGACAACAGGGACGGGCTGGTTCAGAATATAATGATTGATCCGGAGGCTGAGTTTGAGGTGCGGAAGAGGGATGATCTCCTGGGTGGGACATATGTAATCACCACCACAGGATACAGCTTTAAAGAGCAGCAGGGCAGCGAAGAGCCCCTGGTAATTGAGCAGGAAGTAACAGCCATACCTTATTACCTTTGGGCTAACAGGGGTCCGGCCGAGATGACCGTATGGATACCATATACGGAAGAGGTTGTTACTCCTCACCCCGACCCGGCGCCGACAATAGCATCGAGGAGCAGGGTGATTTCCTCCTACGACACCACCACCCTGGCGGGAGTGAACGACCGGTACGTTATACCTTATAACCAGAATATACCCATATCCAATTACTACCGCTGGCCCATGTATGATACCATACAATGGGTGCAATATATCTTCGATAAACCTGAGACGGTGTCACGGGTAAGGGTATACTGGTACGATAATGAACCTTCAAGGATGACCACCTGGTATAATGACAGTCCGTGGACATGCTGCAGGGTACCGGAGTCGTGGGAGCTAGTCTACCTGGATAAAAATGGACGCTGGCAGCCCGTGAAGGCACTGAATGAGTACGGGACAGAGAAGTACCGGTTCAACGAGCTCAAGTTTGAGCCGGTGACCACCAGGTCGCTGAGGATGTACGTGGAGAGGCACGAGACCTGTGCCTCGGGGCTGCAGGAGTGGGAAGTGTATTGAGGGCAGGGAGCAGGGAGCAGGGAGCAGGGAGCAGGGAGCCCGCCCACGTCCAGAGTTCTCGGGACTATGGCGGACAAAGCAAAGGGACTCATAGACGAAGTGAAGAAGTGAAGAAGTGACGAAATGACCTTTAGACACAATAGTATTTTTACGTCTAAACCTCTCAACATCTAGACACCTCAACCCTAAACTCTTAAACCATTTAAACCACTTAAACTTACTTTAGCATCGGATCATTGCGTACTTCCACGATACCATGGTATTCTTTGCCGTTAACATTCAGCGTGACCATATATTTCCCTGCCGGTGCTTCGATTGAGTTATTGAGCTGTTTGCCGAATATGGGCCTTCCCTTTGCATACTGCCCGAAGTTGAATGTAAGCTGAATAAATGCATCGTTCAGCTCTCGTATTTCTTCTGCTGCTTCAATGGATGACCTGATCTTTTCCAGCTGTGATTTCTTTTCCCTTTCCAGTTTCTCCCCTGCTATTTCCCCTATAGCCGCAAGCATAGTCTGCCTGAACTTTTCAACCTTCACTTCAGGAACGGGGAATTCGAGGTTCCATCGCACCCTGTTAATACCCTGGTGTGGCTGGAAATCAATTGTTTTTGAATACATACCCGTTATGTCTGTTATTGTCATAGTGGCTTCTCCCCAGGTATCATTCTTCATCCAGAAACATACAGATGCTCCCCTGGGAGCATTCTCACCCCTGAACTCGAAATACACCTGGTCGTCACCCATGTCCAGTTCAAGCCATTTAGTGGCAACGCGGTTTTCAAACATATGTACATCTTTCTGTTTCACCTCATCGCTTAGCTGTTGAAGCGGTGATAAATCATCAAGTATCCACAGGCTCCGTCCATGGGTGCCTGCTACCAGGTCGGCATCCCTGGGGTGGATTATAAGATCATGAAATGCGACCGTGGGCATACCATTCATAAACCGTTCCCATGTCCTTCCCCTGTCTGTTGACATAAAGCATGTAATTTCAGAGCCAACAAAGAGAAGGTCCGGGTTGACATAGTCTTCACGCACCACATAAAGTGCATTTCCATGGGGTATGTTACCGGAGATATTCTCCCATGACTGTCCAAGATCATCGGTCATATATACGTAAGCAGTATTATCATCGAAGCGGTGCCCATCGAAGGTAACATAAGCCCTTCCCTGCCCGAAATGCGATGCTTCCACCCTGCTGACCCAGGTACATTCAGGTACTCCCTTGATATTTGGGCGCACATTGGTCCATGATTGACCTCCATCCCTGGTGACCTGGACATTGCCATCGTCGGTTCCCACCCAGATAAGTTTTTCGTTAAGAGGTGATTCAGCTATAGTTATTATCGTGCAGTGATTTTCTGCTCCTGTAACTTCACGGGTCAGTCCGCCCGTACCCGATGAGTTTCTCTTACCGGGATCATTGGTTGTAAGGTCAGGGCTTATTATTGTCCATGATTCGCCCCTGTCGACTGATTTAAAGAGGTGGTTACCACCAAGGTATATTGTACGTGGATTATTTGGTGATATCACCAGCGGGGAGCTCCAGTTAAAGCGGAAATGCGGAGGCAGGGTGCTGCCCTTGATAAGCCTTGTGGGTATATCCCTCCACAGCCAGCCTTCACCGGGGTCTATAGTATAATCAACCAGTGTTTCTTCGTAATCAGCTTCTGCATAATCCATGAAATTGGTGACAGTTGAGGGTGTCGGGCTAATGAATTTATGTTCTCTCGTTTCCATATTAATCCTGCCAACCCCTGCCACGTGGCAGACAGTATATACTGTCCGCCAGTCGGTTGGGTCAACCTGGTTATGGAAGCCATCACCACCGGCTATCTCGATACTATGGTGCGTCATTATTCCCCTTCTTTCCCGGGTGTTGCTTGGTGTTCCCCAGTTACTGTTATCCTGCAGTCCTCCATATATCCAGTATGGATCACGCATATCAACGCCTATTGCATAGTACTGTCCTATAGCCATATTTGTAAAGTTCCTGAATGTCTTGCCCCCGTCCTCTGTGAGATGGGCACCCTGGTCGGCAGCAACATAGAACACATCCTTATCCATCGGGCTGATCCAGAGATCATGATCATCGCCCCCTGCACCACCCCATGGCTTCCCCGACCATGTTTTTCCACCATCATCAGAGAAAGCATACTGCCGGGCAATAACATAAATAAGGTTATCATCAAGGGGATTGATCTCAATCCTGCCATGGTACATAGGCCTGCTGTTATGCCTGTACAGGTATTTCCATGTTTCACCCCCGTCTTCTGAGCGGTACACACCCGGGCCGGGGATACTGAGGTCATCTGGCAGTGTATCACTTGCTTCGACACAGGCAACGATAATATCGGGATTACTGTAATAGATTGATATTCCTATTCTTCCTGTCTCGCCTTCAGGCAAGCCATTTTCCAACTTTTTCCAGCTTTCCCCACCATCAACAGATTTAAATATACCTCCATTGGGTCCGCCACTGTACATTGACCAGGGGGTTCTGAGCCTGTGGTACATACCGGCATAGAGAATATCCGGGTTTTGAGGATGCATACGTATCTCAGTGCAACCTGTCATGCCATCGTCAGGCAATCCATTGGTCAGCTTCTTCCATGTTTTTCCTCCATCTGTTGTTTTAAACAGTCCCCTGTCTCCCGAATAACCCCAGAGATGACCCACAGCTGCAACATACAGAATATCCTTATCGGTGGGATGGGTAGCTATACGGGCTATCTGGTGTGTCTCTTCAAGTCCCATATTGGTAAAAGTTCTCCCGAAATCGGTAGACATATACACCCCGTCGCCCCAGGCGCTGCTGTTGCGGTTATTTGCTTCACCCGTGCCGACCCAGATTATTGATGAGTCGGGCTGGAAAAATGCGACATCACCTATTGATGCAGCACCATAGTTATCGAAAACGGGTGTCCAGGTTATACCCCCGTTAACGGTGAGCCATACACCTCCTGAAGCTGCTCCAACGAGTGCCACTTTATGGTCGTGGTTAAGGGCATCGAGGGCGGAGATACGGCCCATCATGTTCCCGGGGCCTATGCTGCGCCATTTGAATGTTTCGGTTATGCCTTCGTTGCTTCCACTTCGAAAATACAGTTGTTGTGAAGGTCCAGGCAAAGCGGTGAAGATCAAGGTAACTATCAGCAAGGTTAGTTTGATGGTTTTCATGGTATTATGTTGTTTAGGAATTGTTAAATTGAACTGTTTAACATCCCCCTATCCCGACTTTTCAGTCGGGATTTTCCCCCTTCAAAGGGGGAACCGTTTTAAAGTATTTGAATACGGGATAAACGATGCTGTGTTCAAAGACCCCGAGGTTTATGAAGTACTGTTCCAGGAGGTTCCATCCGATGAAGCCGTCGCCTACCTGTGGTTCCAGGGCATAAAAGGCCACATTGGCCAGGGGCTGGGCCATATCAAGATGCCAGGTATCGGCGGGGATATATTTTTCCTCCACCTTTACGAAGTTGCCTTCAAGCCTGGTCATGATATACCCCGGCCAGGTCATGGTACGTTCCTGTATCATCTCATCTATAACGAATTGTTCACCCGACGCCATAACAGGTTCTTCTAGCTGTGTAACTTCCAGCCCGAGGATCCTTAGTTTATCTACCAGGAAACCCATTTCCCGTGGGATGAAATACCCCCTTGGTACGGCAGCCTGCCGGGTACCAACAGGTTTAGTCACCAGCTCAACGTCCGGGATCACTTCAGGGCTGCCATCTTCGCTCACCGGCTGAACGTTCATAATGCTGGTGCCGGGGATATATCCGAAGTTCAGTTCTTTATACCCCAGAATATCGTATTTGCCCTCGGAAACATATTCCCCTTCGACATAATTCATAAGGTTACCTGATGGGGCTTCCTCTTTAATCTTCCTCACCACTTCCTCATCGGTCTTCCTGCATATTTCTTCCATCTCTTTGCCATGTATATAGATATATTTCAGGAGCTCGTCCGCAAAGACATATTGGCTGTAGATCATTTTCTCCAGTGATACATAGCCCACTGTCTCAACCAGTATAGCCATCCGGTTGCGCAGCCCGTAGCCGCTAACCATGAACTTTGCTTCAGTTGACCATATAGCATTGTCATGAGTAAACTCTGCCGGCGGCCATTCATCCCTCGAGAGTCCACAGTGATAAAATATCTCTATCTTACCGTTCTTCCTTCCCTGCTCGGTTATCTCAGGGAATATTTTATAAGTTACATAGTCGCGTGGTCCGGGATGGGCAGTTGCAACGTTGGATCCTGCATACACAATCGGATAGCCATGCCTTACACTTCCCATTCGGTGTGTATCATATACCAGGATGGGATCCCAGGTATTAAATACGTTTTCGTAAGCCCCAATCATATTTGTTGTCTCGAGCTTGATGGCATCCCTGTTGATATCAAATCCATAAGCATTATGCCTTGTTCCCGAGATAACCGGTTTACCACTGCTAAGGTTTCGTGTCTCATTACCATCGACATTGAAGTTGGGGCACACCAGGATAATAAGTTTATCGAGCAGGTAGTTCTTATCGCCGAGAAGTATATCCCTCATCAGCATAAGCAATGCTTCCTTCCCTTCGCATTCGCTGGGGTGGATGCCACCCTGCAGGTACACAACTGTTTTACCCGACTCCTTAGCTTCGCGTGCATTTCGCACCCTGGGGTTGGCCATCACCATCACAGGGCATGACCTGCCCCTGTCGCTTATGAACATATCGAATACAGACACGTGCTCGCTATGCCACATGAGCATCTCGAAATATTCCAGTACATCCTGGTTATTTGCAGTATAGGTAAAACCCGATTTCTCGCATGCCGTAAGATACTCATTGGTCCAGTTGCCGTTCCATCCATCAGGTACCGCGTCGCCCCACAGGATATTATCCTGGGCGAAGAGTGCTGATGTAAAGGAAAAAAAGAGTATTAATGATGAAAAAATATTAGAAAAAGGTTTCATGGGATAGATTATTATTAGTTGTAGTGCTAAGATAGTTAATAGAATGAAAGTAAAATGTTAAGATTGGTTAAAGGCTTAATAAAGTTGAGAATGAGTTGAGAATGAGTTGAGAATGAGTTTATAATGAGTTTATAATGAAATGTTTAAGTAGTATAAGTGGTTTATTAAAGTCAGGAAAAAACGTTGAACACGGAACACGGAACCCGGAACACGGAACCCGGAACACGGAACACCTTCGTCAGACGGCTTCGATGGTTGATGGTGGTTTGGGGGCTACATTATATGTAACGCTTACGACGCCGGGCACTTTTTCAAGAATTTCCCCCGCCAGTCCTGTTAAAGTATCATAAGGCAGGTTTGTGGGTGCGGCGGTGCGTGCATCCACACTATCCCAGCAGCGTATCTCAATCTGGTGTCCAAAATCCCTTTTGCCGTTGTGCATGCCGGTGACACGGTCTTCATGTAATATTGCCATGTACTGGAAAGCGCCTGTTTCGCTTAGATTTTTTTCCGTGATCCATGTAGCTTTTCTTACAATATCCAGTTTATCGCGGGTAACCTCCCCTATGATGCGTGCTGCCAGTGCAGGCCCGGGGAAAGGTATGCGGTTGTAATATTCATCCGTCAATCCCAGAGCCTTCCCCACCTTTCTCACCCCGTCTTTTCTCAACTGTATCAGTGGTTCGATTATCCCGTAGCCAAAAGCTTTCAGGGGATCAATGCCCAGCTGTTCGAAGACATTATGCTGCCTCTTGATACCGGCAACGGTTTCATCCACATCGGTCAGGATGGTACCCTGGAGTAAAAACCTTGCCTTACTTTCCCTCACCAGCTTACCAAAAACTTCTTTGTAAAAGGTTTGTGTTATGGCTTCCCTCTTCTCTTCAGGATCAGTGATACCTTTAAGAGCTGAGAGGAAATCCTCTTCAGCATCAATAATTTCTACTTTAACGCCCAGGTCCTTAAAAAAGGAAGCCACCTTCTGCGGTTCCCCTTCACGCATAAGACCGTTCTGTATAAAAACAGTCCTGAGCCTGGCACCCAGTGCCCGGTGTCCAAGAAGGGTAACAACCGAGGAATCGACTCCTCCTGAAAGTGCATTGATAGCTGTGCCATCCAGCACTGTTTTCCGGATATCATTCACTTTTTCACTGATAAATTCATCGGGGTTCAATGATTCTGAAGGGATTTCTTTGACCATGGTTTTAATCTGGTTTGTGTTTCAATTACTATATCGGTAGGATTAAATGTAATGAATATATTTTAAACTGGTGATGCGAATTGACACGAATTTGGACTAAGTATCGCGAATAGCATAATTAAACTATATTGTTTGATGTTGGACAAATGCCTACATTAGGGTTATGAAAGGTCAGTATTCAGTTATAACCGGTGCGGCAAAAGGGTTGGGCAGGGCATTTGCATATGCACTGGCAAAACGGAAGATCAACACCCTGCTCATTGACCTGCCGGGTACAGGACTGGCTGAATTATGCAAAGAAATAAGATACATATCCGGTACCGACTCGGTATGTTTTGAGCAGGACCTGACCATAAAGGACAGTATTGTTGAACTCAGTGAAAAAATCAACAGGGAATACGAGGTATTCATATTGATAAACAACGTTGGAGCAGGTGGTGCCAAGCGGTTCGACAAGGTGGATGTTGACTATATCAACAGGATGATCCAGTTAAATGTAATGGCCACATCTGTTATGACCCACCAGCTTATCCCCAACCTTAAAAGGCAGGATAAAAGTTATATACTCAATGTGGCAAGCATGGCTTCTTTCAGCCCTATGGGATACAAAACAGTCTATCCTGCTACCAAGGCTTTCATTCGATATTTCTCCAGGGGCCTGTGCCAGGAATTCAGGAAAACAAACATATTTGTCAGTGTGGTATGTCCCGGTCCTATGAAGACCAATGCGGATGTAACAAAACGAATAGAAAGCCAGAGTGCCATTGGCCACTTTGGTGTGGTATCACCTGAAAAAGTTGCGGAGATATCTATCCGCCGGCTTTTTAAGAAAGACAAGATGATAATAGCAAACTTTGCCAACCGGGTGAACTGGCTGATAATGAAAATTTTACCGGGCTGCATAAGGCTACCCCTCGTGAGCAGGATTATGAGGAGGGAAGCGGAGATGGGAGATGATTAAAGGCTAAGGACGCAGATTACGCAGATTTACACAGATTACACAGAAGTCTGGTTCAGGTCGAGGGATGGTTTGATGTCGAGGACAGGGGTGCCGTTGAGGGCGTCGAGGCCGGTGACTGTAAGGATATTGCCATTACGTTCGAGAAGGGTGACGCGGGTGAGGCCGATGGCGCTGGGCCGTCGTGGTGAGCAGCAGGCAAAGACACCCCGGTAGTCACCAGAACGGGTAGTGGTTTGCAGCTCATAACCATCGGAGCGGTTGAAGTACCAGAGGATATTCAGTTCACGGTATTTCTCTATTTTATATAATCCATCGGCATATTCTTCCTTCACTTCAATGGTTGAAACTGAACGCATTATGCTGTCGGCCTGGTCGGGCCGGGCATGGTCCCAATCGTTGCGAATGTATCCGATGATTCTGATGTTGAGATCCATAGTATTACAAAGGTTTGAGGGGGATTATAAATGTTTGTCCTTCTTCTTTTATGATGCGCACTTTAACCTTATATATATCTTCAATAAGTTCTTTACTGATGATATCATGACTGCCCTGAGCCACCTGCCTGCCTTCATCAAGAAGCATAAATTCGGAGCAGTATTTAAGTGCCAGGTTAAGGTCGTGTATGGCAATTACTATTGTTATGCCCGTGTTGCTGAGGAGTTGAAGCAGGGCCATCACTTCGTGCTGGTGTTGCAGGTCGAGGTTGGCTGTGGGCTCATCGAGCAGGATAATATCCGGTTCCTGCGCCAGTGCCCTGGCAATAAACACCCTCTGGCGCTGCCCGCTGCTCAGCCGGTTAATATCTTTGAGGGCTATATCGTCGAGACCGAGCTTCACCAGCACTGAAGAGGTAAATTCCTTATCCCTTTTCCCCGGGTTCCATCGTATATATGGCTTGCGTCCGAGAAGCACGGTATCGAAGACTGTTGCAGGGAACACATTCATCTGTACCTGGGGTACATATGCCATCTCCTGTGCCAGCACATCCTGCCGTATCTTTCCCATCGGTATATCCCTGAGCATTATAGCACCATGCAACGGCCTTAGTATACCGTTCATCAGCCTGATCAGTGTCGTCTTGCCCGAACCGTTGGGTCCCATCACGGCGGTAAAAGACCCCCGCAGGAAATCATGGCTTATATCCTTAAGCACCATGTTGCCGTTGTAAGAAAAGCTTATGTTCTTCAAGCTGATCATTTCCATTGTGATGAACCTATTCCTTTTACCAGTAAGAAAATAAACAGTGGTGCTCCCACTATTGATGTCAGTATACCCACCGGCAGAACGAGAGGACTGATAACAGTCCGTGCCAGTATATCGCAGACAAGCATAAATGCTGCCCCTGTGAGTGCTGCCCCCGGCAGGAGGTATCTTTCATCGCTGCCTATCAGCCTTCTCACTATATGCGGCACTACCAGGCCCACGAAAGCTATAATGCCATAAAACGACACAACACTCGCCGTAGCCAGGGATGCTATTACCATACCTCTCATCCTGAGCCTGTAAATATTAACGCCCATGCTCTGTGCTGTTTCGTCGCCTGAATCAAGGGCATTATAATTCCAGCTGTTACGGAAGAAATATACCAGGACAGGTGTTAATATCACTGCCTGTATAACCAATTCACGCCATCCTCCCTTGGATAGATCGCCGAAGGTCCAGAACACTATTGCCGCCAGCTCAATATCGTCGGCAACATACTGCAGCCCGGTAGTCAGTGCCATAAAGAGAGAGCTGGCTATAATACCGGTAAGTATCATATTCTCCGGTGTGGCGCCTCTCATGCGTGCCACCAGAAGTATAAGGAAACATGCCACCAGTGACCATATGAATGCTGACAAAGTGATCAGGTAAGGATTATTGATCAGTACGGAATCAGAGCCTCCGCTCTGCATGCTTCCCGCGCCAAGTATAATAACAGCAAAGGCAGCACCAAAGGCTGCAGCATTGGATATCCCCAGAGTAAAGGGGGATCCAAGCGGGTTTCTCAGTATACTCTGCATAACGGCTCCGGACACCGACAGTGCCAGTCCGCTCATTATGGCTGCAAGTATCCTGGGTAGCCGCAGGCGTAAAAGTATCTGTGTGTCAGCCCCCTCTCCTTTGCCTGCAAAGACATTCATCATATCCTTGAACCCGATATTACTGGGCCCCAGGAGCATACTGACAAAGGCAATAATAATTATCAGTACAAGAAATATGACCAGGAAGGTATTTTTCCTCCTGGTGAACTGACTGTACTGGTCCAGCACTTTTCTTTCTTTCATTCTCGCTCCTCTCCTTTTATAAGTTGCCTGAACGGACTGTATAATTCATACATTTCATCATATACATCCGTCCCCAGGAAGAAAGAGTAGATCTCGCGGCATTTTGCTTCTATATCTATATCATTGAAAGCATCGGGATAAACGGTCTTGCCGACAAACCATGTGTTGCATAATACATTCTCGTAATTTGTAGTATACCAGTTATAGGGCAATACCGAATATACATTTCCTGAACTGAATGAGCCCAGTGTTTCTCTCAGCACCCGTTTATCAATCTCCTGATGCCATACCGGTTCACCTGCGGCATCAAGAAAGATATAATCAGGATCCCATATCAATAATTGTTCAATATCAATAAATGCATTCTCCTGGTTACTCATTGGTGAGCTTACCACTTCACCGAGGGATTCAGCAACGTTGTTAACAGACAAAAACCTGTAAGGCGGGTATCCCGGCTCCGTTGATGATATACCATGCGAGCCCCTGTAAGCTACTCCTCCCGTATAGGCAGTGACACTATCATTGCCGGCTGACCTGGTTTTATAATCATTTATGGTGTTATTAATATACTGCACGAGGCTATCTGCCCTGTTCTGCCTGTAAAACAAGTCACCCAGCAGGGTAAGGCTTTTAAAGAGCTCATCCATATTATTTTTCATATCCCCGTATTCAAGTAAAAAAACAGGTTTCCCGGTTGCTTTCTGTAGCTCATCGGCTTCATGACCACTCATGAATGTTGCCACTATGAGTCCGGCACCGGAAGCTGCCAGAAGTTCAGTATCGTAATTATTACCTGCACCTATAACATCTTTCTCCTTCAAACCGGGGTATGCCATCAGGTAGGGCACATTGCGTCTTTTCTCGTTACCTTCTATATATCCAACCCTGTCGGCCATGCCCATATAACATACCAATCGCAACGCACCCGACCTCAGGGCCACCACTGATTTTATTGTATCGGGTACCCTAACTGCCCTTCCCGTCGAGTCCTTTATTATACGTCCGTGCCTCTGATTTCCACCCCTGCCTCCACATGAAAACATTATCCCTGTAAGAAGGGTAATTACCAAAATAAGAAATACATGTTTCATGTTTTTCAAGGAATTATGGATGGACAGGTATTGCATCGTGTCACCTTTTTATAAAATCGTATTACCACGGCTTACAAATATAAGGAAAGATGCGAAATGATGCGAAATAATGCGTTGAAAACACAAATTACGCAGATTTTCACAGATTGCGCAGAAGGGAGGATATTTTTTTATCTTTAGGGATCAAGTAAAACATTAAACCATGAAAAGATTAACCTGTGCCATTATAATCGCGATAACGGTGCTGCCAGTATGTGCACAGAGCAGCATGACGGTTACAAAATCGGGAAGAAATGATGTTTCAGCTGCACTGGCAGAGCCAAAAGAGGCAGATAAAATTAATGAAGCCCACAGTCCTGACATGATACAATCTGCCTCATCGGTGGAGCAGACAGAACAGGGAACGAGGCCAGCGGCGGAGATAGTCGCCAGTTTTGACGGGCTGGGGTTTGGTTTTGAAGGTCCGCAGGGTACTGCCATGCACAGGAACCCTTCGGATAATTCACTGGCTGTAGGGCCTGATCATATCATGCAGACCGTTAACTCTAAAATGGCAATATTCACCAAGAAAGGTAAGAGATATGACAGTACCGGTGTGGTGCTATATGGACCTGTAAACACAAATAATGTTTTTAAAGGCTTCGGCGGTCCGTGTGAAGAGATGAATAATGGGGATGCCGTTGTGAGGTATGACCAGCTTGCGGGCAGGTGGCTCATTGTAATGCCTATTTTCAGGAAGGTGCCTCCAAGGGATAATGAGCCCGAAGCGCCCCTACATGGTGAACCTGCCAGGTTAAGCATGGCCGGCAATGAAGGGCAGCCTGGTAAGGCTGAAAAATTATATATACCAGAAAAGGAAAGTCCTGAGGAACAGGCAACAGCAGATTCAATAAGAAGGACTGAATGGAGGAGAAGACCAAGAATAGAGGAAGGATCATACTGCATGTGTTATGCCATCAGCACAGGCCCCGATCCCTTCGGGCCTTATTACCGTTACGAATTTGTCAGGCCGCTGTTTCCGGACTATCCCAGGCCGGCAGTGTGGCCCGATGGCTACTATGTTCCTACCAGCACCGGTGACCATGTAATACAAAAACATGCCTGTGTGGTCGAGCGTAAGAAGATGCTGGAAGGCCAGCCTGCCCGCGAAATATGTTTTGTGATCGACAGTGTGGGTTTCCTTAACAATGCAGACCTGGACGGATACCAGCTGCCTCCGGAAGGAGATCCCAACATAATGATGGCTACAGGGGGAGCACAGCTGAAAAATATTTTTGGTGATGACGGAATTTATTACTGGAAATTCCGTGTAGACTGGAAGGAACCTTCCAAATCAAAACTAGATGGCCCGCACAGAATTGATGTAGCTGAATATAACTACCTGGGCAACGGGCAGTTAACCAGGACAGTGCCACAGCCCGGCACAGACGAGAAACTGGATTCCCAGGGCGACAAGATAATGTCGAGGCTCGTATATCGCAGGATAGGTGACCAGGAATCGATAGTGGCGGTTCACTCCGTTAATACTTCTGCCGGAGGAGGTGGGGTACGCTGGTATGAATTCAGGCTCGATGACAACAGGGATGTAAAGCTTTTCCAGCAAGGGACTTATGCGCCCGACAATAACTACCGATGGATGGGAAGCCCGGCAATGGATAAATATGGTAATATAGGTATAGGATACTCATATGGTGGTGCCAGTCATTTCCCCGGTCAGCGCTTTGCCGGCAGGCTGGCGTGTGATCCCACGGGGTTGCTTACACTCAGGGAATCTGTACTTGTTAATGGTGAAGCATCACAGACGAATACCATGAGGTGGATGGATTACGCACAGACGGCTGTTGATCCGGATGATGACTGGACTATATGGTACGTTGGGGACTATCTGAAGGAAGGGGCGGAGAATTATTCGACGAGGATAGGAGGGTTTAGAATTACGAATGAAGAATTACGAATGAAGAATTACGAATGAAGAATGTTAAGACAGTTACCGGATAAGCTATTTTTTTAATCATACAATCATTCCATTGTTCCATTTATTGTTTATCTTTAGGATAGTCGTAACAAAATCGTAAATCATGGATAAAACTACACGCCCCGGCTGGGGCTGGGAAGTGCTGAAAGGGATAGTAGCCATAGGATTGGCTGTGTTAATATTTCTGAACCCTGCGGATGCGCTGGTTGCAATAGCCACTTATATCGGTGCACTGGCCATAATAGCAGGTATAGTGCTCATTGTTATTTCACTTGTCAGGAAAACAGGATTCTGGCATTTTACTTTCGGCCAGGGTATTATTTATGCCCTGATTGGCCTGCTCATAGTCACATATCCCAAGGTGACGATAGGCCTGCTTATATTCCTTATGGGCCTGCTTATAGTCATACTGGGAATAATGCAGTTTTCAACATACATGCGTCTGAAGAAAGTAATGCCTGCCCGGCCTCTTAACCTTGTTATGGCAATATTATCAATTCTTGTGGGCGCTCTCCTGCTTTTCAATCCGTTCGAAGGAGCTGTACTGGCCACAATTGTAATTGCAGTGTATGCCATGCTATACGGGATAACGAGGCTGTATGTAGCCTGGCTGATTATTACGGGAAAGGGAAAGAAGGAAGAAGAAATAGAGGAAAAAGGGGAGATGAGTGAGGAGTTATGAGTGATGAGTTTAAGCAGGGGGCAGGGAGCAGGAATTAAAATATAGGCTAAGGGTAAAAATTTTTCAGAAAGATTACAATGATTCCCAATCGTAGAGACGCGCTTCAGCGCGTCTTGAGCAATCATGCAGGAAGCATATAATGTTTACCAATCAGTAATGCGAATTATAGCGAATGCGATACAAAACAGGGGGTGACGGAGAGATAATGTGACTTAGAGACTGAGAGACAAAGAGACAAATGATGAAACAGGAAGCGGGATCTTTTGAACAAAACAGGCAGTTTATTTGCTTAGTAAATATGAATTATATGAAAAAAATAATGAATGTTTTATACAGGGTACTGGCAGTAGTGGTTATGTTTGTCGGCCAGGTTGTGGCTGTAATGGCTCAACAGCCAACACATTATCCCGATGAACATGAACCCATACCTCCCACCCTTATAAATATCCTGATATATATTGGCGGGCCGATATTGTTGTTTGTGATTTATTATTACTACAGGAAGTGGGAGAAGAAGAAGGCTTCCGCTAACGCCAGGACTACGGCGGATAGAAAGGCTGAGGCTAAGGAGGAAGGCAAGGACTGAGTGACTGAGTGACCAAGAGACTAAGTGAGGGGATGAGAGCTGAAGGAGCGGAGGGTTATTAAAGGATGGTTGGGTAAACATTAATCTAGTATTTATGGTGAAGCAATTAAGTGAACTCAAGAGTGCCCTTAATAAGCCCAAAAGGGTAGATGAGATCTTTGATGAGCAGATAGAGATGGCCATGCATGAACACAGGCGTTCAAACCGTGACCTTTTCATGTCGGCCGTTTCTGCAGGTTTGGAAATAGGATTTACCGTTTTCCTGATGGCTGCTGTTTATACCAAGTTTCATGGTTTAGTGAACCCCTCTATTCTTGACGTACTACTTGCAATATCATACCCTCTGGGTTTCATATTCGTGGTCATAGGACGTTCCGAGCTTTTTACCGAGCATACCACCCTGGCTGTACTCCCTGTCCTGAATAAAGATGCTACGATAAAGAGCCTGCTTGTACTGTGGTTAGTGATTTATGCAGGCAACCTGCTGGGAGGTTATATTTTCAGTGCCATAATGGCCATAATACCGGAAAGACTGGGTGCTGTAGAGGTGGGATCATTTGAATCACTCGCATTTAGCCTTATAGACCATCCATGGTATATAATTACCGGAAGCGCCATACTGGCCGGCTGGCTTATGGGACTCCTTTCCTGGCTGGTTACAGCATCACAGGAAACTATCAGCAGGATACTGATAATAGCTCTTATAACAACTGTCATAGGCATTGGCGGGCTTCATCACTGCATAGTGGGTTCCATAGAAGTATTCACCGCTGCACTGACAAGCAAATCAGTTGGTATGGGTGAATACCTGCACGTGCAGATATGGTCTACACTGGGAAATATCATTGGTGGCGTAGTCTTCGTGGCTTTTGCGAAGTTCAGCCATGTCAGATACAATGAGAAACGTGGTTAAAGCCCGTTTGCAACTGCTTTTGCAAAGACCGGATCCATTTTTTCAAAATGCTCCAGCTGCCTCTTTATTATCTCGCCCTTTTTTGGTCCGCATATGCCCTTCATTGATGCAATGATATTGGCAACAGTGTTTTCCCTTTCCTGTTTGGTCATTACTTCATTTACCAGTGCTGCCGGTTGTGAGTAATGATCATCATCGTTTTCATTCCTGTCGAATGAGTCGGCCACATCACCATCAAGTTTCAACGGTGGTTCCCTGTATGCCTTATCAGCTTCTATATCATCAAAGCTATTGGGGAAGTAGTTAGGATTATCGCCCTGGTTACCATCAACCCTCATCATCCCGTCGCGCTGGTAATTATGCACCGGATTTATTGGCCTGTTGACAGGTATCTGCTCATAGTTTGCCCCGAGCCTGTAGCGGTGGGCATCGGGGTAGGCAAATATCCTGCCCTGCAGCATTTTATCAGGTGAAAGGCCAATGCCATCAACCGTATGGGAAGGAGCAAAGGCTGATTGTTCAACGTCGGCAAAGTAATTTTCAGGTATCTCGTTCAGTTCCATAATGCCGGCATCAATCAGTGGGTACTCCCCATGTGGCCATACTTTTGTCAGGTCGAACGGGTTCCACCTGAAGTTCCTTGCCTGTTCATCAGTCATGACCTGTATCTTAAGGGCCCATTTCGGATAATCACCCGCCTCAATAGCTTTGACCAGGTCACGCTGCGAATAATCAGGGTCCTTACCCCTTATCTCATCAGCCTGTGGACCTGTAAGGGTCCTGTTCCCCTGCATGGTCTTGAAATGGAACTTGACCCATACCCTTTCATTCTTACTGTTCACCATGGAGAAGGTATGGCTGCCATAGCCGTTCATGTACCTGTATCCATCCGGTGTACCACGGTCGCTGAACAATATCATCACCTGGTGCAGGCTTTCAGGATTAAGCCCCCAGTAATCCCATATCATTGTCGGGCTTTTCAGGTTTGTTTTAGGATCGCGTTTCTGGGTATGTATGAAATCGGGGAATTTCTTCGGGTCTTTGATAAAGAAAACGGGGGTATTATTTCCTACCAGGTCCCAGTTTCCATCTTCGGTATAAAACTTCACTGCAAAGCCCCTGGGGTCGCGTTCGGTGTCGGCACTACCCTTTTCACCGCCTACGGTGGAAAATCGTACAAACACGCGACATTCATTACCAACCTTACTGAACAACTTAGCCCTGGTGTACCGTGTGATATCGTTCGTGACCTTGAATGTGCCGAAGGCACCAGTCCCCTTGGCATGGACAACCCTTTCGGGTATACGTTCACGGTTAAAGTGGGCCAGTTTCTCATGCAGGTAATGATCCTGCAACAAAACGGGGCCGCGCCGCCCGGCAGTCATACTATCTTCATTCTCATGATATGGCCTTCCAGAGGCATTTGTGAGCTTTTTCTTCTTATTCATCGTTTTTGGTTTTAAAATTCATATGCTGAATATTCTATTTCTTACCGGTTTTTTTACCACTGATCTGAAGCTTGATCTCGTCTATTCTGAATCCCGGTATATTTTTTTTCCTGAAATAATCAGTCAGCAGATTATCAAGGTCTTCATCAAAGTAGTCTGTTATATCATCCGTATACCTGTCATAAAGATGGTGATGGTTATCCCTGACCGAATCATAGCGCATTATATCCCTGTCAGTTTTGACTTTTTTTATAATGCCTCTTTCAACCAGGATATCAAGTATCTTATAAATGGTACCGGTAGCAATACCGGGATATTTCCGTCTTATATACCCGCTTATCTCTTCAGCCGTCGGGTGTGTTTTAAGATGATCGAAGGCTTCGAGCACTGCCACTCTCTGGGGTGTTACTTTGAGATTATTCAACCTTAGAAGTTCCTCATAAACCATTTATTCAGTCTTAAATGATAATTATTCTTTTTTGAGATTTACCAAATTTAAACTATTAAATGTACAAAGTCAACAGGGGAAAGATGATATTTGCGAGGTGCGACGAACGACTAACGATGTAACTTCCGAGTCGTTCACCCACCGGGGAATGACATTGGCTGCTCTACAGTCCAATGCCTGGGGGTATTTACATGTTGCTATTAATGATTAAATTTGAAGTATGAAAACCAAACTTTTAAATATAATATTGCTGATATCTTTCTTAGCAATATCATGCATGAGAAATAGTGAAGTATGGGGACCGGACTTAGAATGGTCTGAAATACCATCAGCCGGTGTATTTATAGTTAATGAAGGCAATTCCACTTACAATAATGCTTCTCTTTCATTTTATGATATTGTAACCAGGGAGGTAAAGAATGACATATTTTTCAATACTAACGCAACGCCACTGGGTGATGTGGCTACATCCATGGTCATCAGGGATAGCCTGGGTTATATAGTGATAAGCAACAGCGGGAAGATCAATATTATAAATATCAATACTTTTCAGTATGAAGGGGAAATAACCGGGCTTACCTCACCACGCCATATGCACTTCATAAGTGCCAGTAAGGCCTATGTTACTGACCTTTATGCACGCTCAATTGCAATCATAAACCCGTTATCACGTGAAATCACGGGTTATATTGATGTAAGCAATAACAGCAGTGAATATAACCAGCATCCCACAGAAGAAATGGTACAGTACGGCAGGTTGATCTTCACCAATTGCTGGAATAATGACAATAAGATCCTTGTTATCGACAGCGATACCGATCAGCCTGTAGATTCAATAGAAGTATTGATCCAGCCACAATCGATGGTTATAGACAGGTTTAACAAGATATGGGTCCTTACAGATGGTGGCTCCCGGGCAAGCACATATGGGTACGAAGCACCGGGACTATTAAGGATTGATGCAAAACTAATGACAGTGGAAAAAATATGGAGGTTTGAGTTGGGAGACTCCCCCGGAGAGCTGGAGCTAAATGGTAGCAGGGATACATTGTATTTCATCAACAGGCACGTTTACAGGCACCCGGTTTATTCTGAGCAGGAGCCGGAGGTTTTTATCGGGAGTCCAAATTCAGGTTCATCAGGGAGGTTTTACGGGCTCGGATTTGATCCCTACACCTCCGATCTATATGTATCCGATGTATTAGATAATGTACAGAGAGGTTTTGTTTACCGCTACCGGCTCAACGGCGCGGCTGTTGATACATTCCGGGCAGGCATTATACCCTCATCATTTTGTTTCAAATAGACACTTTTTCCTATGAAAGGTTATATACAGGTTTATACAGGTAATGGAAAGGGCAAGACAACGGCAGCTTTCGGCCTTGCATTGAGGGCAGCCGGTGCAGGTAAAAAGGTGTTTATTGCCCAGTTTGTAAAGGGCAGAAAATATTCCGAAACAGAGGCATTAACCAGGACCTTCCCGGATATTATTGTTAAGCAATACGGGCGGGGATGTTTTATTATAAAGGAGCCGGAGGAGGAAGATATAAAGGCTGCACGCAGGGGACTGGCCGAAGTAGAAAGAATAATCATGGAAGGGAAATATAATATAATAGTACTTGATGAGGCAAACATAGCGATTTATTATAAGCTTTTCAGTGCAGATGAACTGATAGATATATTGAAAAAGAAAAAAGAGGAAACTGAAATTATCGTAACCGGAAGGTACGCTCCGAGGGAACTTACCGATATTGCCGATCTTGTTACCGAGATGAAAGAGGTAAAACACTACTACCAAAGCGGTGTTAAAGCGAGAAAAGGGATTGAGTACTGATTAGCTTGATATCAAGGTTATTTTTTTGTAACTTAAACATACGTAAACCCCGGGGGATATGCTGGCACGTACAGAATTACATACCCGTGAAGAAGTACTTGGTATATACCATAAGCTGAACAGGTATTCGAGCTACCTCATTTATCTTACAATACTGGTATTCATACTTGGAATGTTGACTTATGGACAGCCGTTTTCTTTCAAGGAGCATGCAATCAGTCATTTCGGGCGTATCCGCACCCAGGATGGCAGTCCAAATACACTTTCTCTCCTTGTGTATGGCACGGGCATGATACTAAGTGCGCTCATTTGTTTCAAATTGAGTAACCTGACAGAGCATAATACCAGTCATTTTTTACTCAGAATAGCTGCTGGCGGGTATATTCTTCTCATTGTTCCATGCGATGTGCTGAATACCATACATTCAATTGGTGGAGCACTCGTAATAGGTTCATTATGGTTACTTACAGTTATTCAAATCCACGAACTTATTAAACATACCAATAAAATCAGGCCGTACCTTTATCACCTTTTATTACAGGGTACTGTACTTCCATATGCATTCCTTTATGCTGTAGGTTCGCCCATACGTCATATGGTACAGAAGTTTGCCATTTTAGGCCTTATGATCAGCCTGAAGCTTGTGATTCTGGATCATGCGAAAGGGATGCGAAAGATGAGTGATGAGTGATGAGACGAAGAGAAACGAAGTACCTGTCCGGCAGCAGGGGGCAGGGGGCAGGGAGCAGGGGGCAGGGAGCAGGGAAGGGATGTGTATTAAGTTGATGAGGTTAGTAAAGGGCATTGCGAAGGAATGCTAAATGACACTGTTTACGCAGATTTACACTGATTACGCAGATGAAGGGGTATCAGTAAATAAACAGGAATATAAGCGGTAGTATTATTCCTATGGCTGTGAGCACTGCTCCGCGGCGGGTAATGCCGTGCTTCCCTTTGAGGATGAACAGCCCGGTAATTGTAACCAGTATCAATGATACACAGAATATATCACTGAACCATTTCCACCACCTGCCGGGGTTATAATGCAGGAAATTGAACTGGTAAAATAATGGACGCTTGCTTATCCTTTCAACATACCCTTCTCCTGTGTCGGTATTGACTATGGCCGAGCCGCCCACAAGGAAAAGAGTGAGCTTATCACCGGTAGGATAATAAGAAGTCTTAAAATTCTTGGTCTCCCCCAGTTCTTCGAGCAATTGAAACACTTTTTCCTCGTTAGTGGAATCCCTGGTAAAACGTATATCAGTGGTAAAAGTGCGCTGGTCGATAATATAATTTGAATTCCAATCGTGTTTATGATTGAGGGCAATGCCCGAAACGGCATAAATGATTGTCATGCCCGCAATAAGGTATCCTAAATCTCTGTGGGTTAACCTGTTAAGTTTTCGTAATTTCATGTCAAATAATTAAAAAAGGCCAGGCTGGGCCTGACCTCGACAAAAATATAAATATTCTTTTATTTTACTGTATGAGCCTTATAATTAAGCATCATATCTGCGAGAACGGGCTGTTTTGCAATAGCAGCTTCAGTTTCACAGTCTTCACCTTCTTCAGCACCTGCATGTTCCTTTTCCATTTCTGCACCTGCTTCAATTTTCTGGAACACACCGGTGACAGATATTTCACTACCCAGCAGATCCATAGGAAATTTAGGCAATTCTTCCCCAGCTGAAATGAATAACCTTATATCGGGATCTTCACCCACGATATACATTTTTTTCCCGCTGTGCATGCACACGTGAACCACTTTACCTTCCAGGCTTATCTCTTTACCCAGGTACTGGTCGGGATTTTCAGTAAGGTTTGCAAAAGTGACCTGTTCAATGCTTTCGCTACCTTCAGCAGCAGTTTTTTCTCCGGTCGTATTCCCACAGGCAGCAAATAATGCCATGATAATAGCCAGACCCAGTATTTTTTTCATAATAATTCCTTTTGTTTGTTTTACTTAAAATTAGCATACAATATTTTTCGAGATGCGAATATAGTGAGAAAAAATCAAATTGTTGCTGGGAAAAAATATGCGATATATCATAAACGCTGATCACTCAGATTTTCGCTGATTACGCAGATGGTGATGAAAGGAAGGGGGAGACAGGTTCCGGTTCATTTTTTATCTCCCCCATGTGGTCAGGTATGTGGTGTATATTCGAGAATATCGCCCGGCTGGCAGTCAAGTGTTGCGCAAATGCTATCGAGGGTTGAGAAACGGATTGCTTTTGCCTTGCCTGTTTTCAGAACCGACAGGTTGGCCATAGTGAGCCCAACTTTTTCGGACAATTCGGTCAGGCTCATCTTTCGCCGTGCAAGCATAACATCGAGATTAACAATAATAGCCATACTTTATAATATTAAATTGTTAAGCTGGTTTCTTCTTCAAGTTTCAATCCCTTCAGAAAAATATGCGACAGGGCCCAGAGAACAAGTGAAAAAATCAACAATGTAGCATGAGACTGTGTCTTATTTATCATATCTATGGTGCCAAAGTGCAGGTTACTGGCTATGAAAACCATAATCAGTAAGTCATAAACAACCCAAAAAACCCAGAAAGCCAGGAGGCTGAGGGCCAAGACCCTGAGACGCCTTATATTCTTAGTCTCAAATATAACACCCCTGTTAACACTCCATATGAATTTCCTGAATATGAACAACATGAAATACATTGCACCAACTGCAAGTAATAAAGGGATCATAAAAACCCTGGCTATCCGCAGCGGTGTATCCACAAACTGTATTTCTCCATAAGCATCTACCAGGTGAACATTTACAGATGAATTCTCACGCATCAGGACACCATCAAGATCTGCATTGAAGGCAACAGGTAATTTTATCTGCAATTGCAGATCATCACCAAAATGGTTTATAAAGACAAGGAAAGCTATTACTACCGCTCCAAGAGCAGCAAGATTAAATAACCAGAAGATAATCTCATTCATTATGAATATTATCCTGATACTGACCGGTGTTTTTGCTTTTTCCATAATTATCAGATTTAATTACGGGACCAAGGTAAAACTTATTTATTGAAAAACAAAATATATTTATTGTTAATCGATATATTTATATTGATTATAAATAATGAAAGGCTGAGGTTTCCGCCTCCGTCAAGACTACGGCGGACAGGGAAAGCTAAGGCTGAGGCTAAAGCCTTGGAAAGTTGATAAGGTTGGTAAAAACGAGTCGAGAGTGAATGCAGAATACATATCAGAACTTCGACATTCGCTATTCGATATTAATTATTTATCATTCATCTCACTGCTCCCAGCCTCAGTATTCGAGGTTATTAAGGATTTCGAGGTAGCGTTGTTTGTGTGGTATGTTTGATTCTCTGAAGTCGGATACCAGTTGCCTTAGTTGATCATCGAGGTTATTTGCTGCCAGCAGCTCAACAAGGTTGAGGTATACTGAGCCGGTAATTCCATGCCCGCACGACCTCAGTGAGGGCAGCATATTCCTGAATATTTCGATAGCCTGTTCAGGTTCGAGTCTGTCCATTGCACTGAAGGCTGCGTTAATTTTTTCATTAATTTCTTCATCCAGGTTAAGAGCGAAAACTGAGAAGCAATTCTCTCCACAATATTCAACAATATCAAACCAGTCGATATCTTCTGGCAACTCATCGAAGTAAAGAGTAAAATAAACCTTTTCCCCTGTTGTCCTGAATTCATACCTGTCAGGGCAAAGGGGCAGCCCGCTTACCTTTTGCATTTTCAGTTTCATCCCGTTTCCATATTCCAGATATGTATTCTCATCAATACAGAAGTAGCCACCCCTCACCAGATTCTGTATACTCATATCCACCAGTGTTTGCGAGCCAGTCAGTCTTACCCTTATAACCTCAATGGTTTCAGGGCTTTTGAGCCCGTAATTGGGTTTCACTATCTCCTGGGCACGCATTAATGCACAGCCCAGAAGCATTGTGCCAAATAATACAAGTATCAGTTTTTTATGCATTTTATACAGTCAAACTATAAAATTGTAATTACATTGCCCGTACCCATCTCTACAAAATTTTCGCCAAATGCCTGCCTGAACCATTCTATTTGCTGTTCACCAGTACAATGGGTGGCACCACACTTTTTCACACCCAGTTGCTGCATTGTATCGATTATTTCGTTTATCTGTTTTTCTGAGCTGTTCATAAGATGAAATCCACCAAAGACCATATATATTTCTTTCCCAAAGTCATTTTTTACCTGTTCAAGGATATTAATGATTCCCGGATGAGAACAGCCGGTCATCACCACCAGTCCTCTATCCATATTCAATACCAAAGACTGTTCAGGTATAGCCCTTCCAATTACGCCTGTGGTATAAAGCCCGTTGCATACCTGCACAGGTTTACTTACCAGTTCTGTAACAGAACCTGTGGTTTCAGGTATCCTGAAAAAATTATTACTGAAAGTTTCGGGTACAACCACTTTTATATCAGGATTCATATTAAGTGCAGCTCCCAAACCTCCGAAATGGTCTCCATGTTCATGAGAAATAAATACTTCATCTATCTGGGATGCATCAAGTCCCATTTCCCTGAAATTAGCTTCAAAGATTTCCGGTCGTGTTCCCGTATCAAAGAGTATGCATTTATCTAGTCCTTCGATCAGTACTGAGAATCCCCAGTCGGCCTGTGTTCCTTCTTTATAAACATAGTTATCGTATATAACATGCACCTTCACGGGGGTTGTTATCGGTTCACCCAGTGATTCAGGACCTTTACCGGTATAATAGTTGTATTTCGTTTCCTGTGAGCAGGATGTTGTCAGAATTACCGCTGTCAGGATTGTTGTGAGGAATATTTTGTACTTCATGGCCAGAGGAGTTATGAGTTATGAGTTATGAGTTATGAGTTATGAGTTATAAAATTACGAATTATCGCGAATTTGAGCGAATTATCGCGAATGTTAGTTTTCGCCGAAGAGGAAGTCGAGGCCGACAGCAAAGACAAATGTGCGTGTATCGTAGTATTCAGTTACATCAACAGATGATGTTGTGTTCTCGGGTGTATAGCTATATTCCTTTTCACCTTTTTTATACAGTGTATATGAAACCCCGAGATTCAGGTCTACAAGGTCTGAGAGGCGTAATCCCACTCCTCCCCCCAGTGTATTTGAAGGCAGGCTATAGCGTCTTTCACTCTGGTATTCTTTATTTACACCGGGTCGTACCATCAACCAACCTGCGCTGAGCCGTATGGCATTACCAAACTTATATTCGGCACCGAAAGCCAGCTCATATGAATTTTTATCGATCATATCAATAATTTCATCTTTGCTGCCGTCGAAATCAATTGGTTTATCAAAGTAATAATGAATGCCTGCATAATACATAAACCTGTTTGAGGGTCTACGGGTAAGTCCGAATGACAGCATGGCTGGCATATCGGCAATAATCTCTTCACCATCCACAAACCTTCCACCCCCATCTTTACCGTTTATTACTTCTGTTTGGAGACTCAGTCGTGTTTTGAATTCGTATTTAAGTGCCCAGTTGGTATACAGTGATGGAGCATAGTCGATACTTATCACCGGAGTAAATCCATATCCCACCTCCACTGCATCTACAACCACATTGGTGCCCAGTTCCACCTGGTCAAGTGCATTTTCCAGTGAGGGCACCAGTGTATCTCCTACTGTATTGGCTATCTCTCTCAGATAATCTGCAGGATCCATCTTGAAATAGCCATCTGCATTTGTACCGCTTATGTTTATTCCCGTTAAACTCCCTCTATAGGTATTTTTCCCTCTAACCAATCTCAGGCCCGTTGCCACCGAGAAATAATCATTTATCATATAAGCCATATTAAGCTGCAACCCCGGATGGAATGATCTTATAGTATATTCAGCGGTCAATTCATAATCTGTTATATTACTGTAGAGAGGGTCTGAGCCGGATACATCTGTAACGGCCTGGTCTACAGGTTCGAGGTTTGTTCTCATATAAGGTATCAGATCAGCAATTTTCCGTTCAAAGGAAGGCAGTCCTGTTTCATATTTAGCCGACCCCCGTCCTCCTATCAGGTTTACACCTCCGGAAAAAGCGAAACGGCCTGTTTTATAAACTGCATATACAGCAGGGAAAATGGGTGTAATCACTCTGCCTTTATATTCCTGTGGTTCATCGAAGTTATCAGAATCGCTTGTAATAAGGTCGACTTCTCCAAGAGTCAGGTTATTAACTGAAAAGAAAAAGCCATCGCTGAAATGTACGAGTCCGGCAGGATTATAGTATGCTGCATCAACATCTATAGTTGCATCCCTGCACTGGAACCTGGTAAACATAGCACTCTGGTTTGTATTTGTAACCAGTCCTCCTGCAAAAATGCTGCCGGTCAGGCAAACAAATATTAATATGAAAATGAATTTTTTCATGCCTGGAAGACTAATAGTAGCATTCAAAGGTTGCATTATGGTTGTTGAGTTGTTGAATTGTTAAATCGTTTAATTGGGAGGTTGAGGGGTTGAAATGCTTAAGTGGTTTAAGAGTTTAGTATTAAACCACTTAAACCACTTAAACCACTTAAACTTATTTATACATCCCCCGGTCCCGGAGTTCCGGGACCACCCCCTTCAAAGGGGGATCAGAAGTGAAGATCGACTCCTACTGCCACAATCCAGGTTGAAGTGGTGTAAGTTTCGTTAACCGGTACCGGATTTCCCCCAAGGTCGTAATTGTATGATTTACCACCATCCTCGTACATGGTATATAATCCGCCAAGGTTAATATCTATTAGCGGCGTCAATGACAGTTTAACTCCACCCCCTATTCCATTGGTGTTAAGGCTGTATCTGGCGTCACTCTGGTAGTTATCATTTACACCTGTCCTCGTCCCTGCATAGCCTGCACTTACACTCAGTGGTCCGAAGAGGTTGTATTCTACTCCAATGGCATATTCGATAAAGTTATTATCTATCATATCCACGTCTATATCCGGGTCACCGTCGTAATCATTATTCTTATCGAAGTAGTAATGTACGCCCGCTGACACAAGCAGCTTATTCAGCGGATTGAGCGATGCGCCTACGGATAGCATTGCAGGCATGTCGGCGACTACTTTTTCGCCATCGACCCACATACCTCCGGCATCTTTTCCATCATTTACTGTTGTTTCAAGTTCTAGTTTTGTTTTATGCTCATACTTGATTGCAATATTAAGCATATCAATCGGTGATATATTAACACTCAGTATTGGTGTTATACCGGTTCCACTTTCAAGCACATCTGCTTCCAGCGAGGTTTGCATATCCAGGGCAGCTGCTACTGCAGTAAGTTCTCCCTGTACACCAGCACCCACCGCATAGGGGTGAGCGGCCACCGCCCTCAGGTAGTCGCCCGGGGTACCGTTAAAGGGTGAAGGCAGTCCTGTTGCAGGATTAGGGGATGCCGTTATCAACACATTTGATACAGAGCCTGTATATGTATTTCTGGCAATAATATAACGTGCTCCCAGTGCAACAGAAATCATGTTGTTTATCTCGTAGGAGAAATTGACCTGTGCACCATAATATACCGAAGTACCGGTAAATTCTATATCCGAAGTGTATGATTGCACATTTCTGAATAATGGATCGGGAAAACCCAATAGCTGCACACCCTGGTCAAGTTCATTGAGTGCAGCCTGCAGTGAAGGGACAAGGGATGACACCATCATTTCAAATGAAGGCAGTCCGGTGGCATATTCAGCACCGCCACCTCCACCAATAGGGTTAAAGCCCGCAGAGATAGCAAACTTACCCATTTTGAAAACCGCATATACAGATGGAAATATGGGTGCAGATACTTCACCTATATATTCAACGGGTTTTGTGCCATTAAGAAACGGAAAATCATTTGTAATAGTCTTGGTCTGTCCTATAGTCTGGTTACTCACAGACAGGTGAAGGCCATTACCCAGTTTTGTCAGGCCGGCCGGGCTAAAATACACAGCATCAACACCTATAGTTGCATCCCGGCACAGCATTCTGGTAAAGCTGGCACTCTGGTTAGTATTAGTTACCAGCCCGCCTGCCATCAGTCCTGAAGCAAGGCTTATGGCAACAAATGTCAATAATATTTTTTTCATAGTTTAGGATTTTGATATGCATTAGTTGGGCTAAATATAATTAAATAATATTTTATGCAAGTTAATGTTTTTTAATAGAAAGTCATCCTGGAGCAATAATATTATCAGAATATGACGCCTTCCATTAATTTTTCAAGGTCTTCGGCCATAGTAATAAACTCATCAGCCGACATATCTTTAACATACACCAGTCCGTGTGTTGCCCTGAGCATCGGCTGGTCACTATCGTAGAAGAAGGCTTTGCCTGTTACAAGTTGCACCTGTTTAAGTTGTTCAACCCATATTTTTCTTGTAAGATCGCTAAACTTGCCATCGTACTCATAGCTGGGAAATGATGCATGTACCTGGCTTCCATAACACTGCTCAAACGAATTTTCAAGCACGGCCATTGAATTCAGTGATACAGGCACAATGGTATTTACTTCCGAGGGATGGAAGCGGTACCATACATTTCTGTATCCCATAACACGCAGGTCTGAAATATCTTTCTCTTTGCCCCAGTCTTTTACAGCGGCTGCAATTGCCTGGAGAACTTTATAATGTGTATCAGGTCCGCTTCCTTCCGGATCGAGCGCCAGGCTTATAATATCCGGATTTAAAGTACGCAGCTGATCCAGCACCGGCTCTATATCACGCTCATGCTCAGGTTGTTCAGTAAAAATATCACCCTTATAGAAACCCAGTCGCAGGTGATGTATATTCCTGATAGGTACACCAAAATGAGCCCATACAAGTTCCTCCTCAAATTCACGTACCATTCCCTTCAGCTTCTGTATTTGTTCCGGGCTTTTACTTCCTGTATATGAGCTACGTAATGTCCTTATTACATTGTTGATAACTTCTATCATCTGTACCTTGTCCTTCAGTCCCCATATTTCCACCAGTCCTCTTACCACCCTGTGGCATATGCCGCGTCGCATACCTGCATAGTTACGCTGTGCCGTAGCATTCAGGTAATGATAAATATCCTTATACCTTTTTATTTTATAGCCACCGTCAAAAAAGTCATCGTAGTAAATCATTTGTATCTCACCCTCATTCAGCAGCCTGAATGTATCCAGCAGGATGCTTTCCATGAACCGGTCGGTAACTGCAGTAAAACCTGAAGTCAGAACGCAAAAATGCACATCATTGGTAGCTGAGCGCACCTGCCGCATACATTTGGGCAATATTCCAAGCATTATATCATCATGGTGAGGGCCCGTATGGTATATAACCTTGTTTTCATCCCTAATCATTCCCCGTTCTATTTTTTTCCTGACCGAGTCAACCACTCCCTTAACGGTTTTATTCCCAAGACCCGGTATCATGGAGCAGTATTTGTCACTTTCAAGGTCATCAAGTGTCAGGTGCCGTGAGTATTTATCCAATTTCTGGCAAAGGTTAATCACTGCTCTTTCTGTTTTTTCATCAGTCCATTCGCCTTCCTTAAAGTACAGGTCTTCCCTGTCTTCCAGGGCTGAGGCTGCTCCCCCTGTAAGGTAGAATACGCTATTTTCAAGTCTCTGTAATGCAGTTGCGGGGTATAGAGTATTCATATCGTGTTCAAGGGCATCCTTTATGATACGCGCTTTTGACTCACCTGCTGCAAAAATTATGGCCACCGCATCAGGATTACAGGTAATAGTTTCCAGTCCTATTGTTATTACCAGTCTTTTCCTTGATATTTCTATGCCTCCCAGGTCACCCGCAGCAACAGCCTGTGTTTCAAAATTGGTAGCGGTGAGCCTGGTTGTTGAAAACAGATCCGATCCCCTGGTATTGAAGGCGATATGACCATCGGGGCCTATACCTCCGAGGAAGAATCCTATACCCCCTTTCTCCCGAACCTGCCGTTCATATCCGGAGCACCAGTTGTCGACCATGAATATTGCTTTTTGCTTCAATTCCTCCTCTTTTGTTTTTGCTTCCCTGAAACGAAGGCTCAGGTCTATACTCAAATCCGGGAATATTTCACGGTAATGCATATCATTGGGCAGGGGAATGGAGACCGAGTTCATTGTAAGGCAGTTTGAACGTTCAAGCCCAAGCTCATCAATATAAAAATTAAGAACGTAATTATAGAAGCTGTTATGCTGTGCCGGGTTTATCGGGTAAAATTCATCCATCTGCACAAACTGAAGTCCCCTGGTATCGGGTTTGGACATGCTTTCCAATCCATAGCGTGAAAGTATATCTCTAACATCTCTTTTCTCCCAGTTATCCAGCAGGTAGCGAGTGTATTTAATAAAATATTCAGGAGTTTTCCCTGTAGGCAGGCTAATCACTCCTTCAGGGTTCTCTGACACCCACTCCAGGAACCTGAGTGCGGTAAAGAGGCCGAGCCTTGGAAAATTATCCACTACGATGTACGGCACGCGGGTTGAGATGGTATAATTGCCTGCCATTTGATAAAATATGTTCTCAACTCTTGATTTGAAATGTCTGGTCATGACAATAGGTAAAAAATTAAGGTGTAAGATAAAACGAAAAGATAAAAGATAAAAGACAAAAGACAAAAGACAAAAGATAAAAGACAAAAGATAAAAGACAAAAGACAAAAGGCAAAAGACAAAAGGCAAAAGACAAAAGACAAAAGGCAAAAGACAAAAGATAAAAGACAAAAGACAAAAGGCAAAAGACAAAAGATAAAAGACAAAAGATAAAAGGTACAAGTCGGAGCGAAGCGAAGACCCCGGCAGAGCATAGTGAACGCCGGGGGAAAAAGGAAATTGTGAGGGAAGACTGCAACTATTAACAACCGTAGAGACGTGCGATTGCGCCTAAACTATTAAACTAGTTAAACATATAAACATCCCCCTAACCCGTTGACTCCTTCTGGTCGTCGAGCTCATCCTCCGATAAATCTTCGGATGACAAAGTCCGCTTTGCTTCAGTTGAAGGGGGGGATTAAATCCATATGAAGTCCACTCCAACGCGGTTTGTTCCATCTTCAAGGTTTTCAATAATGACAGAATAGTTGCCGGGCTGCAATTCTGTTCTTCTCAGGCTGTGATTCCTTGATAATATCCTGTAATCTGATTTCAGGTCGGCTTCAACTGCTGTTTGTTCCTCCAATCCTTTGATGTATATTTTCACCTTGCCGCTCAGGGGTGTGTGGGCCAGAGTCAATTGTACACTTTTTTCACCTGCTTCAGATATTGAGAATCTCAATTCAAAACTATCGCCTTTTGAACTGAAAGTGTTAAAGAAAGCCCTGCCCCCGCTCCATAAATAATCATAGAACAACCTGTCAGCAGGATAAAGGCTCACAATATCTTCTGCTTCAATAAACTCATAACCAGATGAACCAAGGTATTTTCCCGGTGCATCCCAGTTGGGCATCGATTGCATGCCAATGTCGGCATCTGAAATCCTCATATTATCATCAAAAGTCTCAGGGGGTGCATAATAGTAGCAAATCCTGCCGTAATCAAAGTCATGTACAATCCCGTGATGGCAGAGCTCCATAAAGAAGGCAAACCCTGAGTTAAAGACTATGTCATCTATTACCTGGTAACGGTAATTTGTCACGAAACCCCTGTTTGCGGGTCCATCATTACGTGGCTGTCCGCAATACATATGATCAAAAAGTGCACTTGACGACCAGGAGTAGTTAAAATAATCTTCTGATCCTGTCCCGAAAACAGAAGGGCTGATATCATCATCAACGAAAATCTTTTCATCGCCTTCACCCCACCAGTTACCCCATGACGAAGGAACGCTACTGGGATTTTTAATAAAAGCTGCCACGCCTACGAATCTTCCCTTTCCTTTCACCAGTATATATGGTATATCCTGTATATCAACATTTGAGGCTGTCATCTCCCTGTCAATCCTCCATTTAGCCCTGAAGTGCATTGAACGGCCTTCAATCCATTCATAATTTTCAAACCGGCAGGAGTAAAGAAGATGCATATCTTCATCTGAACGGTTTTCTATCATTATAAGTGCTTTCTGCTCAAAGGGCATGGGAAACCGGCATATCATCAGTCCATTCTCATTAACTGTGAACGGCAGGCTGGAATAAGGATTAATCCCGGGTGCTGCACCAAAAAAATCACCCAGTGGGGTATGTACCTGGGGTATGGATGAATCATCAAAAAATATATTCAGTATATTTTTTCTTAATCCGGTATTTATTTCGCCCGATTTAATTCTGAAGGCAAGCCTGGTAATTTGCCATGTTCCTGATAGTGTATCAACAATTCCAGCTTCACCGGCAGGTATCACCAATTCTCCTGAAACTACTTTACCATTAACCGAAATTTCACTGCCAGGATAATTAAATATGCCTGCAATCTTTTCAATAAGGCCGGCAGCATTGTCGATGTCATCCCTGGAAAATGATCTTATTTCAGTATTATCATTGTAAAGTCGCATCTGGATATGGTAAAAATGCAGTTGATTTATGTCTCCCCTCCAGACAATACGGCATCCTTTACTGAAAGGAATGGGGAAATAGCAGGCATCATTCTGCCTGAAAACAGATTCAAGGAAGCTGCTGTCATTATCAGTGTCAAGAGCCCAGGCAGTGTTCCACAGGAACTTTTCAGCATTACCTGAGTAGACGGGTTTATTTTTATTATCGAGGTAGACGTCAAGCTCCCCATTAATCCTGGCTGTCCAGGTACGTACTATTGCTCCGGGGCCGCGGATATCACAAACAAGATATTCTCCGATACCAGTTGAATCAGGTTCTGTAAGGGTTTCAAGGAATCCTGGCACAGGCTCAGCTCCAAAACCATCAGAATTACTAAACCATCCCGGCCTTCCGGAAACGGTACTTCGCCTGTCGTATGAAGAGAATTGAACTGTTCTGTATTTATTATCAGGGAAATAACTCAATCGCTCCAGAGAAATAAGTTCCTCAAGGAGTGTTTCTGTACTAATAGGCCCAGGGGTGGTTTGGTCATTATCGCATGAAAAAATGAATAATGTACTTATAATTAATACTACTGGCAGGTACTTCATTAATGATATGATTAAGGTTTAATTTTTAACTAAGTTAAGAATCACATAGAAATTAGAGTTATCACGAAAAAATTTCTTATTTTTTAGGTACAATAGATTGAAGTGATGAAAGGCAAACTAACAGGATTAGTATTTATTCTCATTATACCGGTTCTTTTGACTGATTGTGCCGCACTGACCAGTGGAATGGATAAATACCGGGAGAAAAGGGAAAAGAAGATAAAGGAAGGTTACGAAGCAATGAAGGAGATGGCATTTTCCGGTTTATACAAATTTTCAGCCAAGAGAGCTTACGGTTCAGGATATCCTTCCATAGATATTGCGGGAGGCCGATACTATCTTATTGTTCATTATTATGATGTAGTGGCGGATCTGCCATTTTACGGAATTCAGCACATGGCCGACACAGAAAGAGGATCGGGTATAAGCATTGATGGTAAACTGGAGGATATTATGATTGAAGAAAGTGATAGCCGTAATAGAGTTCTTGTAAGATTTTCTGTTGAAAGTAATTCTGAAAGATATCTTATCAACCTGGATATTAGCCCCGGCGGCGAGGCAAATCTTACAATTTCATCATTAAAGAGAAGCACCATAATATTCATAGGGGATGTTACTCCCATAGAGCCTGAAAAAGAGGAGGACAGGAAGTAAAAACGTACACCCACACCTGTAGTAAATCATATCTCCCTGTAACTAATAAAGAAAACACTTCATGCAAAAGGATAAAGGTGAATTTATTGACCGGATAAGCAAGAACAAAGATATCATTCACAAGATATGTAATGTTTATTGCCAGCGGGGATGCGACCAGGAGGATCTCAGCCAGGAGATTGTTTACCAGCTATGGAGGTCATACGCAACCTTCAGAAATGAATCAGTTTTTTCAACCTGGATGTACAAGGTGGCTCTTAACACTGCATTCCAATATATTCGTTATAATAAAAGGAGGCTTCCTGTAAAAGAAAATAACTATCAGCAAATGGATATTGTGGATGAGACAGGTTTGCAATCAACAGATCTCTTACAAGTACTTTATAATCTGATCAACCAACTTAAACCATTTGATAAAGCCCTGCTTATGCTATGGCTGGAAAAGAAAAGCTATACAGAAATCTCTGATATCCTGGGCATAAGTGAAAAAAACGTAAGTGTAAAAATGGTACGAATTAAAGAACAGCTGAGAAAACTTGCCTCAGTTATTGAAGTCGAATTATAAAAAAACAGCCATGAAGATAACAGATATATTTTCAGTATGGGAAACCAGCAATAGAGAATCATATGACAATCTGGATCTTTCGCCTGAAAGAATCAGGGCAATCATTAAACCCAGAATGAACAGGTCACTGCTACCTGTAAAAATTAATATAGTAACATACCTGATTGTACAGTTTGCATCAATTATTATGCTGTCATATAATCTATCGCTTTTTCTAAATAATAGTACATTATTGATCCTTACTACAGTAATGCTGATCAGTGCATCTGTTTTCTTTTTTTACGGTCTGAATACCATTTACAGGATCAACAGGACAGATTATGTCTTTAGAGACCTGCTGGAATCGATACAGAAAAAGCTGAAGCTGCTGAGGATAAATTGTGAGATCTGGCTCTGGATCTGCTCGGCTTCTATAATTATCCTGATTCTTGCACTTAATATGATGATAGACAGTGTGGAAGGTACATTTAGGATAAATCATATTTCCCTTGTCACAGCAATTATAGTTATAGTCTTCTTTTTTACGTACGGCGTGAACAAACTGAGTCTCAGCAGAGTAATAAATGAATACAGGGATTATTACTCTGATCTTCAGAATAATGCACTTGACAGGGTTACTGCCAGGGACAAGTGGGTAAGGAAATACAGGGTATGGATAATTATCGGGTTGGCAATTATATTCATATTACTACTGTTTGCATTTATTAAGGGGATTATGGTATCTCATCAATTGGGAGTTTAGGCCTGATTGAAGAATATAGATCAACGATTTCAGATTTAAGGATTAAATCTGCAATCTTAAATCTGCAATCTTAAATCTTCAATCGATATTCTTCATTCATATCCTCTTCGAAAGGGGGATTCTAATGTTAATGAAAAATAACATTTCTTTTTGCAACACTTTGTGAGTTTAGGGGTCTTTTAGATGAGAATAAGAAATAAATAAGGACTATCTATTTGTTACACCAGAAAGAATTAAGAATGCCATGAAAAAAATATTTAACCTAACTTTTTTAATTCTTATTATAACATCATTTGCATTTGCGGGTGAAGTGAAAATGCCGGTTGCACAGGGAAATACCAACAGTGAGCTGGGCATTTACACAATTGATAAGGCTGAACAATTTGAAATGATAAAGGGTGAGCCCCTGAGGGCATACCGGATATGGTATGAAAATTCACCTGACTCACTTACGGTAGTTGTTGATGATAATAAAGAAGGTATAACACGGTTCCTTGTTATCTCCGAGGATCTTGTAATTGAATATATCTGTAATAATAATTTTTTTGGGGCCAGGCAAATAGACGAACGCTTTGCAGGGGAAGGGTATTCTACTTCAGAGCAAAACCTCGACAGGCTGGAATATTATCACCAGAAGGTTATAACAAGAGCTCCAATGACTGAAACCGGATACTTAAGCTTAATATCGGTATACTTTCCGAAGTTAATTAAGGATTACGGTATGATATACGCAAAAGAAGACTAAAAATTTCTTTCCAATTCTCAGGTTTTAGGTTTTAAAAGCAGGTTTGCCATCCCCGGTAAACCTGTTTTTATTTTATAGAACACATTATATAAACCTGTCGGTTATTATTTTTTCACTTAAATTTACTCTATGATATTAATTTAATATTTCATTATCCTTTATACTGTAAACACTAAAAATGTTATGAAAAAAACAATCAAAATTTTAGTCCTGTTTCTGCTGGCCAGTATTTATTGCTTCAGCTTACAGGCACAGACCAAAGAACCTGTACTAACAGGGAAAGAAAAAGCAGATATGTTTGCCAAACACACAGCCATGAAGGAAAAATCTACTTTCAAGGATTTTCACTGGCAATACATAGGTCCGACCAATATCAGCGGACGTTGTACTGATGTTGAGGCTGTCACACCCAGAGGCAAGTCATATACAATCTGGATCGGATCAGCATCGGGCGGGGTATGGAAATCAGAAAATGAAGGCAGCACGTTTGAGCCTGTATTTGATGATATGCCCACGGCATCTATTGGTGATATAGCCATTGATCCCAACAATCCAGATGTTGTTTGGGTAGGCACCGGCGAGGCCAATATTTTCAGAAGTTCAAATTCTGGCTGCGGGGTTTTCAAAACCACTGATGGCGGAAAGACATGGAAGAATATGGGCCTGGAGAATACCATGACCATAGGACGGATAAGAATCAATCCAAAAAACTCGGATATGGTATATGTGGCAGCCACGGGTCATGAATGGACGCCGAATGAAGAAAGGGGATTATTTAAGACCACCGATGGAGGGAAGACATGGGAGAAGATACTTTATCTTGATGAGATGACCGGTGTCTTTGATCTTGTTCTCGATCCACGCCAGCCAAACACCGTTTATTGCACAACATGGGAAAGGATGAGGTTAAAGTGGAATGATCCCCGGACATATGAAACAACAAAAAACTGTGCCATATGGAAATCGACCAATGGTGGCAGGACATGGGAAAAAATCATTAATGGCCTGCCCGAGCCCAACAGGCTTGGCCGTATAGGTATAGATATTTCAGTCACTGATCCTGATATTCTTTATGCTCTTGTGGATAACTATGAGGTTGCCTATCCTGCCACGCCGGGTGAACTGGATTCATACGGGCGCCAGAGGCAGGATGTCATAAAAGGAGCTACTGTTTACAGAACTGATAACGGTGGAAAAAACTGGAGGCAGGTGAGCGGTTTAACACCGGAGATGAAAACATACATGGAAAGGCATTCAGGAACATATGGCTGGGTATTCGGCCAGATAAGGGTAGATCCCACAGATGAGAATACGGTTTATATCCTGGGTGTACCGCTTAGCAAAAGCACTGACGGAGGTAAAACTTTCGAACGCCTGCGCGGACCTCATGCTGATCATCACGGTATGTGGATAGATCCCAGTAACGGTAATTATGTGCTCAATGTCCAGGACGGTGGATTAACCATTTCATATGATGGGGGAGAAACATGGAAGTACCCCATCGAGGAACTCCCACTGGCCCAGTTTTACAATATTGAATATGATATGAGCACACCTTTCAGGGTATTCGGCTCGATACAGGATCACCACAGTTTTTACACAACAGTTGACCTCAGCCGGGGCCGCGACAATGTACAGGCAACAGAATGGCCGCATTGCCTGGGTGCAGAAGGCACAACACATGCTATAAACAAAGATGACAATAATACCCTTTATGCCAGCTCATTCTATGGAAACCTCGCAAGGGCCAAACTGGATACATACCCCGAGAGCCAGGAAGAAATACTGCCTGCCACCTACAATGATGAACCAAGACTCAGGGGACAATGGGTTGCACCAACCATGGTATCGCGTCATAACCAGGATATTGTATACCATTGCATGCAATATGTACTTATGTCAAGAGACCAGGGTGACACATGGGAGTATATCAGCCCCGATCTCAGTTATAATGATCCTGAGAAGATGGGTGACATCAGTTACCAGACCATTTCTGCCTTTGATGAGTCACCCCTTAAATTCGGTCTTCTTTATGCTGGAACCGACGATGGCAGGGTATGGAGAACAAAAGACGGTGGTAAGAACTGGACAGAAATACGCAGCGATCCTGTACCTGAAAGATGGGTTTCGAGACTGACAGCTTCGATGTATGACCTCGGTACAGTTTATATGACCCAGACAGGAAGGCGTGATGATGACTTCCAGGTGTATGTATGGAAATCCACTGATTTTGGTGATACATGGACCGATATTTCGGGTAATATACCTGTCGGTCCCGTTAACGTCATCAGGGAAGATCCGGTGAACAGGAATATACTTTATGTCGGTACTGATGCAGGTGTTTACGTGAGCAAGGACGGAGGGGAGAATTACGAGGTGCTCGGCGATCTTCCATATGCCTACGTTCACGATCTGCAAATACATCCAAGAGATAACATGATCATTATTGCCACGCATGGCAGGGGAATGTTTGTTCTTGACGCCAATGATGTGAATGATAAGAATAAGATGAGGCAGAGGAGCTGGTACTGATTAATTATGAATTATGAATTATGAGAGGCGGGATTAAGCAGGGAGCAGGGGGCAGGGAGCAGGGGGCAGGGGGCAGGGGGCAGGGAGCAGGGAGCAGGGAAAGAGGTGGAATGCGGGTCTTTCGAGAAGTTCAGAACACGGGGCGGATTAATACGAATCTGACTAATTATCGCGAATAAATCAGGATGGAAGGAGTTTTAGAAGTTGTTTTCCGCGGGCTTTTATGCCCGCGGAACCATCTTCTATTACCCTCAGGATTGATGACCTCAGTTCGGTAACCAGCTCAGGGTAAATAACACTGAGTTTATACAGGGCATCCATGGAATATGCCTTTATTGCAATTGATGACTTGCCGCTGTTAAGCCATCCAAAACAGCTGTCTGCAATAAAGCCATGATGATCTTCATTAAGCTTATTAAAATCATATGTATTAAGTATTTTCAGGAAGGCTCTTATGACTGATTCATTATCCAGCTGCATTAATGATTCAGCAAAGAAACCATAATATTTTTCTGTAATGCCCGGAACTTTTTCCTCAGCCCTGGTAATACAATATGATGCCCTGAAAGCGAGCTGTTTATCTTCAGAAAATGAATAATCAACCATTAAATCCAGGATTTCCTGGTTTTCAATGATATTTTCAGCCAGTATATCGCAGGCGTCATAGCCTCCTCTTTCAGTAAGCATCTCCCTGATCTGTTGTCCGGTTGCATGGTTCGGTTGGCGTGATTCCATACCAATACCTTCTCTGTGCGGGTTATACCTATCGAGATATTCCCTGGCAACAAGTATATCTGCTTCGCACAGGTCTATATGCTGAAGACCGGCGGGTTCAACCCATTTATATTGTATATGCTCAATAAGCACCGGTTCATCAGAAAGTGTATCACACACAAACGGGAAAAGGCGCACCTGCTTAATGCCGTAATCATATTCAACTACAGATAACTGATCTGTAATAACAATATCCATTGATAATTCTTCATCCACCTCCCTTATTATACTTTCATCCGCGCTTTCCGATTCCTTTATTTTACCACCGGGGAATTCCCATTTCAGAGGATGGTCAGTTTGTTCGTCCCTCTGTACTACCAGTATTTCGGAATCATCATTTCTTATTATGGCACAACATACATCTATCATTTTATATACCAAGTATTAATGCTTCATAATCAGGTATAGCATCAAGGAATGACCATTCCCCTGTTTCAAGGTCTGTTGAGCAGGCATAATGCTGCAACCCGTTTGTTACCACTATATATTTCAGCCTGAACTTAATATTATAAGCCACTATCTGGTCAAACACCGCAGCACTTATCTTAACCTTCGGTGCTTTACATTCAACGATAAGCACCGGTTCACCTTTTTTATTATAGATCAGGATATCAGCTCTCCTTATAAGCTTATTCATTTTAAACATCACCTCCACAGCCACCAGTCCCCTGGGGTATGATTTCTCGGTCACCAGGTAATTAACAAAATGCTGCCGCACCCATTCTTCAGGAGTGAGCACTACATATTTTTTACGTATTTCATCGAATATCAATGCTTTGCCATCTTCTCCCGACTTGAATTTTACTGAATATGCAGGCAGGTTAAGTTCTTTCACCCGAGTTTTTGTATTTTTGAATTCTTAATGTTATCTAAACAAGAAACAAATATATTCAGATAAATACAATTCCGGATACCCTTTGAAACGAACATGAAGATTTTAAATGTATGAAAACAAAAGCTGAAATAGTTGACAACTGGCTGCCACGGTATACCGGAAAGAAGATTGAAGAATTTGGCAAGTACATACTGCTGACCAATTTCCAGAACTATGTACAGTTATTTGCCGATAAGCACAATGTTGAAGTCATTGGTACCGGGAGGAACATGCCTAATGCCACGGCAGAAGGTATTACGATAATTAATTTTGGTATGGGGAGCCCCAATGCCGCTACTATTACTGATCTTTTATCAGCAGTAAAGCCAAAAGCTCTTCTCTTTCTTGGTAAATGCGGGGGTTTGAAGAAGAAAAACAAAGTCGGGGATCTTATAGTGCCAATCGCAGCCATAAGGAGCGAAGGCACCTCTAATGATTACCTGCCCCTGGAGGTACCTGCTTTACCATCATTTAAGCTTCAGATAGCACTCGCATCTGTCATCAACAGGCATTCACTGGAATACTGGACAGGTACAGTGTACACAACAAACAGGCGTGTATGGGAATACGATGACAGATTCAAAAAATACCTGCAGAAGACACGTGCTATGGCCATTGACATGGAGACGGCCACTATCTTCACCGTTGGATTTGCCAACGAGATACCTACGGGAGCCCTGTTGCTCGTCAGTGACCAGCCAATGATATCAGCAGGGATAAAAACTGAACAGAGCGATAAAAAGACAACCGATCACTATACTGAAATCCATTTAAGTATAGGCATTGCAACGCTTAAGGAAATAAAGGAAAATGCCATATCAGTAAAACACCTGAGAGTTTAATCATGAAGGAGAATTATAACAGGATAATCTCAGACTTAAGTAAGAAGATATACAAGAATGTATACTTCCTGCATGGTGACGAGCCTTATTATATTGACCTCATAATTGATTTCATTGAGGATAATGTTCTTACGGATGAGGAAAAGTCGTTTAACCAGGTAGTCCTTTACGGTGAAGAAACCGATATGCCATCTGTCATAAATACCGCCCGCCGTTTCCCTATGATGGCCAACCAGCAGGTTGTTATTGTGAAAGAAGCCCATTACCTCAAAGACCTTGATCTGCTGACCAGTTATTTAGACCATCCGCTCGACAGTACGGTGCTGGTAATAAGTTACAAATACCGCAGGCTTGATAAACGGACATCTTTATACAGAGCACTTGACAGGAACAAAAATGTTGAATTATACCTGTCAGAACGTTTAAGGGATTACCAGGTACCCGACTGGATTGAAGATTATTTCCAGGAGCACAATATTGAAGCTGAGAGAAATGTGAGTCATATATTAACTGAATACCTGGGGTCTGATCTTTCACGTATAGTAAATGAGCTTGGCAAGCTAATGATATCATTACACGAGGGTGAGCGCAGGATCACAGCTGCGGATATTGAAAAGTTCATAGGTATAAGTAAGGATTTCAATAATTTTGAACTGCAGAATGCACTGGGCCGTAAAGACCTTCTCAAGGCCAACCTTATAGTCAATCATTTTGGTCATAATCCTAAAGATAACCCGTTGCAGGTTACCATGGCAGCCATTTTTTCTTTTTTCAGGAAGCTGCTAATCTATCATAATCTGAAAGACAAGTCAAGAAATAATGCAGCATCAATTCTCAGGATTAGCCCGTATTTTGTAAGTGACTACGAATTGGCATCGCGCAATTACAGTCACGGCAAGGTAATCAGTATTATCAGTTTATTGCGCGAGTTTGACATGAAATCAAAAGGGGTTGGGAATTTATCCAGCTCTGAAGGGGATTTACTCAAGGAGCTGGTTTACAAAATACTACATTAATTCATTTCGGGGCTTTCGGGGAACTCGGCCCATATCCTGTATTTTTTATTCAATGAGCGCAGGACTGTCTTCCAGCTGTCATCCTTCCTGTACTTCATAACAACCTCTGGATCCACATCGGCAATGATCCAGGAATTTTCTTTCAGCTCTCTTTCCAGCTGTCCTTCACCCCAACCCGAATAACCCAGGAAAAAACGTATATCCCCTGATCCTGCCTTACCGGAGTTGATAAGGTCCTTTATAACTTCAATATTTCCTCCCCAGTAGATATTATCAGCCACCCAGACGCTATTGGGAATAAGATTACCAAGTGTATGAAGGTAATGGAGAGTATCTGGTGCCACAGGGCCACCCATGGTAAGTTTTTCATTCCATCCCGGGAATCCTTCCAGGGCATCACTAACCTTAATATTTATTGACTTGTTAATAATAAAGCCGACCGAACCTTTCTCATTATGCTCAGTAAGGTATACCAGGGTCCGGTTAAAAAAAGTATCCGGAAGGAAAGGTTCTGATATCAGTAACCTTCCTTTTTCCGGTATTTTGTCTTCCGGCCTTATTGCAAAAAAGTCTATACCCTGTTTCATAGATATCAATAATACAACAAGATATTCAAAAATAAAAGTAAAGTCAAAGATTATTTTATACGGAATTATGGAATGATGGATAAAAGGTAAAAAAATTCTATATTGTGGCTTCTTTAAACTGACAGACGTTTATGACGAAAGATATAAGGGAACCACGGCTGCTGGAGGCATTAATCCCGATTATATTATTAATTATACTTCTTACATTCAATGTCAGGTATTTTGGGGATGACACGCTTTCCGGTGCCAACCAGATAGCTCTTGTCTTATCAGCCACTGTTGCAGGTCTTTTTGCAGTAAGGCTGGGTCATAACTGGAAATCTATCAGGGCAACAATAGTAAAAAGTATTGGCTCAGCCATGCCTTCGATACTTATATTGTTTCTCATAGGTTCACTTGCGGGTACATGGATGATCAGTGGTGTTGTACCCATGCTCATATATTATGGTCTGAAGATACTTAATCCTACCATTTTCCTTTTTGCCAGTGTAATAATATGTGCCATAGTATCACTGGCCACAGGCAGTTCATGGTCGACTGTTGCAACCATAGGTATAGCTTTACTGGGTATAGGCACCACGCTTGGTTTCAATAAAGGTCTTGTGGCAGGAGCTATAATATCTGGTGCTTATTTCGGGGACAAGATGTCTCCATTATCAGACACCACCAACCTTGCTCCCGCGATGGCCGGCACGGACCTGTTTACACATATAAGGTATATGGTACTTACCACGGGTCCGAGCATACTGATTACCCTGATTATTTTCCTTATTATTGGTCTTGCCAACAATCTTGACTCTAATGGTGCTGATGTGGATGTAGTACTTACTGCCATTGACAATAAGTTCAATGTAAGTCCTATCCTTCTTATCGTTCCTGCCTTTCTTATTTTCATAATAGTAAAGAAAGTCCCTCCCCTGCCTGCCCTCATTGCCGGCACGCTGGCAGGTGCAGTATTTGCAGTTATTCTCCAGCCTGATGTAATAAGGGAAGTAGCCGGTACAGAAGGCAATTATGTCAAGCAATCCTATATAAGTGTTATGCGTACAATGTTCGGGAGTGTTTCTGTAAGTACAGAGAACAGTGCTGTAAATGAATTACTGTCGACCCGGGGTATGGCCGGCATGCTCAACACAATATGGCTTATTATCACGGCTATGGTTTTCGGTGGAGTTATGGAATCAGCGGGTATGCTCATTAAGATCACCTCTTATATCATGAAAGTTGTACACAATGCCGGAAGCCTGGTAGGTGCCACAGTGGGCACATGTCTTTTCTTCAACGCCACTGCCTCTGACCAGTACCTGGCCATAGTTGTTCCCGGTCGCATGTTCGCCAAGATATTCAAGGAAATGGGATTCAAGCCAGAACTGTTGAGCAGGTCTCTTGAAGATTCGGGAACTGTCACTTCGGTTCTCATACCATGGAATACCTGTGGTGCTACACAATCGGGGGTACTGGGGGTATCAACATTCACATATCTGCCATACTGCTTCTTCAATATAATAAGTCCTTTCATGAGTATTTTCATGGCCGCTTTTAATATTAAGATAAGGCGGTTCAGTGACGACAAGGACGCCGGTCGTCAAACCATGGTCGAATAAGATATACCTGTACTATGACCGGACTATGCAAGGAAATCGACATATTTCCCGGGTTTAACTTCCCTCATCATTGCATACACCGTATCAAAGATATCTTCTGCAGAAGGTTTTGACAGGTAATCGCCGTCTGTTGAATACGCAGGCCTGTGTTCCTTAGCAGCAAGTGTTCTTGGCTGACTGTCGAGATAGAACCATCCATTCTGGTTTTCCAGTACCTGCTGCATCATATAGGCTGTTGTACCACCCGGAACGTCCTCATCCACAAACAGAGCTTTGCCTGTTTTCTTAATTGATTTAAGTATTACTTTATTGATATCAAATGGCAGTAATGTCTGCACATCAATCAATTCAACAGATATATCATGTTTATTCAGCTGTTCAACCGCTTCCATGGCTATCTTCAGGGTTGACCCGTAAGATACAACGGTAATATCATTACCTTCGGTCAATACTTCCGGCACACCCAATGGGATTCTGTATTCACCTATATTATCAGGGCGTTTTTCGCGCAGTCTGTACCCGTTGAGAGGTTCAATAACTATTCCCGGGTCTTCCCCTTCCAGGAGGGTATTATAAAAACCGGCAGCCCTTGTCATATCGCGGGGCACGCAAACATACATACCCCTGACCGAATTTATCAGCATGGCAATTGGTGATCCGCTATGCCAGATACCTTCAAGCCTGTGACCTCTTGTACTGACTATTAGAGGTGCCACCATATTGCCGGCGGTACGATAATGAGTTGTTGCCAGATCATCACTTAATCCCTGAAGCGCATAAAGCAGGTAGTCGAGATACTGTATCTCGGCTATAGGTCTGAGCCCCCTTAGTGCAAGACCTATTCCCTGCCCCAGTATTGTTGCTTCCCTTATACCTGTATCGGTGACCCTGAGCTCCCCGTATTTTGACTGCAGTCCTTCATAGCTCTGGTTCACACCACCAATCTTACCGGCATCCTCACCGAAGGTAAGCAGCAATGGATTCTTGGAGAATTGCACATCGTGGTTATCGCGAAGTATTTCCCGACCCGGCACAATGGGTGAATTATCTGAGTATACAGGTTCTATTGGTTTTACCTTAAGAGCTGACCTGTCGGTCTGGTTATACAGGTAGGTGTTATACCTCTGATATCCGTCTTCTTTGTTTCTTTTAAGCCATGCCTGCAGGTCATTTTTAAGGCTTTTCTTTTTAGTACAATCGCTGCATACATTACGTATTATACGTCGTGCAGCAACAAAATTATCTTTACGAATAGGGTGCAAAACCTTTTGAAGGTCATCTATGATATTGTGGATAGAATCTTCTTTCCCTTTGTTATCGCACCTGCAGTTTTTTTCTTTTACAAGTTTAACAAGCGCATCCCGTTCTATTCTTATTGGTTCCTGGAATGCATTCCATGCTTTCTTACGTGCTTCTTTAGCCTCGTTATCAGCTTCCTTTTCAAGTTCATCAAGTTCTTTTTCCGTTGCCAGCCCTTCAGCCAATATCCACTCCCTCATTTTTTTTATCGGATCAAAATCCTTTTCCCATTGCAATCTTTCTTCATCCTTATACCTCTCATGCGATCCTGAAGTTGAATGGCCCAGCGGTTGTGTTACTTCATCAATATGAAATATCACCGGTACATGATCGCGACGGCACTCTTCCACACCTTTTTCATACATTTCGACCAGTCCTGGATAATCCCATCCCCTGCCCTTATAAATTCGTATTCCTTCCCCTTTCTTACGACTTTCAAAACCCTTCAGTATTTCTGAGATGTCGCCTTTTGTTGTCTGGTATTTCTTTGGCACAGATATCCCGAAGCCATTATCCCATATAGACAATGCCATGGGTATCTGCAGTACGCCTGCAGCATTTACTGCCTCCCAGAAATATCCTTCCGATGTACTTGCATCCCCTATTGAGCCAAAAGCCACTTCATTACCATTAATTGAAAAGCTTTTATACTTTGCGAGTTCTTTGTTTTCCCTGAAAATTTTTGATGCATATGCCAGTCCGACTAACCTGGGCATCTGCCCTGCTGTAGGTGACAGATCAGCTGATGAGTTTTTCAGTTTCGTCAGTTCCTTCCAGCTACCATCAGGGTTTATATTAGGTGTGGAGAAGTGGTTATTGAACACCCTGCCTCCGTTGCCGGGGTTCAGTTCCTTATCCGTATTACCGTACAGTTGATGAAAGAATCCTTCTGCATCGAAGAGCCCCATTGCCATCATCCATGTCTGATCACGGTAATAGCCTGATCTCCAGTCACCATTCTTAAACTGTTTTGCCAGTGCAATCTGGGCTATTTCCTTACCATCGCCAAAAATGCCGAATTTGGCTTTACCGGACAATACTTCACGCCTTCCTATAACGCTAAGGTTCCGGCTCAGGTTCGCCAGTTTATAATCAGATAATACTTCTTTACTGTCAAACTTCTTTTGAGTTTTCTCCTGTTTTTTCATTACTGTTTATTTGTTCAGGTTAGGAGGTTAATTATATAAAAATAACATTTATTCAAAAATAGAACTAACCGCCGAATAACGTTTACTAAAAGTCTTTCAATTATTAAACAAAAATATTCCCCTCTTGTTTTAATAATGAGATTCAATTTGTTTTATTAAATTTGGGTTTTACAAATCAGAAGAGAGGAATTTAACTGGTTATGTTTTTAAAATTATTGATTTTAAGTATTTTATTGGTAGCAGTTGCCCTTCTGGGCCTGGCGGTTAGAATCATGTTCGTTAGGGGTGGCCGGTTTCCGGAAACGCACATAGGCCGAAACAAAGAGATGGCCAAGCGAGGTATCAGGTGTGCTCAGAGCATTGATGTCGGCTGTAATCCAACCGATGATTTCCCCGGTTGTTCTTCCTGCGGGGGTATCAAGTGATCAATCAGACAGGTAATTAATCATTCCATCGGTAAACCAGGTATTAAAATCCCCATCTTTACCTGAATAAACCAGATAAGCTTCCAGGCCTTCTATTTTATGTATAAACTCCTTGGCCTTTTCCAGTCCCATAACCATGCAAGCAGTGGCAAGGGCATCAGCAGTCATGCAATCATCTGTAATTATTGTTGCGCTGAGTAATTGATGTCGTACCGGGTAGCCTGTTTTAGGATCAATGGTATGTGAATATTTTATTCCATCTTCGATATAATATTTCCTGTAGTTGCCTGACGTTGCCAGGGCTTTATCAACAAGCTTAATATCAGCCTGCCTGTATAGCCCGGGTGATATATTTCCATCGCTTGGTTTATCAAGTCCTATTATCCATGGTCTCCCATCGGGTTTTGTCCCCCTGGTCCGTACTTCTCCTCCTACTTCCACAAGGTAGCTTTCAAGTCCCCTTGCTGAAAGGTATCCATAAATCAGGTCTACGGTGTATCCCTGTGCTATAGCATTAACATCCAGGCACATGTCGGGATCACTCTTAATCACCATACCATCCACAATTTTTATTTTATCCATTCCCACGAGTTCCATGAGTCTGTCCTTGATGCTTTCATTAAATCTTTTTGTTGCATCTGGTCCGAAGCCCCAGGCATTGATAAGGGGAGCTGCGGTTATATCGAAGGCACCTTCTGTGAGTAACCATATCTCGTAAGACTTATTAAACACTTTCAAGAATAAGGTATCGAGGACAACTTCTTCGTTTCTATTGACCAGTGAAATTACCGACCCCATATTATAGGTGGATAATGAACTATCGACTGCTGTGAGCAAGTCATATATGTCATTACCCACTTCACGGTCATCAGCACCCCTGGTATCATACCAGATAACAGAATAGCTTGTTCCCTGTGTAAAGCCCTGGAGTTTATATTCAAAATTTTTTTCTGTCTGACAGGCAGACAGAGCCGTAATAATAAAAAAGATTAACAATAAATATTTCCTACTCATCTCACAGATATTAATTCATTTCGAAAATAATTAATATATGAAAGAATAGGAAATTTACTTTCCTGTAAGGAAAACATGCTTTTATGTATTATTTATTATGGTTCGCCAAAAAGATATGGAGGAATAGAAATAAAATGATAGATTTGTCATGAAGATATGTTTTCATATTCCCCTTTCCCCCTATCTTCAAAGGATAAGAATGAAGGAGGGCTGTCCCAAACAGCCCTCTTTTTTATTTTATCCTCCGAAGTCGTCAAATGCTATATTCTCATCAGGTATACCCATATCGTACAGCAATTTAATTACTGCATCGTTCATAAGGGGTGGCCCACAGAAGTAATATTCAATTTCTTCAGGTTCTTCCAGTTTACTCAGGTACTCATCATACAGCACCTGGTGGATAAATCCTGTATAGCCTTCCCAATTATCTTCCGGCAAGGGTTCTGAAAGTGCCAGGTTAAATTTAAAATTTGGGAATTTCTTTTCTATAGCCCTGAATTCTTCTTCATAGAATATTTCGCGCCGTGACCGTGCTCCATACCAGTATGATACTTTACGGCCGGTTTTCAGTGAGTGGAAAAGGTGGTATATATGTGACCTCAGGGGGGCCATACCAGCTCCACCGCCAATATAGATCATTTCGTTCTCAGTATCCTTAATATGGAAATCCCCGAAAGGACCTGAAATCATGACCTTATCCCCGGGTTTACGTGTAAAGACGTAGGATGAACATAAACCGGGAGGCACGTTCATGAACTGATTCTTTTTCCTATCCCAGGGAGGAGTTGCTATACGAATATTAAGCATAATAATATTTCCTTCGGCGGGGTGGTTTGCCATAGAATAGGCCCTCATTGTCTCTTCGGAGTTTTTAGTTTTCAGGCCCCACATATTATATTTATCCCATTCATCCCTGAATTCTTCTTCGATATCCATATCTTTAAATGAGATGTCGAATTTAGGAACATCGATCTGCACGTATTCACCCGGCTTGAAATCCATTGATTCCCCTTCAGGCAGTTTAACCATGAATTCCTTGATGAATGTTGCCACATTTTTATTTGACAACACTTCACACTCCCATTTCTTAATACCAAGAATTTCTTCAGGAAGTTTTATAACCATGTCCTGCCTTACTTTTACCTGGCAACCCAGGCGCCAGTAATTCTGTTGTTCCTTACGGGTAAAGAACCCTGTTTCTGTCGGTAATATTGAACCTCCACCCTCAAGGATCTGGCATTTACACTGTCCGCAGGTTCCGCCTCCCCCGCATGCTGAAGGGAGGAATATATCGTTATTTGAAAGGGTTGCCATAAGGTTATTACCGGGTGGCACGATCATTTCGCGATCGTTTACCTTCAGTTTAACATCACCCTGCGGTACCAGTTTCTTCCTTGCATACAACAGTATAATAACGAGTAGCAGTATTACTACAAGGAAAACCAGTATACTTATTCCGATAAGACCTATCGTGGATGTAGCTAATATCATAATTATGCAATTTTACAGTTTAATACCCATAAAGCTCATGAAAGCAATTCCCATAAGCCCGGTAATAATAAATGTTATTCCCAGTCCTCTCAGCGGCGCCGGCACATTTGAATACTGTATTTTTTCTCTAATTGCTGCTATTCCTGCTATTGCCAGCAGGAATCCCACGCCTGAGCCAAACCCAAATACTGTTGCTTCGCCGATATTAGCATATTCCCTTTCAACCATAAACAATGATCCTCCAAGTATTGCGCAATTAACTGCAATAAGTGGAAGGAATATACCGAGTGATGTATACAAAGCCGGGGTGAATTTCTCAACCACCATTTCGACCAGTTGTACTATTGATGCGATAACAGCGATGAACATTATAAAAGAGAGGAAGCTAAGATTTATTCCTTCAAAGGACTCGCTCAGCCATTTCAGTGCACCTTCTTTCAGCAGGTAATTGTGAATAAGGTAGTTTACAGGAACGGTAATTGTAAGCACGAATACAACGGCAACACCCAGACCTACGGAGGTCTTCACTGTTTTCGACACTGCGAGGTATGAGCACATCCCAAGGAAATATGCAAAGACCATATTGTCTATAAAGACCGACCTTACAAAAATATTGACTATATTTTCCATTATTCCCGGTTTTAACTTTTATCAATCAGATCCTTGTTCCGGCTTCGCTGGACCCAGATAATAATTCCCACCGTTATCAGGGCCATAGGCGGCAGGATCATGAAGCCATTATTTTCATAACCTATATTATAGATACCTATTTTTTCCATCATATGGTATCCGAAGATAGTACCAGAGCCAAGGAATTCCCTGAAGAATCCCACTATGATCAGGATCAGTCCGTATCCTGCTGCGTTGCCCAGACCGTCAAGGAATGATTCCCATGGTTTATTAGCCAGGGCGAAAGCCTCGAGCCGGCCCATGATTATACAGTTAGTAATAATCAGTCCCACGAACACTGAAAGCTGTTTACTTACCTCAAAGGCAAATGCTTTAAGCACCTGATCGACAAGGATAACCATCATGGCTATAACGACCAGCTGGAAGATAATCCTTATTCGTGGTGGTACTGATTTCCTGAATATTGACACTATCACGTTTGACACTGAAAGAACGACTACAACAGATATTGCCATAACAACTGCAGGCTTCAGTTTGGCCGTTACTGCAAGAGCAGAACATATACCCAGCACCTGTACGGTTATCGGGTTATTTTCACCCAGCGGATCTTTCAGCAGTTTCAGGTTTTTGGCTGAGAACAATGGTTCTCTTTCTTTTTCTTTGCTCATATCTTATTCACTATTTTTTTTCAGGAATTCAACATAATTAGCGAGGCAGTCATACAACATTGCTTCAAGTGCTTTACTTGTAATGGTACCTCCCGATACCGCATCCACGGCATGAGGATCGCCTTCTTCAGCTCCGCCTTTTTGTATTGTTATACTAACGAAGTCACCATCTTCGAAGAGTTTTTTATCAATAAACTGAGCTTCGAACCAGCTTTCATTGATCTCAGCACCCAGTCCGGGGGTTTCCGATTTATGATCGAATGTCACCCCGTTAATTGTTCTGAGGTCATCTTTGAGAGATATATAGCCATAAATGGGACCCCACAGGCCTTTACCTTCCAGGGGCATTATATAGGTGTTGCTGCCGTCTTCCAAAGTGGCTACAAATACGGGGAAGACCTGTTCTTCAATGGGTTTTCTCTGTTCTTTCCTGACATCCACATTAAAAGGATCAACACCCTCTACTTTTTCGGCTGTGTTGTCCAGGACAAAAGACCCGATAATATACTGTTCATAAAGTTTCTCTGCATTATCCTCTGTCGCTTCTACGCCTACCGAAGCGAGGATATTTCGTTTTTTCTCTATTTCTGCATTCTTCTCCTGCAATGGCTGAAGTAGCAAGGCAGCAGAGGACAGTACCAGAGCAACAATGGCAACCATGACTGTTGCAAAGATGAATATATACCTGTTACTGAATTGTTTCATTGCAAATATCTTTTAATTACTTTTCGCCCTTTTTAATCTTCTCCTGATGTTTGCCTGCACGATATAATAGTCGATCAGTGGGGCAAATACGTTCATAAACAGTATTGCCAGCATCATCCCTTCGGGGAATGCCGGATTCAGGACCCTGATCAGGATTGCAAGTATACCTATAAGCAATCCATATATCCATTTACCTGTTTCAGTCTGGCTACCGCTCACCGGGTCGGTAGCCATAAACACTGCTCCAAAAGCAAAGCCACCCATCACAAAGTGCTGATAGGCAGGTATTTCCATATAAGGATTTACCGCGAAGGCATTCAGCAGCAACCCCATTCCCAGTCCTCCTGCAAATACACTTACTATTATTTTCCAGCTACCAACGCCTGTGTATATCAGTATAGCGGCTCCTAATAGAATCGCAATGGTTGATGTTTCGCCCACTGAACCTGGTATTGTTCCAATGAACATTTGCATTACGGAGGGCATGCTGTCAACTTCATACAGTGCAGCCTGTGCCAGGGGCGTGGCTCCTGAAAAAGTATCAGGGACACCTTCACCTTTCACAAGGTTGGCTATCCAGACGAGATCGCCTGACATCCATTTGGGGTAGCTAAAGAAAAGGAATGCTCTTGCCACCAGTGCAGGATTGAGGATATTCATACCGGTACCCCCAAAAACCTCTTTGCCAATGATAACGGCGAACACCACTGCCAGGGCAAGCTGCCATAGCGGTACATCGACAGGCACAATAAGAGGTATGAGCAGTCCGGTTACAAAATAACCTTCATTCACTTCATGCCCCCTTATCTGCGCAAAGATTATTTCAATACCAAGTCCCACAATATAACTAACCAGCAAAAGCGGGAGGAATTTCAGGAATCCGAACCACACCATTTGCCAGAAGCCCGCATCCACATTAATTGACTGGTAGTACTGTAAACCTATATTGTAAATCCCGAAAAGGACTGCAGGGATAAGGGCAATCCACACTGTTATCATCACCCTTTTCATATCAATACCGTCTCTTATATGAGAACCCCTGGATGTTACCCTGTCAGGTACGAAGATCAATACTTCAATGGCATCGAACAAAGAACGAAATATTGCAAACTTGCCACCTTTCTCAAAATGAGGTTTGATCTTATCTATTTGTTTTCTTAATGCTTTCATTATTAAGATAATACTTTTAAATGTTTTAACTCATCTCCTTAGCCATCAGGTCAAGTCCTTTACGGATGATAGACTGTATCTCTATTTTGGAGGGGCAGATAAATTCGCAAAGTGCAAAATCCTCTTCTGCTACTTCGTATATGCCCAGTTGTTCCATTTTATCGATGTCTTCGACAAGTATTGATTTAAGTAATTGCATGGGATAAATATCCATGGGAAGGACTTTCTCATATTCACCAGTTACAACAAATGCCCTTTCACCACCGTGCATATTTGTATCGAGGCGATATTTTTTGCCGGGCATAAGCCAGGTAAGGAATGTTCGTGAGAGGCTGAATTTATTCAATCCGGGTGTTATCCATCCAAAAAACTCATAATAGTTACCCTCGGGAATGACAGTTATTGTAGAGTCGTAATAGCCCAGGTAACCATCAGGTTCTATCTTTTGTCCCGTAAGAACATTTCCACTGATATACCTTACATTATTTGAGCTTGCTCTCCTGACTGTGAGAATATTACCTTTAATAATTGTGGAAATGCTTGCGCCTGTACGTGTTCGATAGTACCTGGGTTTTTCAACCTCTGATCCAGCCAGTGCGACTATTTTATCGGGAGCATACTTGCCTTCATTAAACAGTCGACCTATTGATATTATATCCTGAAGGTTAACATACCATACTATATCCCCTTTATTAACAGGGTCAATATGATGTATTTGTATCCCTACGTTTCCTGCCGGATGAGGTCCTGAGAAATAGTTGATCTCGACCCCTGGAGTTTTTTTCAGCACATTTGAAGTAGATTCGGTGCTCAGACTGAGATAAACATTCCCTTCGGTGAGCCTCCTCAGAGTTTTAATACCGGTAAGGTAATGTTCCTCCGGCATATGGTCTATAATAAAATCGTAATCGGCAGCCAGCGGGGCGCTATCAAAACCACTGATAAATATAGATTTCGGAGTGTCGTCAGGATTGGCTACCACGTGATATGGTCTTTGACGCAGGGCCGGCCACAAACCTGATTCAAGCAGTTTATTTTTAATAGCTGTTGCATCAAGTTTTTCAGGGTCATCTTTACCAAAACTGACATAATCATCACCCCGGGCCTCCATTACTACCTCCAGTATCCGGCGCCGCTCTCCCCTGATAATGTCAAGTATAATTCCGCTGACAGGAGCAGTATACTTTATTTTATCATTTTTCTTATCGTAGAACACGGTTGTCCCTGCCTTAACTTCCTCGCCCGGTTTAACGCACATTTTAGGAAACACGCCCGGAAAATCAACAGGTTTAACAGCAAACTTGCCAGGCCGCTCCTCAGGTATCAGGACTTTCTCAGCCTTGCCTTTCATCCTGATGTTAAGTCCTTTACGTAGCTTAATTGGTTTGGACATACAGACTTGTTTATAATTATAGAAGAAGTATGAGAAATACTCTTATGTTATTTTCTTAACACAAAATAATGACAAATTTTCTAATTTCTGAATATGAAACAAAAATACCCCTCCACTGATTGAGTGATATTGTTATAAAACATATAAAACTGTGATACATCTTATAGTTTTGTATGAGTAAGGGCGCTAATATTCAATAAATATTTTTTTCTACCAGCATGGCTGTGGAAATAATCACTATTTCACGGCAATATATAAAATTACAATAATCAACTATATCGTTTAGGGAATGATAATTAGGATCATCTGCATCTTTGAAGAAGAATAAAGCCGGGTATCCGTACATTGAGAATATATAACTATCGCTGTATTTGTTAAGGGTATTATCAGTGTATGTATCAAGCACAGTATATTTTGCAGCCAGCCTGTTTGCGATGGTGGGGAGGTTCAGAGAATTAACATAGTTTAATATATTCACCTTCCATTCACTCATATTTGCGGATGGTTCATAAGCAATCATATCATTATTAAGCATCATTTTGATCTTCGCCCGGGAATCTGATGCTTTAAAGGCATAGTCCCAGCTTCCATACAGGCCTAATTCTTCAGCAGCGAAAGCTACAAATTCAATACTGCCTTCAGGAGTGAAATTATTATCTTTCATTACCCTTGCCACCTCCAGGGCAGCTGCCACACCGCTTGCATTATCATGTGCACCTGGTGCGACTGTGAAAGGATCACTCTCGGGCCCGCTCAATATACTGTCATAGTGAGCTCCCATTACCGATATAGAATCAGGATACCTGTCACCCTCAAGCCGTGCAATAACATTATACTGCCACAGGCTGTAATCAATTCCGCGATAATTACGTTCGAGCAAGAATGAGTCAAGATATGCAGTTGTATAGCCAAAGCTTCTGAATTTATCACGGATATCCACAGCCACTTTTCTTCTGTTATCAGACAGACAAAACCTGGTACCCATATTCTGCATCCAAGTTACATATGACTCGAGGCTATCGGCATTTATGTCCTGAATAAGATCAAGGGTTATTGATTCCCTGATCTCCTCAAGAGTTTCCTCTTTGGCACATGAAGCAAGGATTATCAGGAAGGCCATTACCGGGAAAAGGTGTTTTTTCATTTTTATTTTTTTCATATTAACAGTAAATATAAATAATAATGGGAATAATGGAAACGAGCCATGAGTATTCAGGGCGAGTTCGCGAGTCCCGAATCTTTGATTCGAGGATCCTCGAAAAAGCAGAGCTTTTTCGGGACGGCAGGTGATTATGGCTGGTGAGAGCGACCAATAATGGATAACATAAATCCACAATTCCCGTTATAATATATATTTTTACAGCTTCTATGAAGTCAGCGCTCAATACATACAGATGCTTGGTGATACTTGTGGCATTACCATTCAGCTTCAGCCTGTACGGTCAAGATCCCGGTTGGGATCAGGATCACAGGCCTGAAGGCATAAAATCTGTAAAGCTTCATCGTGAAGAATGGAACCTGTCATACCCTATCATTGAGCTTGGATCGGATGAAAAGCTCGCGCTGCATTTTGATCTGCTGGGTGAAAGCATAGAAACATTTTACTATACTTTTATCCATTGTGACAAGGACTGGAATCCCAGCCGGGTATCAGAAGCTGAATATCTTGAAGGGTTCACAGAGAACCAGATACAGGATTATGATATGTCCTTCAATACGACTGTAAATTATATCCATTACAACCTGAGCTTCCCAAATAATGATGTCTCCTTCAAGATATCAGGCAATTATATAATTAAGGTATATCCTTTTGGAGAGCCTGATTCCCCGGTATTAACCAGACGTTTCTTGGTAAGTGAAGCAGCCGCATCAATTACCGCCACAACATTACGATCGAAATTAACGGGTTATTACCAGACGGGGCAACAGGTTGATTTCAGGGTTAACCTCTCATCACTTGATATACCGGATCCATATAATACTGTTTACAGCACTGTTCTGCAAAATGGCAGGTGGGATAATGCAAGGAAGAATCTAAAGCCTGATTTCACGGGTAATTACAGCCTCGAATACAATGGGTTATCAGACCTTAATATATTCCCCGGTGGCAGCGAATACAGGTATTTTGACATCAAGAGCATAAGATACCAGAGTGAGTATGTAAAAAATATTGAAAACATATTCGGGTATTACCATATTGAGCTCAGGGAATCAAATAACAGGGCGGCCCGCCAGTATTTCTACTGGCAGGATTTCAATGGCAAATATTATATTGCTCACCAGGAAGGTATTGATCCACATACTGATGCTGACTACGTTTACGTATATTTCACTCTTCCTTCGAATTTCCCTACAGACAATGATGTTTATGTATTCGGAGAACTTACCGGCTGGGAATTCAGCGAAGAAAACAGAATGCATTATAATGCTGAGAGTTTAGCCTATGAATGCCGGCTTCTATTAAAGCAGGGCTGGTACAATTATATGTATGCGGTTAAGAATGAAAGCCTGTCGTCTTCTGTATTCATTAAGTTCGAAGGAGATCATTATGAAACAGAGAATGATTATATTATTCTTACCTACTACAGGAATCCCAATGGGAGATATGACCGTTTAATAGGTCACCATATGGTTAATACTTTAAATCCCCGGCGTTAATATCAGTGTTTTTGATGAACATCAATGCCATACTGCATATATATTGTATGCTGCAATGTTTTTAATATTTCAGTCATATATTCGCTAACTGCTTTCACGGAACCGGGGAGGGTATAAATGAGGCACTTACCTATTATACCTGCCACTGAACGGCTTAAAAGGGCATTTGGTTTTTCCGCACCGTATTTAATCCTGATATGGTCCATTATTCCGGGTATTTCGATGTCAAGAAGGCCTTTAACAACATCCACCGTGATATCCCGCGGGCCCAATCCTGTTCCACCTGTTGTAATTATGATATTGCAGTCATGAGATTTTTCATTGATAAGGTAACGAAGTTTTGACTTATCATCGGGTATTACTATTGTTTCTGACTCATTACGCCATTCCAGCTGATTAAAATATTCATCAATCATTGCTTTAACCTGAGGTCCGCTCAAGTCTTCATATTCACCCTCTGCAACCCTGTCAGATAGAGTTATGATCAGAGTCCTGAATTTTTCGGGGAGATTCATCATTTCTTTGTTTTTTCGACCAGGTGAATATTGCTTATTATCATTTCCTTATCCACTGCTTTACACATGTCATAGACGGCAAGGAGTGCTACAGAAACGCCTGTCAGGGCTTCCATTTCAACACCCGTTTTGCCTTTGCACTTCACCCCGCATTCAATGCTGACTCCATTTTTTTCTATGACTGCGGTAACAGTTATTTTATCAAGAGTGATATTATGACACATCGGTACCAGGTCCGATGTTTTCTTAGCCGCCTGTACGCCTGCTATTTCGGCCACGGTAAGGACATCACCTTTTTCAATTTCGTTCTTCTCGATAAGGGCCACTGTGGTGGGAGAAAGCTTTATTGATCCCACGGCACGTGCAGTCCTGTCGCTGTCAGGCTTGCCACCAACATCCACCATCCGGGCTCTGCCCTGGTTATCGGTATGAGAAAGTTTTTTCATGTTTAATTGTTTAATGTTTTATCTAACCACCTCCCCCTGACATCGCGAAGCGATGGTCAGGGTATTCCTCCTTTCAAAAGGAGGAGAAATATAAAGTTAAAAGCCATCAAATAATGTTCATCCGCCGATATTATAAAACTTGCTCTGGCGGTTTACGGTCCCGCTGGCAGGTTTATTTTCCACAGCCAATCTGATTGCTTTTTCGGCCCCCAGTTCTCTGACATCATACTCAAGTTCATTGAAAAGGCATGGTTTTGCTTTACCGTTGGCGGTCAGCCTCAGCCTGTTACAGTGTATACAATCGCCACCGTCACCTCCTTCAACCACAGTAAATATGCCATGTGCGAGGTCCATTTGTTTTATATACCTTATTTCAAGACCTTTTCCCTTCGCAAAAGAAGTAACCATTTTTGCATCGATATCATTC
>JAFGLJ010000020.1 GCA_016928075.1 Bacteroidales bacterium | reverse complement strand
CCATTTTCGTCTATCAGGTATTTCTGGAAGTTCCACTGAACTTCAGAATCCTCGTATCCATTCAGTTCCCTGGAAGTAAGCCACTGATAAACAGGATGCATATCCTTGCCCTTTACTGATATCTTTGACATCATGGGGAAAGTGACGCCGTAATTCCTGGTACAGAATTCCTTGATTTCTTCATTTGAGCCTGGCTCCTGGTTCATGAAATTATTTGCAGGAAAACCGATGATCAGAAAATCATCTCCACCGTAATGTTCCCATAATTCCTGGAGCTCCTCATACTGTGGTGTCAGACCGCATTTCGAAGCTGTGTTCACTATCATTACTTTCTTCCCCTTCAGTTCAGAAAAACTGAAGTCCTCTCCTTCAAGTGTCTTGACAGTGAAATCATATATTGAAGGTTGCTGCGCATATAAATATGATACAGGTACCATTAACAAAAGAGCAAGTATAATCTTTTTCATAATTTCTTTTTTTTCTTAATAAAATAACATTAAAATAGAATATTTGTTCAAGTTTCTGTACATCGTTCCATATCTATTATCTTGGATTATTCTCAATTGTTGTCAAATCTATTGAGATATTTCTTTATTCACCGCCTCCGGCGGTAATTTGGTAAGTCTATGGTAATGCAAATCGTGGAACGGGTAACAATCTACCCTCCTTCGGTAAACCTTCGGGAGGCTATGCGAGCAACGAGCAACGAATTATTACATCCCCCTAACCCCCTTCAAAGGGGGATCCAGGTTCCATCATTGATACCTTATTCTTCCTGAAAGCACCTGTGTAAATTCAGGATCGAGCCTTCCTTTGAATCCGGGTTGTTTTCCTCCTACGCTGACCGTAAACCACCCGGGTTCTGTGACCCTGTTATTGTTTTTATCAATCATCGACAGGTCCTGTGGCTCAAGGGTGAATTCAATGTTTTCGGATTCTCCCGGCTCGAGATTTATCCTTCTAAAACCCCTTAATTCCCTCAGGGGCCTTGGTGTGGAGCCCGTTTCATCCGTGATATATAGCTGAACCACTTCTTCTCCTTTACGGTTACCAGTGTTCTTAACTGTAACTTTTACATTAATGGGATTTCCCTCTTTCACCTTTTCAGGCATTTCAAGGTTACTGTATTCAAATGTTGTATAACTCAAACCGTAACCGAAGGGGTACAATGGTTCACCTTTAAAATACCGGTAAGTGCGCCCTTCCATATCATAATCCTCGAAAGGTGGCAATTGTTCAACCGATTTGTACCAGGTTACTGGTAATCTCCCCGCAGGATTATAGTCTCCAAAGATGACATCGGCCACTGCATTACCTCCCTCCTGTCCCGGGTAACCGGCAAGCATTATTGCATTTGCCCTCTTTTCCATATCATTCACGGAAAGGGCGCTGCCATTCATTAGTATTACAATTACAGGTTTACCTGTTTGCATTATCCTGTCAAATAATTCCTTCTGAACAGCAGGCAATTCCAGGTGGGTACGGTCGCCTCCCCTGAAGCCGTCTATATCAATGGGCATCTCTTCACCCTCGAGCCTCTGGGACAGACCCAGCACAAGCAACACTATATCTGATGATTGCGCTGCACTTACGGCATTTTCCAGGATATCCTCCTGAGGTGGTGCCCATAAGAATTTCATATCAGCATCACCGGAAAGATTCCGGTATATTATCTCCAACCTGTATTTACTGTCTTTTTCCAGCTCTATCCCTTTCTCACGGTGGAAAGCATGATGACTGCCTGTATAACTTATAAATTTTTCACCATCAATAAATATCTCGTAGTTTGATGATCCCCAGCTGCCAAGAAAGTATTTTCCTGTCTCAGGTGGTTTCAACCATCCCGTCCATTTAACTGACCAGTTATCATGTGGTATATCGGGATGGGGACTATAGGTTTCCCAGTAAAAGCATATATTATCATCAACGCGTGTAAATACCGGAGCACCCTCACCGTTTATATTATCATAATACTCAGCATACACACCCTGCTCACCATCATCAGTATAAAAATACTCTGAAGGGATAGGGAACAGGTTATGTAATCCTTCCGCCAGGTGGCTTCCCTCTGAAAAAACCACCTCACTTGTTTTACCTGTCTTATTCCTGATTCCCTCAAGTATGGTAATTGGATTTACAGGTATACCATTATAATTACCGATAAGTGCTTCAAAATTATCCGCATTTGGTCCAATAACTGCAATTCTTTTTATATGCCTCCCCAATGGCAGCAGGCCATCGTTCTTAAGCAGCACTACTGATTTCCTGGCAGCTTCCCTGGCCATGCTACTATGGTAGTCCGAGCAATTCACACTGATCGGTATGCCCGCGTAGGGAACGAGAGAATCCGGATCAAATAAGCCCAGTTTAAACCTGGCAAGCATAATCCTTTTCACTGCAACATCGATATCATTTTCAGTGATAAGTCCTTTTTCAACAGCTTCAGCAAGATGTTGAAAGGTAACACCGCAGTTCAGGTCAGTTCCCCTTTTAACAGCAATTGCTGCTGATTCAACAGGTGTTGTTGTATAATCCTGGAAAGTATGAAAATCAGAAATAGCCCAGCAGTCTGATACAATGTATCCATCAAATCCCCACTCCTCACGCAGTATTCCGTATAATTCCTCACTGGCACAGCACGGATGTCCCCTGAACATATTATACGCTCCCATAACAGACCGTACATTCCCATCCACCACAAGTGTCCTGAAAGCGGGCAGGTATGTCTCACGCAGGTCAACTTCACTGACCTGGGCATTAAACTCATGCCTTATTGGTTCGGGACCTGAATGCACTGCATAATGTTTGGCAGTTGCAACGGTTTTCAGGTATTCCGGATTATCACCCTGCATTCCCAGGACAAATTGAAGGCCCATTCTTCCTGTCAGGTAAGGATCCTCCCCATATGTCTCATGTCCCCTGCCCCACCTGGGATCCCTGAAGATATTTATGTTTGGTGACCAGAATGTAAGACCCTGGTATATCCCCCTCATTCCCCTTCGCTGGTAGTCATGGAACTTGGCTCTTGCCTCATCAGAAATTATGCTTGCCACTTCAAACATGAGATCTTCATCCCAGGAAGCGGCGAGTGTTATTGACTGAGGGAAGACCGTTGCCCACCCCGACCTGGCAACACCATGCAGGGCTTCATTCCACCAGTTATATTCAGGTATTCCAAGCCTCGGTATGGCAGGAGCAGTGTAAAGTAACTGGTCAGCCTTCTCTTCCATAGTCATTCTAGCGACAAGATCGTCAACCCGTTCCTCAAATGAAAGTGACAGATCCATGAAAGGGAAGAGCCCTTTCTTCTGGGCGGAAACAGACAGTGAGAGTAATAGACAAATTATCAATATTGGAGCAATGTTTCTCATAGGCAAAGTCTGATGTAAGATTGAAGATTGAAGATTCTAGATTTAAGAAGTTTGATCTTCAATCTTAAATCGTTAATCTTATATCTTAAATCTCTCCCGGTTATTTAACCGAAAACCTGTATACAGTCTTTGATGTAAACGGCTTGTCCGGTTCCAGCACTGCAGAGGGGAAGTCCGGTTGATTGGGGCTGTCAGGAAAATGCTGGGTCTCAAGGCATAATCCGCTCCTGTATTCATAAAATTTACCTCCGTGTCCCTTTTGCAGGCCATTGAGAAAATTACCGCAATAAAATTGCACCCCGGGCTGATCCGTTGTCATTTCTATCATTCTCCCCGATTGGGGTTCGTACACAACAGCATCAGGTTCAGTTTTATTATCAAGCACGAAATTATGATCATAACCCAATCCCAGTCTTAATTGCTCATAATCTTCTTCTATGCGATCACCAATTACATTCGGTGTGGTAAAATCAAAAGGTGTCCCTTCAACAGGCCTCAGTTCACCCATAGGTATAAGGTTTTCATCCACAGGTGTGAATTTGCTTGCTGCTATCATCAGCTCATGGTCAAGTATATCACCATTCCCCGCACCATGCAGGTTAAAATATGCATGGTTTGTAATATTTAACACTGTCTTCTTATCCGAGGTGCACTTATACTCTATTACCAGTTCATTTTCGTCAGTCCACGTATATAAAGCTTCAGCTTTAACCTCTCCCGGATATCCTTCTTCCATATCAGGGCTTACATACGTGAATTTCACGGATGGCTCTTCCCCCTGTTTTTCTATTATCTCTGTATTCCATACAACGCTATGCCATCCCCCCGGTCCTCCGTGAAGTGTGTTTGGCGGGTTATTTATTGTCAGCGCGTATTCCACTCCGTCGAGAATGAATTTTCCTCCTGCAATACGATTGGCATATCTCCCAACAACCGATCCGAAATACGGATCACCGTTCAGATAACCATCAAGTTTTTCATAACCAAAAGTAATATTCTCTTTATTCCCCTCTTTATCCGGTACTTCAACCCAAACCAGGGTTGCACCATAATTGGTTAGTTTAATACTATTCCCTTCAGTATTGGTCAGGGTGATTAACTCGACCTGTTTACCATTAAGCTCACCAAAAATTTCCTTTTTCATCGTATATTCTTCTTTTACTTCCTGCTTACAACCTGCCAGTAGCACTATTACTGCCAGGACCAGGATTTGTTTAATCTTCAACTGTTTCATGTTTTGAATATTAAAAATTATTTTCATCAAATTTATTAAAATTATTTCTGACACCACTGATCATTTTCTTTATCTGCTGTACATTTTTAGTAAGACGCCCTGGCTAAGCGTCTCAACCTTATCAACCTTATCAACCCTATCAACCCTATTTGATCTCCTCAATATCTATAACAAAGACTGACCTGCCATGGGTTCCTGCCACCAGGTCCAGTTCCCTTTCCTGTATAACCATGTAATATACAGGAGTAGTTGGCAGGTTATTACATAACGAATGCCATGATTTCCCACCATTGTTCGTTACATAAACTCCCAGATCTGTTCCCACGTAAAGAATATCTTTACTGCGGGGATCTTCGACAAGAATATTTACGGGCTCAGGTGGAAGGTTTGAAGCAATATCTTTCCAGTTACGGCCAAAATCACCTGAAACATAAATGTATGTATTGAAATCGTCATCCCTGTAGCCAGTCAAGGTAGCATAAACTCTTGATAAATCATGTTGTGAGGCACAGACATGAGTGACCCATTTTTCAGGAAGGTCATTGTCGACCCTGGTCCATGATTTCCCATCGTCTTTAGTCACCTGAATATTGCCATCATCCGTTCCTGCATAAATCAGGCCTTGCTGGAGTTCTGATTCACTGAGGGTTGTTATTGTCCCGAAAGGGATATTTCCCTGTCTTTCAGGTCCCGGATTCGTGGAAAGATCGGGGCTGATTACTGTCCATGTATCACCTCTGTCGTTTGATTTATACAATTGGTTGCCACCGTAATACATTATAGACGGATCATATTTTGAAAGGAAAAACGGGGTCATCCAGTTTCTTTTCACTTCAGGCTCTCCTTCTTTTACCCTTGGTCTGATAGATACTGTTTCCCCGGTTTTCATGTTCTTCCTCCTGAGCTCACCGAACTGATGTTCATAATATAATTTATCAGGATCAATCCGGTCAGGATATGTGAAATAACTATCGCCACCTCCCCATCTGTCAAGATAAATATGTTCCCAGGGATCTTCAACCCCATAATCAGTCAGTCTTTTAGTAACATCATGATTACCGGGGCCGTACAGGGCTGCATTATCCTGTGTGCCACCATATATATAATATGGATCATTATCATCAGCGTAAACTGCATAGAATTCACCCACCGGTATATTATTAAAATGCAACCATGTATTTCCCCTGTCGTATGACATATATAATCCACCATCATTCCCGAGCAGCAGTCTGTCAGAATTGGCAGGATCGATTCTCAGCTCATGCATATCGAGATGCAGGGCTTTTATATCATGGTTTAATATATGTACGATTGTCTCACCAACAAAATCAAATGTCTTTCCGCCATCCGTTGAACGGATCAATTTTTGACCACATACAAAAATCTCATCCGGATTGTCAGGAGCGACCCTGACAAGGCAGAAATCATAGCCTATCCCGGTTTCCAGCCTACCCTCATGGGTTTTTTCCCATGTTTCTCCTTTATCATCTGAGCGGTAAATCTCACCTGTTCTTCCGTTTCCCTGTTCTGAAGGCTCATGATTATCCACTATGGCATATACTATATCAGGATTTGAGGGAGCAAAAGCTATACCTGCACGGCCTACATTTTCACCAGCAGGAAATCCGTTTGTCAGTCTTTTCCAGCTCTTACCGCCATCATTAGTTTTGTAAATTCCACTTCCCTCTCCTGTATTGGTATTCATCCAGGCATGTCTCTCCCTTTCCCAGGTTACAGCAAGCAGTGTTTGACTATCTGAAGGGTCCATAGCAATCTCAATTGCACCTGTATTATCCGAAATATAAAGTATCTTATTCCAGGTATCGCCTCCATCGGTTGATTTATAAATACCCCTTTCCTCGTTAAAAGTAAAATTATGACCTACAGCCGCCACATACACTATATCAGGATCTTCAGGATCAATAATTATGCGTGGTATATGGTAAGTATCTTCGAGTCCCATATTTTCCCATGTTTTGCCACCATCAGTGGATTTATAAGCACCCAGTCCCGCATATGAACTTCTTGCCATTAGCACTTCACCTGTTCCTACCCACACTATGTCCGGATCAGATGGGGAGATTGCAACGCATCCTAATGCAAAAGTTGCTTCATTCTCGAATATCGGTTTCCATGTTGTACCGTTATTATCAGTCTTCCATAGATTGCCTGAACCAAATCCCATATATACTGTGTTCGGATCATCAGGGTGCAATGCTATCGTTTCTACCCTGCTGCTTTGCTGCTCGGGTCCCACAGCCCTCCATTCCAGATTCTTGTATGGTGAATTCTTTTCCAGATTCAAATGCTTTTCCCAGGAATGTAATCTGAAAGCAGCGCCGTATCCACCTTCCTGTCCGTGAGCTTTATTCTTCGGAAAGCAGAGAAAGATAAGAAGCAATACCAGTGAGGATGTAATGCAATGTCTCATGATAATAATGTTTATGTTTGATAATAGCTTTAAAGGTATTACTATGTAACTATTGCAGGTAAAATAGTCCCGGGAAAAATTATGTTTGGCAACATACCGGATCAATACAAACCCCGTTTCAGTATTTTATTCCCTTTTTATTGACCATTGGTACGAATCTCACAGGAAGGACACTCACCTGTCTTATCCGTCCATTCCTTTTTGTGTTAAGTATAAGATACTGTATTCCACTTCCTCCTACAGGTATTATCATTCGTCCTCCTTCCGCAAGCTGGTCCTTCAGAGGATCAGGTATTCGGTTTGGTGCACAGGTCACAATAATTGCATCATACGGGGCATGCTCCAACCAGCCCTCATATCCGTCACCTATTTTGACAAAGACATTATCGTATCCAAGATCTGCGAGCAGCTTTTTTGAACGCAGTCCAAGCTGCTCAACTATCTCAATAGTATAAACTTTATCGACTATCTCAGCAAGCACTGCAGCCTGGTAACCCGAGCCTGTACCTACTTCGAGCACTTTCATATCGGGCTTCAGTGAAAGGCATTCCGTCATGAAAGCCACAATGTATGGTTGAGAAATGGTCTGCCCTTCACCTATTGACAATGGTCCGTCAGTATAGGCATACCTTCTGGCTCCTTCGGGTACAAAGAGATGTCTTTCCACCTTTCCCATAGCCCTTATGACCCTGCTATCGGTAATACCCCTTGCCACTATCTGGTCAGTTACCATCCGATCCCTTGACCTTTCATAATCAGGCTGGGAAGTACCGTTACAGCCTGTAGCCAGTACTGCTGCAAATAACCATATAATTCTTAACCTTAGCATCCCCCATAAATTACTGATTTAAACCTAATAATGCAAAAAAAATTGTATTTCGAATCTCATTACTATATATTTGAATACAACCAGGCAAATTTTATGAATTCAAGACTGCTAATATCTATTCTGGCTTTAATGCTCGCAGCAGGTAAGATTTGTGGACAAGACCGATTTATCGTTTCGAAAATCACTGCAGACATTAATCTAGACGGGGTACCTGACGAAGATGTCTGGAAAGGTATTAAACCATTTGAATTCATAATGCAGACACCTGTTTACCTGGGAGAAATGACGGAGAAGACCGATGTAAGGATGTTTTTCACTGATGATTACGTGTTTGTAGGATCTAAACTATTTTATAATGATATCGATAATCTTTCTGCTGTGGGCAAGCAAAGGGATTTCCAGAGTATTTCCTGCGACTGGCTGGGTCTTTTTCTCGATACCTACCATGACCGCGAAAACTCAATGGTTTTTTTTACTAATCCTAACGGTGTGCGATGGGATGCGACGGTGAAAAATGATTTTGCAGATGAGGAACAGGACATGAATCTTAGCTGGAACACTTTTTGGGATGTTGAATGCAGGTATGACGATATGTGCTGGTACTCAGAATTTAAAATTCCTATCTCAAGCCTGAGGTTTCAGGAAGTCAATGATACCGTTAAAATGGGACTCACCATCATGAGATTTATACCCAAAAAGAACGAAACTTACCTCTATCCTGATATTAAACCGGATCAGCTTAATGCTGCTATGAAACCATCACTTTCCGCATCAATCATATTTCCCGGAATGTCATCTGATAAACCGGTATACATCACTCCCTATCTGCTTGCAGGATACAGCATGACAAATGAGCTGAATGAAGATGAAACAGCTTATCAGTGTGTCCGTGACTATAAGCTGGAACCCGGGCTTGATATAAAGTATGGTATAACAAATAACCTTACACTAGACCTCACTGTTAATACAGATTTCGCACAGGTTGAAGCGGATGATCAGCAGATTAATCTTACCCGCTATTCCCTTTTCTTCCCTGAAAAGAGAGTATTCTTTCAGGAAAAATCGGATATTTTTGATTTTTCTACTGTAAAAGGAAATAATTTATTCTATAGCAGGAGAATAGGCTTGTATGAAGGGAATGTTGTAAGGATATATGGAGGTGCCAGATTAACAGGTAAGGTGGGCAACTGGGATATGGGTTTTATTGATATGCAAACTGCCAGCATGGATGACCTGCCTTCAGAGAATTATGGTGTTCTAAGATTGAAAAGGAGAATAATCAATGAGAATTCATATCTGGGAACAATGATCACCTCAAGACTTGGAACTGATGGACGCTATAACCTGGCATACGGACTGGACGCTTTTATAAGGTTATTCGGAAATGATTATTTCACTACGAGGTGGGCGCAGACATTTGAAAATGAGAATAAAACTGAAAATAGTATTGTCGATCATTCCAGAATAATGGTCCGATGGGAACGACGAACGCATAAACGTCTTGCATATGATTTATTGTTTGTCCGCTCAGGTATGGATTATAATCCCGGTATAGGTTTTGAGATGATCGACAGCTACAGGGCATTCAGGCCAACAATTAAATATGGCTGGCTGCCTGAAAATGATAATTCGGTTTTACGACGTCACGGGCTATCCCAAACGGTACTGTTCCTTAACTCAACCGCGGATGGTGATTTAATGACGATCAGGTCTATTTCGGGGTGGGAATTTGAAACAAGAAAAGGACTAAGTGGTACAATATCAGCAATATGGTCGCGTGAAGAAGTACGAGACACGATTGATTTCACCCAGGCCCAGGTACCACCAGGATCATATAAGTTTTTAGCATGCAGCCTTATGCTGGTTACTCCCGCCGGCAGGAAAGTACAGTCAATAGTAACAGCTGAGGCAGGACAATTCTACGACGGAATAAAACTCTCTCTGATATTGATGCCACAGATAAATCTGAGTTCGAGTTTTAACCTGAGTGGTACCTATAGATTCGATCATGTTAATTTCAATGACAGAGACCAATCCTTTTCAAATCATATTATCGGAATAAAACCCCTGATGATGCTCAGTACAAAATTCTCAGTATCATCTTTTATACAATACAATACTGCTATTGATGCCTTTATCATTAACGGTCGATTAAGGTATAACCCGAGAGAAGGGAACGATTTCTATATTGTCTATAACGAAGGGCTGAATACGAATCTTTACCGCGAAACTCCTTCTTTGCCGGCAAGTGAAAGCAGGACCATAATGCTTAAGTATACATACACCTTCAGCCTGTAAATACTCTTACTTACTTTAAATATCACTGGAATGAAGTAACAGGAGCAAACAGCTTTCTGAAAAACTCTCGGTCAGTTTAAATGACAACACCTGTATTATTAAGCCTATTTATAAACTGAAGGTTTATTCTTAGCTGCCTTTAACTGGATAAGACGCTCAGGATCGGGAAGCACTCCATCGTTAAACTGTGTAGCCTTCTTAATGAATTCTTCATCAATATCCATTATCCTGAATTGTAGTATCTGTTCCATGCTAGCATCATTATAGCCAGCATGTCTTATCATATCAATATAGGATTTATCAAGGTCAAAAACCTTAAGTTTGATCAGGTCTCCGGAATCCAGATCCTTAAGCCCCATTTCTCTGCATTCATTGATAAAATCAATATCCACTCCCTGTGACTTTAAGGCGGTAAGATCATCTGCATCAATCTCACCGATGCCTGCTTTTCTCAGGTTTTCAATATATTCCGGAGTAATACCCAGTGCCTTAAATGATAAGAGATTCTCGGGATCAAGATCAAGACCTGTGCTCTTCATCTTTTCTGCATATTCTGCATCAATACCCAGGGCAGTGAATGATATAATATTTTCAATGCTCATTTCTTCACCGAATATTGATCTCAAATCTTCTATTTTTTTAACATCTACGCCGAGGGCTTTAAATGATATTACCTGTTGTATCTTTATTTTATCATATCCTGCTTTATGGATATCCCTTATATACTCCGGGCTTATGCTAAGGGCAACAATCGCCACTAACTTATCAGATGGAATATTATCATAACCCAGTGAGATTATGTCTTTGAGTGTTTTTATTCTGAAATTCTTCAGGGCAAAAAGTAAATACTCTTTGTCATTGAAGTCATCATAACCAATTTTTTCCATTTCTGATATATAGGACTTATTGGGTGTCCATTCGTATGTGCCATTTCCTGATTGTCCTGTGATATCACCAGTGAATTCTATTACTCCGGCTTCGCTTCGTAAATAAAAGGTAACATTTTTGCCTGTCATATATCCGTCGAGCATATCCAGATCAAAGGAGCTACCATAGTTCCATCCATTACGGTCTTTTTCAGAGTTAAGATAAAGATGCGGTTCACCATGTTTTATCTCGACCCACCAGAAGCCTTTTAAAACATCTTTCTGTCCGAAAACAGGTGACAGGAAGATAACCGAAATCAATATTAGTATAATTCTTTTCATAGCATTTGGTTTATAATTCTTTAATAAAAACCTCCTTATTATTGAAAGGTTACATCTTTCTTATGGTTAAGAATAATATCCCCTGAATAACTGCTGATTATAATCTCTGTGCCGCCACCATTCAGTGTAGCCCTTGTCCAGTTTTCAAGAGTATATCTTTTCATATCCTGCCCGGATTGCAGCTGTGTCTTCCGTTCGTAAGTTGCAAGGTTAATACGGGATAGTATTTCTCCACGCGGACTTCTGATTTTTAAATCAGCATGCGCATTATCTGGAAAAACAACCTCGATATCACCATCAAATGAACTGAACATACTTGGCTTTTCATGATTCAGTTCCTTAAATATGACCTTTATGTTACCATAGGAAGTATTTATAACGGATGATCCTGTAATATTTCCTGCAAATATGTTACCGTATATATTTTCAATCTCTATTTCTCCGCTAATTCCGTATATTGAAACATCACCATAATCAAGACACTTTATTTTTACTGACATCATCAAAGGAACCTGGATGTCAAAATCTATTGTGTTCCCGTACGATTCACAGATAAGAAATACATTATTCTCTTTTTCTTCAGCTGTAATTGAAAACCTTGGCTGAGAAATT
>JAFGLJ010000019.1 GCA_016928075.1 Bacteroidales bacterium | reverse complement strand
TTGAAAGATAAAAAATTAATGCCCTTTTTATGGGCAATACAGAACAAAAATTACCGACTTGAGATTTTAGTCGGACAATAGTGATATAATTTGTAATATTTAAAATCAAGCGATCATGGCAAAAAACGCACAACAAAATGCTTCCACAGGTGCCCTTTACGGGCTGGGCTTTATCGGGGCTGCAATTTATTTTATTTCCACAGCAACAAGTTTCTGGGTTGGAGTACTTGGTTTCCTGAAGGCTATAGTATGGCCCGTATTCCTTGTTTACCATGCTTTTGATAAGATGCTTATGTAACACATATCCTATGTTTTACAAAGCGGACTTGTCACAAACACCTGGTATTAAAAAATCTAAGCACAGGTAAAAATGGAATGTTAGAATGGTGGATCCGAGCGTTAGTCCTCGGGGTGAGATCGACGAAATCCCGAGAAATCGGGATGGGTCTATGGTGGAATATTGAAGTGATAGATTTATAGGATGGTAGAAACGACAAGACTGCTAGCCAGTTCTAAATCCCCAATATTCCATTGTTCCATCAATCCGGTCTTCCGAATGACTTAGGTTTTTTATAAATTTGCTGCATTGCAGAGGCCTCTTTAGCTCAGCCGGTAGAGCAGCTCATTCGTAATGAGCAGGTCGCGGGTTCGAGTCCCGTGAGAGGCTCGGAAAAAGAAAAGGCAGCCCGGAAATATCCCGGCTGCCTTTATTAAGAAAATCCTTGCCTTACCCTACTTTTCCTCTTCTTCCCCTTCCTGTAATTCTTCTTTTGCTTCCTCAAGTTCTTTACTTAGGTCTTTCATAGTCTGTTCAAGATCTTTCCCTGACTCTTCAATAGTCTGCTCCCATTCTTCACCATAGTCCTTCAAAAACCTTTTTGCAGTCTTTTTGGCAAAGAAACTTGTGATAAGGAAGATAGCCAGTATCACCGCCAGGATGATTGCAATTATTCTGGAGGTTCCTTCCTTGCCTTTCAATGACTGGGTAAGCGCATGATAAAGCATTAACAGGCCGTACAGGTTAATAATAAATCCAATTAATGATCCTACTCCCCCTCCTATAAACCCAAAAAGCGCGGTAATAGGCATAAGTACCATCAATGAGGCTGTCACACGTGCATTAGCCTCATAATCAGTCGATCCTCCACAGATAGCTGATAGTATAAGCATTATTACAGCTCCTATGAACAAACCGATAAGCGCACCGACGACTACCCAGATCAATGCCATTATTCCTACTGCACCACCAAATACTCCCAGACCGGCTGCTGCGCCGCCTATCTTTAAAACGCTCCAGATGAATGTGAAGATACCTGCAATAATTCCATAAATAAGAGCTTTTACAATAGGTTCCCCGAAGCCACCTGTAACAGGCATTTCGGCAAAATATGCCTTGGGCTTTGTCAATGAATTAATTGAGTCCTTAATAAATTGATTGAAGTTGAACGATTCATTACTCATGATAATAGGTTTTGGTTATCAAATATTAAAGAAAGTTTCTTTTGAGGTTTACAAAATTACGAAATTTTATAAGTTAAAGTATTCTTTAAGGGCAAGAAATTATTTCGCGCGTAATAATAAGGTCTTTTCGAATTTGTCTTTTAATTTGAAAATGATTCAATGTTAACGTAAATTGCATGGGAGGTAAAACAATGATGTTATATGTTTCACTGGCTGCATGCCCTTTACGGTTTTACCGGCTTATTAATGATCATTACAGGCATTATTATACAGCGCATGTTGAAGTCACAAAGCTCTAAATAATAATATGGATAATAATCATAAGAAACTTAAACGGGATATTTATTTCAGGGAACTTGAAAAGCTACAGCTTGATCTCGTGAAAATGCATGAATGGGTGAAATCAACAGGTTACAGGCTTGTTGTTGTATTCGAAGGAAGGGATGCTGCCGGTAAAGGGGGGGTAATAAAAAGAATTACACAGCGTCTTAATCCCAGGATATGCAGGGTTGTTGCTCTGGGTGTACCTACAGAACGTGAAAAAACGCAGTGGTATTTCCAGAGATATATACCTCACCTGCCTGCTGCAGGAGAAATAGTATTATTCGACAGAAGCTGGTACAACAGGGCAGGCATTGAGCGTGTAATGGACTATTGTACTGAGGATGAATACTGGGACTTCCTTAGATCATGCCCCAGGTTTGAAGAAATGATAATACATTCAGGTATAAGCCTTGTAAAATACTGGTTTTCTGTTAGTGATGAGGAACAGGAAAAGCGTTTTATTGAACGCATCAATGATCCCCTCAAAAGATGGAAATTCAGTGAAATGGACCTTGCTTCCAGGACTAATTGGGTTGATTATTCAAAGGCCAAGGACGAAATGTTCATTTATACTGATACTAAAGTAGCTCCATGGTATGTGGTTAATGCTGATGATAAACGTCGGGCGCGTCTTAACTGTATACATCATCTTCTCTCTTTGATACCCTACAAAGAGATAAAACATAAAAAAATCAAACTTCCTCCCGTTAATAAAGAAGGTTACATAAGACCCCCGATGTCGGAACAGACTTTTGTACCGGAGATGTATTGAATGCGGAGCTACAAAAGAGTGGCGCGGTGCTTTTCTTTCTCCGCCGAAGATGGGCGTGGGTCAAAGACCCAGCCTATTCCTTATTTGCCACCTCCCAAAGGTTAAGGAACCCAAGTTTTATTATATCAAGCATCTTCTCCCAGTTGACAAACTCCACCTCATCATTAGGCGTGTGATAATCGGGGTGCATGGCAGCCATAAAAGCAATTACGGGTACCCCATTCTCCGTAAAAGCAGTATAGTCGCTACCACCGCGCGGATTTTCCTGTCCTCTGTATTCATAATTCATTTTTAGCCCGTAATCCGTGACATTTCTCTTGCACATATCAAGTATTTCAGGATAATTGCTATTATAAGTAACACCCACGTTCACACCTTCTTCGTCTCTGTCGGTATCCCTGGCTATCATATCGAAGTTTATATAGAACTTGCAGTTATCCATTGAGCTGAAAGTCGGATTCCTGGAAAAATATTCAGATCCCAGTAATCCCTTTTCCTCTCCTGTCCACGCACAGAAAAGAACAGTCCTCTCCGGTTGCACTCCTGTGGCCTTAAAAGCCCTGGCAATGGTCATAACACCAACTGTGCCTGATGCATTATCATCAGCGCCATTCCATATCCTTCCTCCTGACATCCCCATGTGATCCATATGAGCACCTATAACAACAAATTCATCTTTTTTCTTTCCCTCAATCATAGCAATAACATTTCGTACCCTTACTCTCCTCTTCTTTACTTCTGTATTAATGTTAACCCTTGTATCCGGTATTGCTACGGGTTTAAACTTACCTAACTCATTTGCAGCATCCTTTGCATATTTATCTATGTCAATCATGCTATTCTTTAAAATGGCCTCAACAAGTTTAGGACCTGCATTAACCGTTATCATCTCCGGTGACGGGTCCTCTTCATCCAGGCTTAAACGTGTAAAAGCGGCATTCCGGCTTGATTCGTTAGGCGACATATCCATATCATCGATATACTCACCCTGCATATTGCCTGTACCGGTGCCGGGACTAATCTCTATCACTGCGAGAGCTCCCATTTCTTCTAATTTACTGTCCTTATTCCTCATTAATTGAAATGCAGCCATCCTGTCTTCCATAAGTTTCTTGTTCATGGCTGATTCTTCATCACCCATACCCGGAAGGCCTGAAAGGCGAACAGCTACCTTACCGCTCAGATCAGCTCCGGATAATTCATTAATTCCAAAATCTTCACTAACAATACCGTAGCCTATAAACACCAGTTCAGCTGAAATACTGGCAGAGGAGGAAGCTCGCAACGTATAATCAATATTATCCTGGAACATAAATTCCCTCTCATCAACCTGCACTGAGAGGTTTGATTGCCCACCGGGTAAAGTTTGCAAGAGTGTAAAATTTTGAAAATATGTCCTTTCAGGCTGTGCTGGCATTTCCCTTGGCATCATCATTCTTCTTCCCGCAGTCCTTCCAATGTCACCACCACCGGGGACACCTGAAAATTTAAACATACTGGCCACATAGTCACCTGCCATAAATATGCCCCTTGTTCCCGTTTCACGTCCTTCGGTCCAGTCTGAAGCAAGAAATTCAAGCTGGGCTTTTATTGCATCCACTGTGATTGCCTCAAGACCCTTTTCATGAGGATTTTCCTGGGCTTTTATTCCGTTTGAGAAAAATAATCCAGTTAAAACTAAGATGAGTATAATGCTCTTTTTCATAGGTTAGAATTTTATTGTTGGACAATCAAAGGTTATAAAATAATCCGGTAAAGATGACCTTATTTTAAAATTATTAACAAATATTAACTGATCACAAGCTTTGTTTAATTACTATAAGTTCTATGACATTTTATTTGTACTTTTATGCAAAACAATACCAACAATCATGAACAACAGGATTATAATAGTATTTACTGCATTTATCATACTATTGTCAGGATGTGGAGCATCAAGAATCAGCTTTAACGTTCTCGTACCGGCGGTAAGAACAGTACCATCTGAAATTAAATCAATTGCCATTGTTAACCGATCGTTTCCTGAAAACAAAGACGCAAATAAACTGGAAGGGATACTTACGGGTGAAGGTTTTAGTCAGGATACCCTGTACACACAATATGTACTGAGGGGCCTGGATGAGAGTATGCGTGGATCCGGCAGGTTCAGTGTTGTAAAAGCCAGCGAATTATATACCGGATCAGGCATAGGTACACTCCTACCGGAGGCATTTTCCTGGGAAACTGTTGATTATTTATGTGACAGATACAACACTGATGCACTTGTTGCCCTTGAGGCATATGATTCAGATTTTGTAATAACAGGTGCTGCAGTCGGCCATGATTTGCTCGACTTGCAGGCCCGGGGCCTTGTTACCGTAAATTGCGGATTCAGGATGTACTATCCTGCCAGCAGGAGCATACTTGATGAATACATGTTCAAACACCTGATGAATTGGGGAACCGGTGGCCTTTCGGTGGTTGCTGCAGCCGATGCCATTATCAACAGGAAGAGGGCAATTGAAAATGCAAGCCTTGAAGCAGGCTCATTGTACGGCAGCCGTCTCACCCCAGATTGGATATATATAAGCAGGGATTACTTTAAAAGAGGCAAGGGTAATTTCGACCTTGCAGAAGGGGCCCGCATGATGCAGCTAAATGATTGGGATAAGGCAATTGCTGCCCTTGAAAGAGCAATGCAATCGGACAAACGAAAAGTCAGGGGCCGTGCGGCACATAACCTGGCAGTAATTTATGAGATACTCGGTGACCTTTACCAGGCCAAGGAATGGACTACCGTTGCCTGGGGTCAGTACAGGATAAGAAAATCCAGGGAGTATGGCTATATCATGACACTCAGGATACAGGAGCAGGATGTAATTGAATATCAGATAGGGAAATAGGATCTGATCGATTAACCTTAGCGGGAAACATAGAATTTTTTAAAAAATATTTTATTCAACAGTTGATATTCTGAAAATTATCTCTAGATTTGACCCGATGAAAAGAACAATTCTACATAGCTGGTGGTGGCACAGTATTGATCATAATGCTGTGAACCATGCTGTTATGTAGTTAAGAGACATATATCCAAAAAAAAGGCACGCTGGTCACAGCGTGCCTTTTTTTGTTAATGCATCTATAACCTTAAACAATAAATAAATAACTAAACATGAAAACAACGAAAAAATTCATCTTAACCGAGCAGGAGATGCCTACCAGATGGTATAATATCCTGGCTGATATGCCTAATAAGCCATTACCTCCTCTTCATCCCGCCACAAAAGAACCTATTAAGCCTGAGGACCTGGCTCCTCTTTTCCCCATGGGACTGATACAGCAGGAAGCATCAACCGAAAGGTATATAGACATCCCGGAAGAAGTGCTTGATCTGTACCATAGCTACAGGCCAAGCCCTGTATTCAGGGCATATGGTCTTGAAAAAGCAATTGGCACAAAATGTAAGATTTACTATAAATATGAAGGTTACAGTTATGCCGGTTCGCACAAGGCCAACACAGCAATAGCCCAGGCTTACTATAATAAGGTCGAGGGCGTGAAAAAGATGACCACAGAAACAGGAGCCGGTCAGTGGGGATCAGCATTAAGCTTCGCATGCCAGCATTTTGGAATTGAACTGGAAGTATTTATGGTAAAAATCAGCTACGAGCAGAAACCTTACCGGAAAATTATGATGAATACCTATGGTGCCACTGTTGTGCCTTCGCCCAGTAATCTGACGGAGTCCGGCAGAAAGATACTGGCTGAGCATCCCGATTCACCCGGCAGTCTTGGAATAGCCATTTCAGAAGCGGTTGAAAGAGCCGCAAAAGATCCCGATATAAAGTATTCCCTAGGCTCGGTGCTCAATCATGTCCTGCTGCACCAGACAATAATCGGGGAAGAAGCCCTTCTCCAGATGGCCAAGGCCGGTGACTACCCCGATATAGTTGTTGGCTGTTTTGGCGGAGGGTCCAATTTTGCAGGTATATCATTCCCCTTCATAAGGGAGAACCTGGTTAATGGTAAGAATACAAGGGCTATAGCCATCGAACCCGCTTCATGTCCAAAACTAACAAGGGGCAGATATATGTATGACTTCGGTGATTCAGTGGGTTTAACACCCCTGCTTGCAATGTATACACTGGGACATAATTTTGTTCCCGCAAAAATACATGCCGGAGGATTGAGATATCATGGTGCCGGCATGCTGGTAAGTCAATTGCTGAAAGATAATCTTATGGAAGCCCAGGCCAAGTTACAGAAAGACTGCTTCCATAACGGCGTAATTTTCGCCAGGAGTGAAGGTATTTTGCCGGCTCCGGAGGCGACATACGCTATTACAGGAGCTATTGACGAAGCCAATAAATGTGATGAGGCAGGTAAACCACAGACTATTCTGTTCAATCTGTCGGGACACGGGCATCTTGACCTCAGTGCTTTCGACAAGTATTTTACAGATGAACTGGAAGATCATGAACTGACACAACAGGAGATCGAGGAAAGTATTGCACAGATCCAGTAAAACGGTCTATGGGGATATTATAATGAACCAAGGAATATTGGAATAATGGAATATTGGAATAATGTATTGATTTAAGTATTGACTCACTCCAGTATTCCATTATTCCAGTTGTTTATTATATCCCTTAATACTTAAAATAACCTATCGTGGTATTAAAATGCATTCAATGGTATCTTACTCGAAGAGCTGCACGTTCCCCCCGGTATGGATGAAGAGGACAGAGCCCTCGTCTGAAAATTTTTTTCTCTCTGCATAATCTGTCAGTCCGGCAGCTGCCTTGCCTGTATACACTTCATCCAAAAAAATACCTTCATATTGCACAAAATCTTCGATAGCCTGACTGCATTTGGCAGTTATCATTCGATATCCCTCACCAAGGTAGTTGTCATCCACCTTAACCAGTGATCTTACAAGGTCTTCATTATAGTCATATCCAACCAGATCCAGCGTATCCTTTGTAATATCAAATACATTCTGCTCCTGCTCATCGCTGTTCCTTGACACAGCCATACCCGTTATACGTCCCTGCCATCCTCCTATCACCTGACCTGCAACCAATCCTGCCTGTGTGCCTGCTGAACCTGATGCCACTATAATATCCCTGAAAACCACTTCATTATTTTCCGAATATTCCAGTATTTCAGCCATTGCCAGGATGTATCCCAGCGATCCCCTCGCCACAGATCCTCCTACAGGCATATAATACGGCTTCCTGCCTGCATCCTTTAGCTCCATGATCTTTCTGTCTACCTCCCTGATTATATCATCTCTTTCCAGGCTGTCAATGAATTCTATATCCGCTCCTGCCAGTTTATCAAGCAGGAGATTAGCCGTATCCTTTTCAGGTTTCCCGCCTGACAGCACAAGAAATACATCAAGCCCATTAACTTTGCCTGCTGCGGAGGTCATCCTGCACCAGTTCGATTGCACGGCACCGAATGTTATCAGTGAATCATAACCTGTAGCAAGAGCATCCATGATAAGATAATCCAGTTTTCTTACTTTATTACCACCGAAAGCAAAAGCGGTTAGGTCATCCCTCTTGCAGTACAGGTCTATTTCATATTTAGCGCTCAGGTTATTTAACCTGTGTACCTGTGTAGGTAATAATGACATGTCAAGTTTTGGTATGTCTTTCAGATATTTATTGATCAATTCCGACTTTTTCACTTACTATGCGATTTATTAATATTCTACGGTCAAGTTATATAAATTACTGAAATAAAGAAATAGAATGATAATTGGAGTACTGGAATATCGGAATATTGGAATAATGGGTTAGTGAAGTAAGGAGTACTTCAATTCCCCAGCCCGGACACCGGAGTAGGGCACGGGTCACCCCCCTTCGCCCAACCTGCGCAAAGCTACCGTTGGTTATGCAAAGCTAAGGTGGGCAGAGAGAAACCTGCACCAGCATTCCAGTATCCCATCATTCCAGTATTCCATTATTGACTCACTCCGCTAAAGCGGAGTTTCGTCTAGCTCGCAGCATTCATTTGTCTACGACAAATTCGCACTGCTCGGTTCCAGCATTCCATCTAAACAATCTCCTGTTTATATTGTTAGTAAAATAAAAACTATAAACTATGGAAAGAAGAAAATTTTTGAGCACGGTAGGATTGGGAGCAGTAGCTGTAGCTATTCCGGCAGAATTGCTGTCAACTCCTGTTTTTGATTTTTCAATTGATGAGAAAGGTGAATTTAAGGGAAACGAATTTCCTGAATTGCCATATTCTTATGATGCTCTCGAACCTCACATTGACAAGATGACAATGGAGATCCATTATGACAGGCACCACCGGGGTTACTATAATAAATACCTTGCCGCAATAGAAGGTACAGATTATGAATCGACACCACTGGCAAAAGTATTTGCCAAAGTATCAAAACTTTCAGCAGGTATAAGAAATAACGGAGGGGGATATTATAACCATACCCTTTTCTGGAATAATATGAGCCCTGATAAAAGCGAGCCATCTGCCAGTCTGAAGAAAGCAGTTGAATCCAATTTTGGATCATGGGAAAAATTCCAGGACGATTTCAATAATGCAGCAGCAAACCGATTTGGAAGCGGCTGGGCATGGCTGGTTATGGATGCCAATAAAAAACTGTTTGTGGGCAGTACACCAAACCAGGACAATCCTATTATGGATGTTTCTGAACTGAGAGGTACCCCATTGCTGGCACTTGATGTATGGGAACATGCCTACTACCTCAAATACCAGAATAAGAGACCTGAATATATATCTGCATTCTGGAATGTAATTAACTGGAATGAAGTAAACAAAAGGTTTGAGAAAGCACTTTCACTGTAAGTTCCGTACAGGCTATTTCAGATAAACCGTCTTAAGAAACAGATCAAAGTAGAGACGTTGCATGTAACGTCTCTACTTGTTCTATTATAGTCAACAGTGGTAATTCTTTGTCCTTGCATGCATCACTGGTCAAATATCTATGTCTTTATGGTAAACAAGTCAAACGTAAAAGTATCTGAAATGAAAAACCTGAAGTTAGCATTGATCCCATTGCTATGTGTAGCTACGGTTGCATGTGCTGATGCCCAGTGGGGAAAAAGGGTTACAGGTAACGGGAATGTAGAGAAAGAAGAAAGGAAAGCAACCGAATTTACCGGTGTAAGTACCAGTTCAGCCATTGATGTTTACCTGAGCCAGGGCAATAACCACAGGATTGTGGTGGAAGCCGATGAGAATCTGCTTGAATATATCGTTACGGAAGTTAAAGATGATGTCCTTCGAGTTTATCCCGATGATGTAAGCATACTCAGAGCCGAAAGAATGAGGGTATATGTGACCATTAAAAACGTTGAGTATATCAGTACATCAAGCGCGGGCGACGTTATCGGTGAAACGCCTGTAAAATCAGAAAACCTGAAGATATCAGCAAGCAGCTCCGGTGATGTTAAGCTTGAAGTTTATGCAAAGGAACTCAAACTAAAAACAAGCAGTGCCGGTGATATAATTCTGAAAGGAACTGCTGATTATGTGGAAGCATCAACGAGCAGTGCAGGCGATATTAAAGCTTACGAACTTGAAGTAAAGGAAGCAGATCTTTCTTCATCAAGCGCAGGAGATATACAAATAACAGTAACTGAACGACTGAAAGCAAGAGCCAGCAGTGCAGGAGATATATACTATTATGGTAATCCTGAATTCGTGGATGCCAAATCATCAAGCTGTGGCGATGTAGTAAGAAAATAGCACAGTAAAAGGTTTTAACCACAGGCTTCATTCTACATATATAAATCTACCCTTAGTTATAGCAGGGGCATAAAATTTGATGTCCCTGTTATTCGTTTTTAGGTGCAATGATTACCTTTGATGCAAATTCTGAGGCATGGGTAAAGAACAGGCAGAAGTAGCGGTACTTGGATCAGGCAGCTGGGCAACAGCACTGGTTAAGATGTTCAGCTCCAACGTTGAGAATATTGCATGGTATATACGAGAAAAAAACATAATTGAACACATACAAAAATATAAACACAATCCAAAATACTTAAGTACAATTAATCTCGATACCAATAAACTTATACTGACTCCGGATATAAACATGGCTGTGAAGCTGGCTGATATCCTGGTATTTGTCATACCATCAGCATTCTTGAAAAAAAGCCTGGAAAACCTGAGAGCTGATATATCCGGGAAGCTTATCTGCTCAGCAATAAAAGGCATAGTCCCGGAAGATAATTATATCATTGGTGACTTTTTTCATAAGAGGCTGAACATACCATATAAAAATATGGTTGTACTGACCGGGCCGACGCATGCAGAAGAAATAGCCATGGAAAAATTAACCTTTCTTACCATTGCATCGAAACACAGGTCAGCGGCAGAAAGAGTATCAGAGTTACTTCAGAATCACTACCTGAGAACATTTATCTCGGATGATATTACAGGCACAGAATATGCCGCTGTAATAAAAAACATCTATGCCATAGCTGCCGGAATGGCTGACGGACTTGGTTTTGGTGATAATTTCCTGGCCGTTCTGCTGTCAAATGCAGCTACCGAAATGCACAGGTTCGTGAAGGCTGTTTATAAAAATGAACGTGATTTTAACAGCTCTCCTTATCTTGGTGACCTTCTTGTCACGGCCTACTCAAAATTCAGCCGTAACAGGATGTTTGGTAATATGATCGGCAAAGGGTATTCAGTAAGGTTTACACGTATGGAAATGGAAATGGTGGCCGAAGGCTATTATGCTTCCGACTGTATAAACGAAATAAACAAGAAATTGAAGGTTGAGATCCCCATTGCTGATACGGTTTACAGGATCCTGTATCAAAAAGCAAGTCCCTCAGTCGAATTTAGAAAGCTGATAGATAAACTAAAATAAAATACATGCAAATAGATATTGAATTAACCAATTGTTCCCGTTTCGTAAGCGAAAATGAAGTAGTGGAAGAAGCTGTAAAATCAATTCATCATCTGGAGGCCCTTGTTAAGAGGACGGGCCCCGGGAACAGTTTTCTGGGATGGCTTGATCTGCCTGAGGAATCATCTCTCCTGACAGAAAAGATAAATGCAACGGCTGAGGAACTCAGATCACAGGCCCCGGTAACTGTAGTGATTGGAATAGGAGGATCTTACCTGGGCGCAAGGGCTGTAATTGAATCACTGAGACCGCCTATACCATTAAACGACAATAAACAGCAACATGAAGTTCTTTTTGCCGGGCAAAACATTAGTGAGGACTTTCATTCCTCTCTTCTGGCATACCTGGGGGATAAGCCTTTTAATATAATTGTGATCTCAAAATCAGGCACTACCACTGAGCCTGCCATTGCTTTCAGGATACTGAAAAAGCAACTTGAGAATAATGTCCCGGCCAGCAGGCTTAATAAGCATATTATCGCCATAACCGATTCTGAAAAAGGGGCCCTGAGACTGTTAGCCGACCGTGAAGGATATGCCACTTACATCATTCCGGATGACATAGGAGGAAGATACTCTGTACTTACTCCCGTTGGACTGCTGCCCATTGCTGTTGCCGGATATAATATATCGGAATTTATCGAAGGAGCAAAGCACATGGCTGCTATCACAAGGGATAATAAAATAGCAGATTCTAATCCTTCTCTTCTCTATGCCGCTGTTCGTAACCTGTTATACAAAAAAGGAAAGCTAATTGAGATACTGGTTAACTACGAACCTTCAATGCATTTTATAGCAGAATGGTGGAAACAGTTGTTTGGGGAAAGTGAAGGTAAGGAAGGGAAAGGCATTTTCCCGGCTGCGGCTGACCTCACTACTGATCTGCATTCCCTGGGTCAGTATATGCAGGATGGTGAGCGAATACTTATTGAAACAGTGTTATCAGTAAAATCACAAAGGTCGGAATTGACAATACCCCCAGACTATGAAAACCTGGATAAACTGAACTATATTGCAGGGAAGAGGTTATCAGAAGTAAATTCGAAAGCTGAAGAGGGCACAATCATGGCCCACGTAGAGGGTGGTGTTCCTGTTATTAGGATAATTATCCCCCTTATCAATGAAAGATACCTTGGGCAGCTTCTTTATTTCTTTGAGATATCATGTGCCATAAGCGGCTACATCCTCGGGGTGAATCCATTTGACCAGCCAGGGGTGGAAGCATATAAGAAGAATATGTTCAGGTTGCTGGGTAAGGAGAATCAATAAGGTTAAGGCTGAAGCTAAGGAATGGTTTCCGCATTCGAGGAGCGTGGATTTTAACCAAGTATTGTGAACATGCTTTAAAGCATACGAGGGCAGTGATCTCACCGAGCGAGGCGGCGTGGATTACAAATTCACGCCAGCGAAGGCGGAATATCTTATAAACCGTGTTTCTTCACAAAATCATCAATGACTTCTGCCAGGTCGGGTTTCCCTATTTCCTGAAGATCATAATAAACCCTTGTATTGGGTTTTTTAATATTAATTATCCTGTTCAGGTCTATTGGTGTTCCAATAACAACTGAATCACAATCGGTATTATTGATAGTCGTTTCAAGGTCTTTTAGTTGCTGTTCACCATAACCCATTGCCGGGAGTAAAGTTCCTATTTCAGGATATATTTCAAATGTCTCAGCTAATCTTCCAACGATATATGGTCTTGGATCTACAAGTGAAGCTGCCCCGAATTTCCGGGCTGCCACCACTCCTGCACCAATCTTCATCTCACCGTGCGTAAGTGTTGGTCCATCTTCGATAACGAGCACCTTTTTACCTTTTATAACCGCCGGATCATCCACTTTAATTGGTGATGCACCATCGATAACAATAGCATGGGGAGCTACTTTCTGTATGCTTTCCCTGACGGTATTTATATCCTCAGGCGCCGAGCTGTCAATTTTGTTTATAACCACCACATCGGCCAGCCTCAGGGTAACCTCACCAGGATAATACCTGAGCTCATGACCTGCCCTGTGGGGATCGACAACCGTAATCATAAGGTCAGGCTTATAGAAAGGGAAGTCGTTATTACCACCGTCCCAGAGTATAACATCACATCCCTTCCGGTCTTTTTCGGCCTCCCTGAGTATTACCTCGTAATCCACTCCGGCGTAAATAACATTACCCCTTACGACATGTGGTTCATATTCTTCCATCTCTTCAATAGTACATTTATGCCTCTTAAGGTCACTAACTTCTGCAAATCGCTGTACTTTCTGTGAATTGAGATCACCGTAAGGCATCGGATGTCTTACTGCCACAACCTTCAGGCCTTTATCCATAAGTAACTCTATTACTCTTCTTGAAGTCTGGCTTTTACCACATCCCGTACGCACCGCACCCACTGCAATAACAGGTTTTGAACTCTTAATCATTGTATCGTCAGGGCCAAGAAGCACAAAATTTGCTCCTGCGGCATTAACTATGGCACTTACAGACATTACTTTTTCATAGGTAACATCACTGTATGAAAAAGCGCAATCATCAACCCTTAATTCTTTTATCAGAGATGGCAGTTCCTCTTCTGAATATATGGGGATGCCGTCAGGATAAAGGCTGCCGGCCAGTTCGGGCGGATATTTTCTTCCGTCAATATCCGGAATCTGGGCGGCTGTAAATGCAATAACATTATAATTATCATTATCGCGGTAATAAGTATTAAAATTGTGAAAATCCCTACCTGCGGCACCAATTATAATTACATTTTTTCTCATGATATATTGCGATTTTAATAATGAGAGTAAAAAGGTTCAATTGAAAAATAGGATCAACAAATTTATAATTTAACTGGTTAATTTCCTTATATTTGAGTAAATTTTTATAACAGACGAATAATCAACTTAATTGCCTGACCTGCTGAAATTTGGTATGCTTATTGCTGTATTCATGCAATATGTTAAAGAATATGTTTTTATGACTTATGACAAAATACTATTTTCAATAATTAATAGTTGAAATTCTAAAGAAAAACATGAATGTCCTTGCCCATATATATCTTTCAGGTGACTCTGATGAGATCATTATAGGCAATTATATTGGTGATTACGTTAAGGGCAGTGACTATTTAAAATATCCAGAGCTGGTTAGAAGAGGAATTATTCTTCACAGGCATATTGATGATTTTACCGACAAACACCCCGTGGTGCACCGCAGCAAGATACTCTTTACCCGCAGGTATCATAAATATGCAGGCGTTGTGGTGGATATTATATACGACCATTATCTTACCAGAGAGTGGGATACTTTTTCACGGAGGCCCCTGGAAAGCATAACGTACCAGTTTTACAGGGCCATGGTTAATAACTATGATATTCTCCCTCCCAAAGTACAGGACAGGTTTCCTTTTTTTATCATCAACAACTGGATTGAGTCATATAAAACAAGCAAGGGTCTGAAGCACGTATTGTCTACTCTGAGCAAACGTACCAGTCTTCCCGCTGAATCAAAATATGCGATAAAGACATTTAAGAAAAACTATTATAGCCTTGGTGAAGATTTTATGGAATTTTTTCCACAGCTTATCGAATTCGTAGAAAATGATTTCGGTATACCCCTGTCACAACGCATAACTTTGCCATTCTGATCAAACCAGGTGCTCATCGCGGCTCGCATCAAGCCTCAGGAAAATAAAAAGCAATATTGTAAAGCCCCAGAGTGAGGATCCTCCGTAACTGAAAAATGGAAGTGGTATGCCTATAACTGGCACCAATCCAATTGTCATTCCTATATTTATCAGGAAATGAAAAAGAAAGATTGATACAACGCCGTAACCATATATCCTCGAGAAAGCTGAGCGTTGTCTTTCGGCAAGCGAAATAAGCCTTGCAAGGAAAAATGAAAACATAATTACCACAAATGAAGTTCCCAGGAAGCCCCATTCTTCGCCCACAGTACAGAATATAAAATCAGTGCTCTGTTCAGGAACAAATTTGAACTTTGTCTGAGTACCCTGGAGAAACCCTTTACCTGCAAAGCCACCTGAGCCAATGGATATCTTTGACTGATTCAGGTTATACCCTGCACCCGTTGGGTCTGAATCTATACCCAGAACAACATTTATCCTCGTCTGCTGGTGTGGCAATAAGATGTTGTTGAACGCGTAATCAACTGAATAGGTGAATACCATACTGCCAAACAGGAAGGCCAGTGCAATCAATGCATATCTGGCCTTATGCCTGAAAATATAGTATGCATATAATAATCCTGATATTACCAGGGCTATAATAAATACAAGTTCAAGGGGGACCTTTCCCACGATAAAATAGAATGCTGCATACAGCACTCCTCCTGTTATAAGATATATTGCCAGTCCCTTTATGCTTATCCGCGCTCCCCTGCCGGTAATAAGATGATATATAAACCCGGCTACAACGAGCGTAGCATATATATACACACTTTCAACAAGTAAAGTTGCAATAAACAATGCAGCAGCAAGGATTCCGATAACAAAAAGATAAGTTGATAATCCCTCCCTGAACAGTACCAGCACCAGTGATAAGAATATTAATGTTGTACCGAGGTCAGGCTGCAGGGCAATGAACACTGCGGGTGCGAAAATAATTAACAGTGAAACAAGAAGGGTTTTGAATACAGCCGGATTCCTCCCCTGCTTCGAAAGATATCTGGCCAGGGCCAGTGCAGTGACTGATTTGGCAAATTCGGCAGGCTGAAGGCTTAACCCTCCTATTTCAAACCACGATCTTGCATTATTCACTTCCTTACCCACAAACAGCACCAGTATGAGTAATATCCCAACAGCTGCATAGAGTATATATGAAAAGAATATATAAAAACGACTGTCAATCACTATTATCATTACAGCAATTAAAAGGGAGGCAAGTATCCAAATAAACTGTTTACCGTATCTCTGGCTTATGTCAATTATGCTTGTGTGTTCCTCACTGTAAACAGCCGCATAAATATTTATCCACCCGAAAATTAGGAACAGCAGGTAAATTACTACAACTATCCAGTCAACATTGGTCCATATATTAATCCTTCTCTTCAACTTTTTCTTCCTTTTCCTCGTTTACTTCATTTTTATTCTCCTTAATCTCGGGTTCAGGAGGATTCAGTATGTAATTCTCCAGCCATGTATTTTCTATTTCCCCTTTCAGATACTTTTCAACCATAAGGCTGGCAACGGGTGCAGCATAGGTAGATCCGAAACCGGTGTTTTCCACATACACTGCTATTACTATCTTTGGATCCTTTTCAGGGGCAAAGGCTATAAAAATAGAATGATCAGGGCCATGAGGATTTTCAGCGGTTCCCGTTTTACCGCACATGACTATATCTTTTATTTTAATCCATGTGGCTGTTGCTCCCTCACCCCCGTTCACCACACCTTTCATCCCTTCAATGATCACCTCAATATTTGCTGAATCAATACTTACTTTATTCTTTTGCCTGAAAGCAGGATCTAAAGCAAGGGTATCTTTATCAATTGTCTTCACGATATGCGGTGTGAAGTAATAACCCCTGTTTGCTATTATAGCGGCCATATTTGCCATTTGTAAAGGAGTTGTACCCAGTTCTCCCTGTCCGATAGCCATGGAAATTATGGTAAGTGCATTCCATCTGTTCTTTCCATAGATATCATCATAAAATGATGCTGCAGGAACAAATCCTGTCAATTCATTTGGGAAATCAATACCCAGCTTTGATCCAAAACCAAATTCTGAAAGATAAGAACGCCATATTTTCAATCCCTCGGCGGTTGAGCCATAGGCTGGATTATCAATCAGGAGCCTGAAAGCATTGCAGAAGTATGTATTACATGATGCCGTTATAGCCCCAACCATGTTGAACGAGGAAAAATGATGACATGCGACATATATTCCTGGAGCATAGTAGCCATTATCACAGAAATATTCGTAATTCCTGGTAACAGCCTTTTCCTGTAACTCAATCAGTCCATTTACGGGTTTAAATGTTGATCCCGGAGGATAAGAGGCCATTAAAGCCCGGTTAAACAATGGTTCCAGTGTATCATTCTGGAGTTTTGTATAGTTTTCTGTCCTTATCCTCCCGACAAGCATTGAAGGATCATAATCAGGTGTGGAAATAAGTGCAAGGACTTCACCGGTAGATGGTTGCAGGGCAACTATGCTTCCATTTTTATCTCCCATTAACTTTTCGCCGTACCTCTGCAGATCAATGTCCAGTGTGGTAACAATGTCTTTCCCCGGAACAGAGATGGTATCATATTTACCCCCCTGGTACAAACCTTTAATCCTGTTATATACATCAACCAGGTAAATCTTTAACCCTTTACGACCCCGCAGAAATGGCTCATATGATTTTTCAATACCATTTTTGCCAATATAATCACCCGGTTTATAGTAGGGATCTGCCTTTATTTCATCATTGTTAACCTCTCCCACGTATCCCAGCGCGTGGGCTGCTGATGGGTAAGTATATTTCCTCAGAGTACGTGTCTGAACATAAAAGCCCGTGTATCTGTAAAGTGATTCCTGCAGCCGGGCATATGTTTCGGATGAGATCATTTTAAGAAATACCGATGGAGCATATTTTGAAAATTCACTGGCAGCATTCATCCTCCTTATAAAAGATTCTTTTTCTATATCGAGGATTGAACAAATTTCAGCAGTATCAATATCCTTTGTCTGGCCCGGGATAACCATAAGGTCATAAGCTGCCTGGTTAAATACAAGAAGTTTGCCGTTCCTGTCATAAATAAGTCCGCGTGCCGGGTATTGTGTTACATAACGCAGAACATTATTCTCGGCGGATATACGGTATGTTTTATTTACCACCTGAAGGGCAAATAGCTTTGATAACATAATTATAGCAGCAATGAATATGATTGCATAGAACAATATCTTCCTGTTGCTATATATATCTTTTAGACCGTACAAATCTACCTCCTGATAAATATTACCTGTATAATAATAACAAATAAAACGGTAAACCCTGTGCTTAATATTACCCTGATCAGGGTCCTGAAGAAATATTCAAACCTGAATACCTCGAGGTAAAAAAGTGCAATATGATGAAAAGCAACGATAATCAGTATATAGGTAATGAACCATCTGAAGCCATAAGTTTGTATCCCTGGTAATTCACCCTTTTCGTATCCCTCCCTCGGGGATATAAGATTAAGTACATAAGGCCTCAGAAAGCCTGCGAAGACCGTTGCTGCTACATGCAAACCAAGTGTACCCGATGTCAGGTCGATTATCAGTCCGGTAATAAAAGAGAGTAAAAGAAGAAGCCAGGATGAAGTATCAAAAGGAAGAAGCAGAATAAACAATATATAAATATAAGGATTAACAAATCCACTGAACTGAATATTGTTCATTAAGAGGATCTGCAAGGCAATCAACAGGATAAAAAGACCTGTATATTTCAGTATAGTGTTCAGCATAATAATTTATCTTGTTACCTTATATCAGATTCAAGTTCCTGTTGTTCTTCTTTATTCAGGTTAACGACAAGGTAAACATTATTCAGTTTTTTGAATTGTGTTGATAACTTTACCTTAACAGTATAAAAATCTCCACCGCTAACCTCAAACTCACTTACTGTACCCACCATTATACCTTCGGGAAAAACAGCGGAGTATCCCGTTGTTTCCACCGTATCGCCTGTCGCAAGGTTAACATGGTGAGGTATCTCATTCAGGTTCAGACAGTTTATATCTTTGCCGTCCCAGGTCAATGATCCGAAATAACCATTTTTACTCAGCCTGGCAGATAATCGGAAATCGAGGTTCAGTGCAGACATTGCAATTGAATAATTACTTCCGGCTTCAATAATTATTCCAACTATTCCATCCGGTCCTATAACCGCCATATTTTCCCTCACTCCATTCAATATGCCCTTATTTAGTGTAATGTAATTCTTCTGTTTATTCACACTGTTGTTAACAGCCCTGGCAAGAATGTAAATATACTGTTGTCTGTATATGCTGTCGGTAACACTGAACGTGCTAATTTCTGAATTACTGTAAATACGCTGCATAGCGTTCCTCAGCTCCCTGTTTTCCTTCAGAAGTTGCTCATTAATATCAACCAGTGAGAAATAGTCAGTTGCCCGGTTGACTTTTTCATGTACGAATGCTGAGGTGGCATTTAATGCTTTTGACAGTTTAATATTGTGATAATTAGGCCTTGAGGCCATCAAATAGACAGCTATCGCTTCCAGAAGAACGAATAACAAAATATTACCAAACTTTTTCAGGAAGTTTAATAGATTTCTCATTTACTACCCCCGGTATTATCTCATCAGGAACGAAAATTTATCTGAATTTTTCAGGGCCACTCCCGTTCCTCTCGCAACGGCATGAAGAGGATCTTCAGCCAGATGAAACGGTATACTTATCTTATCACTTAATCTTTTGGGCAGCCCCCTCAATAATGCTCCCCCTCCTGCCAGAAATATTCCTTTAGCCACTATATCAGCATATAATTCAGGTGGTGTTTGTTCCAGCACACTTAAAATGGCTGTTTCCACCTTTGAAATAGATTTATCAAGGCAATGTGCTATTTCCTGGTATGAAACAGGTATTTCCACGGGCATTGCTGTCATCAGGTTTGGTCCCCTGACGACGTAATCAGCAGGGGGATCTTCAATGGATGGCAGGGCAGCTCCCACATTTATTTTAATATCCTCTGCTGTACGCTCACCAATTTTAATATTATGCTGATGCCTCATATAAGACTGAACATCAGCAGTAAAACCATCACCAGCCGTTCTGATTGATTTATTACATACTATCCCTCCAAGAGCTATTACTGCGATTTCTGTTGTTCCTCCTCCAATATCAACAACCATGCAGCCTTCAGGTGCTTCGACATCAAGGCCGATACCAATAGCAGCAGCCATGGGTTCGTATATCAGGTATACATCCCTTCCACCTGCATGCTCTGAAGAATCTCGTACCGCGCGCACCTCAACTTCCGTACTGCCTGAAGGGATGCAAACCACCATTTTCAGGGTTGGAGAGAAAAGACCAGGTCGCTTGTTTATCATTTTTATCATGCCCCTGATCATTTGTTCTGCCGCATTGAAGTCGGCTATAACACCGTCCCTTAACGGACGTATAGTCCTTATATTCTCATGCGTTTTGCCATGCATCTGCCTGGCTTTTTCTCCTATTGCAATTAATTTGCCAGAGCTCCTGTCGACAGCAACTATTGAAGGTTCATCTACAACGATTTTATCATTATGGATTATTATTGTATTGGCTGTTCCAAGGTCAATAGCTATCTCCTGTGTCAAAAAAGAAAATATTCCCATCTGAATATTTATTAAGTATTAATGTTTGAAATGTCTTGTCCCCGTAAATACCATTGACATCCCATTATCATTGCAAAAATCTATTGATTCATTATCCCGTATTGAACCACCCGGTTGTATTACAGCTTTAATTCCTTCATTATATGCTATTTCAACACTGTCAGCAAAAGGGAAGAAAGCATCTGATGCCATTACAGCTCCGTTAAGGTCAAATCCAAAATTTTTAGCCTTCTCAACAGCAAATTTCAGGGCATCCACCCGTGAGGTCATTCCCACACCACTGGCATATAATTGTTTATTACCTGCAAGTACAATTGTATTCGATTTACTGTGCTTAACTATCTTGTTTGCAAATTCGAGATCTGTAAGCTGATTTTTATCTGGCTGTTTTTTTGTTACTGTTTTCATGTCTGCCACCGTTTCAGTCTTCAAATCCTTTTCCTGCAGTAACAAGCCGTTCAATACAGTTCTGTAACTTAGGGGTTGATTTATATTTATTTTCTGAACAAGAATAATTCTGTTTTTTTTATGCATGAGTATTTCAAGGGCATCTTTATTATAAGAAGGAGCAATTATAACTTCAAAGAAGAGTTTATCAATCTCTTCTGCCGTCTCTTTGTCGATCTCCCGGTTGGTTATAAGAACACCCCCGAATGCTGATACCGGATCACCTGCGAGGGCATCTTTCCATGCATCTATCAGTACTGGGCGCGAAGCCAGTCCACATGCATTATTGTGCTTTATAACGGCAAAGGTTGTTTCGTCAAACTCTTCTATAAGAGAAAGTGCTGCATCAATATCGAGCAGGTTATTATATGATATTTCTTTGCCATGCAGCTGATCCAGTATTTCTTCCAGCTTACCATAAAATATTCCACGCTGGTGCGGATTTTCGCCATATCTTAACAATTTTGCCTCACTGAAGCTTCTCCTGAAGACATCAATCTTCTCCTTACTGTTAAAGTAATTGAAAATATCTATATCATATTCTGAGCTGACACTGAATGCTTCGGCTGCCAGCCTCCGCCTGACCTCCAGGCTTACCACGCCATTCTTGTTATTTAGTAAGTCAATAAACTTTGAATACTGGCCGCGATGTGATATTATAACTATGTCCTCAAAGTTCTTGGCTGCAGCCCTGATCAGTGTTATTCCTCCTATATCGATTTTCTCAATAATATCCTCTTCAGTCGCGCCCGATGCAACCGTCTCCCTGAACGGATAGAGATCAACAATAATAAGATCGATCTCCGGTATCTCGTATTCAGCCAGTTGCGCCAGATCCTGCTTATTATCTCTTCTGGCCAGTATTCCTCCAAAGATTTTTGGATGCAGTGTTTTTACCCTGCCTCCGAGGATGGAGGGATATGATGTAATATCTTCAACTTTTTCAGCTTTTATGCCAAGATCAGAAATAAATTTGTGCGTTCCGCCTGTTGAAATGATTTTAACTCCCAGTTTATCAAGCATTTTAACAATTTCTTCCAGTCCATCTTTATGATAAACAGACAGCAATGCTGACCTTATTTTCTTTTCCCTCATAGTCAGTAAATTAGATATCGCGCTCAGTTTAGTTTAACGGGCAATAAAAATAGATATTTTTTTATTGTCTTACAATGGATTCCGTACTTTTCAGATAATTCGAGTACAGTAACCGTAAGTTATGCTCAACCTTTTATCTGATAGTTAAATATTATTTGGGATGATGTAACCGAGCAGGACGAGGTTGCTGGAAGCAAGCGAGTGCTGCGAGCTCGACGAGCCCTGCGGCACCGGTCAGAGACCTGCGCCAGCAGGGGGAGTCAATGATGGAATAATGATTTAATACCAGTCTACTATTCCTTTCCCATTATTCCATTATTCCATTAATCCATTAATCCAATTATCCATTATTCCATTTTTCTGTATATTTGGATCATGATTTTCTTCAGGTTAATAAAGGAAGGCTTTCTGTTTGCTGTTAATTCAATAATCGTTAACAAGCTCAGGACATTTTTATCGTTGTTCGGCATCACAATCGGGATCTTTGCAATAATATCAGTTTTTACTGTACTCGACTGGATGGAGAAATCAATAAAGGATAGCATAGCTTCACTGGGTGATGATGTTCTTTATGTGCAGAAGTTTCCATGGTCTTTCGATCCAAATATTGCCTGGTGGGATATCATTTCCTGGCCGGCTATTAGTCTTGATGATTACGAGGCTATTTTAAGAAATTCGACAAAATCAGAAGCGGCTGCCTTTTCAGTTATTTTTAACAGGAATCTGAAGCACAGGGATAATGCTGTAAATGACGCATATATATGGGGAGTTACGGAAGGCTTTGAAGATATCCGCTCATTTGAGATTTCCAGGGGAAGATATTTTTCACCTTATGAACTGATTGGAGGGCAAAGAGTGTGTGTTATAGGTGCTGTGACAGCAGAAACAATGTTTGAGGATACCGATCCTATAGGTAAGAGCCTGACTATATCTGACAAAAAAACCAGGGTTATAGGTGTGTTCAAAAAAGAAGGACAGGGAGGGATAAGTGACAGCGGCATGGATGAAATGACAGTTATACCCGTTAACTATGCTAAAAGGATAGTGAATCTGCGCAATCCGTTTATCAACTCAAATTTAATGCTAAAAGCCCGGGAGGATATAGCTGTTCAGGAACTGGGTGACGAAGTCACCATGGTACTGAGGGCAGCGCGCAGGCTCCAACCTGACGAGGAAAACAATTTTTCTATAAACAGGGCGAGCCTTCTCACCCAGGGTTTCGAGAGTGTTTTTGCAGGCATTAATATAGGAGGATGGATAATTGGCGGCTTTTCGATCCTTGTCGGTGGCTTTGGCATTGCAAATATAATGTTTGTATCCGTCAGGGAAAGGACACATATAATTGGTATACAGATGGCCCTGGGTGCAAAAAGGGCCTTTATCCTATTTCAGTTTCTTTATGAATCTATGTTGCTATCTGTAGTAGGAGGTATCCTGGGGCTTTTATTTATACTTATCGGGACCGGTGTTGTTAATTATATCTGGGAGTTAAATATGCACCTGACGGCAGCGAATATTTTCCTCGGGGTATTGATATCAGCTGCAATAGGAGTAATTGCAGGTTATGCTCCTGCTTACGCAGCATCAAGAATGAACCCTGTAGATGCTATCGGATTTTCATTTTAAGCCCTGCAATCAGATAGCGAAGACTCCATACAGGACACGGCCAATTACCATATATATTAATAAGCCAATGATATCATTCATTGTTGTTATGAAAGGGCCTGTCGCAAGTGCCGGATCAACTTTGGCGCTGTCAAGAATAAGGGGAATAAAAGTGCCGAACAGGGCAGCAAAAACAATAACTGAAAAGAGAGCAACGCTTACTGTTAGTGTAAGAGCGAATGAATCACTTACAAAGAAGTTATAAACAAATATTAACGTTGACAGTATCAGCCCGTTAAACAATGCTACAAGTAGCTCCTTAATCAGTCGCTTTACGGTACTCTCTCCCTTGAGTGTGTTATTCGCCAGCCCCTGTACTATAATGGCTGATGATTGGATTCCAACATTACCTCCCATGGCAGCTATCAGGGGTATGAAAAATGCCATCTCCGGGTAAATTTTCAGATTATCTTCAAACCTTCCCAGCACAAGAGCTCCAAGTATGCCACCAATCAATCCTATAAAAAGCCAGGGCAACCTGACCCGGGTGATATATAAAACTTTGTCCCTGGCTTCCACCTCATCGGTCAGACCGGATGCCATCTGGTAATCCCGCTCAGCTTCTTCCCTGATAAAATCAACAATATCGTCAATAGTAATTCTTCCTACAAGGCGACCCAGCGAATTGACAACGGGTATTGCAACCAGGTCATATTTTACCATTATCTGTGCCACCTCCTCACCCGGTGTGGACGTAGTCACAGAAATAATATCATCTTCAATAATTGTTTTTACTGTGGTGGTATTTTTGCTTAGCAACATTTTCTTAAGTGATACTATCCCCTTGAGTTTTTTTTCATTATCTATTACGTACATATAATACACTTCGTCAACCTCATCAGCCTGTTTAGCCATTTCTTTAAGACAGGTTAATATAGTCCAGTTCTCATTTACAATTATCATTTCTTTGGCCATCAGCCCACCGGCAGTATTCTCATCATAGCCAAGCAGGTCAACAATATCACCAGCCTGTTCAAGATCTTCAATATGCAGAAGTATTTCCTGTTTCTTTTCTTCCGAAAGATCTCCGATAACATCAGCAGCATCATCTGAGTCCATATGATCGATGAACTTCTGTGCAATAACTTCACCTGGCAATACTTCAAGAAACCTGGTCCTGTCATCCTCATCAAGTTCTGCCAGAACATCCGAGGCCCGTTCACCATCCAGGAGAAGGTAGAGGTAGCGTGCTTCTTCAATGCTAAGATCACGATACAGCTCAGCAATGTCAGCGGCATGAAAATCAGTTATGAGCTGAAGTGCCTTTTTCTCCTCATTCTCTTTTATAGCTTCGCGCAGTTCGTCAACAAATTCCCTGCTGATTTCAATTGTTCTGGCCATGGCTTTTCTTTTAAATAAACATTTTATTATTGCCTAACATAAATTCAACCAGTCCTGTAAGTTCAATAAAATCATCAACACCCAGTTCCTCAGGTCTCTTCTTGAGTAATTCATTATCAATACCAGAGGCGTCAACTAAGGGTTTCAAGGAATTCTTTATTGTTTTTCTCCTCTGGTTGAATGTTATTTTAACCACACTGAAGAACAATTTTTCATTAAACCCAACGGGCTTGATATCTTTCCTTGTCAACCTGATAACGGCAGATTTTACTTTTGGTGGCGGTGTGAAAACACTTGCCGGTACAGTAAACAAATATTCAACCTTATAATATGCCTGCAAAAGAACACTCAATATGCCATATACTTTTGACCCGGGCCCTGAGACAATGCGATCGGCAACCTCTTTCTGGAGCATTCCGGTCAGTTCACAAACTTTATCGCGGTATTCAAGTACCCTGAAAAAGATCTGGCTCGATATATTATAGGGGAAATTACCTATTATACCCATTTTGCCATCAAAACAACTGTTGAGGTCTAACCTGAGGAAATCACCTTTTATAATTTCAAGATTATTGAATTTCCTATCTATATAGTCCGATGCTTCTCTATCAATTTCAACAACCTTAAAATTTTCAAAGTTTCTATCGATGAGAAAACCTGTCAGTATTCCCATACCTGGTCCTATCTCCAGAACGTTTGAATACCCTCTGGCCTCCAATGACAGAGCAATCTTCTTTGCTATATTCCTATCGGTAAGGAAGTGCTGCCCAAAATGTTTTTTCGCTCTTACTTCGCTCATAACGAACGCAAAATAAGCTTTTAGTACCGATAAAAACAACCTGAGGTAAAATTATTTATACCCTTCGTTCTCTTTTCCTTGAAGGAAAACTAATTGACTCAAATAAATCTATGAGCTTTTTGAGCAGGTTAAAATACAGGGTTATTGTAAAGATGGCAGACATTATCCATATAGCTATAACATTGAACCAAAGGGTATCTATTTTAAGATCTCCCATTATTTTGAAGGGTGCAAAAAAATGTGCCCTGCCAATAATTGACGTCGGTGACATGTATATGGGGTCAGATTTTTGTACTATACGGTACCATGTTTCATAAATTTTATCTGTACTTGCTGCATTAAGCACAATATCGGCCAGGTAGTTATTATAATTATTGCGCTTAAGTTGAAGTATTTTATCATGGCCTTTTTCCTGCTCTAACAAATAAAGTATTGAATCTCTCTTTTCTGTGGAATGCAGGCTTTTAGCCCTGAAGAATGCCCTGAGTCTGTCGAGGCTCACATTTGCTTTTATTATCGTTGCAGAGTCAAATTCCTGACCGTTCAATTCCGACAGAAGACCGTCATTGATAATGCCCGAACGGGTAGAAAGGTATGAAATATATTTCCTTAATTTATAAAGGTTATTCTCGAATTGATTTGCATATTCATCTTTACCCATTGCCAGTTCGCATTCCTTTACTTTCATTTTAAGTTCAGGAATAAGGAAGGAAGCATACCAGTCGTTCTGGCTTCTGTCCATCTCACAATCAAATATCAGTCCTTCATACCTGTTATTCTTAAACTGGTCTACAGAAATGGCTTCATATGCCCATCTTGTAGCCATTATATCTCCTATAACCGGCACATATATTTTATTGGTAAAGCTCTTATGCAGGTCGTCAAACTTGATCATGGCACCACCCAGCAACAGCTGCGGAACAAGGATCAGGGGTATCAGGATATAAATACTGACCACCGATCGCATCCCGGCCGATATATTCAGGCCCACTATATTCCCGTAACATGCTATGGAGAATAAGATTACCCACTGCCTGAAAAGCAGCCCGTGCACCTCCAGAATTATGTCTGAGATTAATATGAAGGTGAATGTCTGTAAAGCCGAGAGTATAAAAAGGAAGGCTATTTTAGATATCAGGTAACTTAACCGGCTGATTTCCAGAAATTTTTGCCTTTCCAGTATTTTCCGGTCCTTGAATATCTCTTCTGCACTGACAGTAAGTCCAAGGAACAGTGCTACCACAACAGCCATAAAAAGGAAGACCGGCAGGTTTTTGTTCTCAGACATAAGATAAATGCCGTTTGTACTGTATTTTGACAGGAATGCAAGTATCACAGCCAGCAAAGGAGCTTCGAGCAGATTTATTATCATATACTGCCTGTCAGATAATTTCCTTAGTACATTCCTTTTGAAGAATGTTCCTAACTGGGATATTTTTGAAGGAACAGAAAAGTTTGTCTGCGGGAGTTGAAATTTTTGAGGCCTGTAGGTAAAATTCGGCCTCATTGTCCTGTTATACCTTTCATACCACTCCTCGGGCTCAACCTGCCTTTTTTCGCTTTTGAAACCCTCTTCCGTAACCTCTTTTGACTCTATTAATTCCAGAATATCATCAGTATCAACATTACCACAATTCGGGCATTCTGATTCAGCTGCGTTAGCCTGCGAAGTTTCAGTCTTGAAATATACCACCGAATCAACGGGATCTCCGTCATAAACCATATACCCTCCTTTATCGAGTATCCATAACCTGTCAAAAAGCTTAAGTATATCCGATGAGGGCTGGTGTATTATTGAGATAATAAGTTTCCCCTTATTGGTCTGTTCTTTCAGCAGTTCCATCACCATGTGGGAATCGGAGGAAGACAGACCTGATGTTGGTTCATCAACGAATAGTACAGCTGGCTCTCTTATCAGTTCAAGGCTTATGTTCAGTCTTTTTCGCTGTCCCCCGCTTATTTTCTTATTCAGTGGATCTCCGACCTGCAAATCCCTGATATCATAAAGTTCCAGGTCCATGAGCACTTTATCCACCAGGCTCTTGATTTTTTGCGCTGAGTAATTCCCGAAACAAAGCTTGGCATTATAGTAAAGATTTTGGAATACAGTTAGTTCTTCAATTAACAGATCATCCTGTGGGATATATCCTATCAACCCTTTAAGCTTGTCGAGTTCCAGAAGCAGATTATAACCATTGAGATACAGGTTACCTTTGTCAGGATTCATCTTTCCATTCAGAACATTAAGCATGGTTGATTTACCAACGCCGCTTCCTCCCATTATACCGATCAAATTACCTGAATCAGCACGGAAACTCATTGATTTCAACCCCTGGCTTGATTTTTTGAAACTATACTCAAGGTTTTGTCCCTCCAGAATAATCTTATCAATATAAGATAGCCTGAGAAACTCTCTTAATATACCCGAATGATAAATAGGACTTATATCCTTCCCTTTTATGCTGACACCCTGGTCAAGTAGATAAGGACGTCCCCTTATAACCTGCCGTCCCTTGAAGAACAGTGATTGATTACCCTGGTAAGTAAACAGAAGGATATGTATACTTTCTATGTGCAAAACAAAAAGACTTCCCTCGAGCCCTCTTATAATAAGTTTACTCCACTTAGGCTTGTTCTCAAACGAATCAGAGAATTTTTCTTCCTTTCCCTGATCCTCAATCAATATTATTGATTCCGGGCTCACCAGATCCATCCTGTTGCCCAGCATGAAAGCACATGCGTTGCTATATTCCTTTTGAGGTATGCTGAAAGTCCGTGATACAATATCAATTATCTTTCTCTCCTGGGATGTTACTTCACGGTCTTCATAAACGAACTCAAGAAGCTGAAGAAATACAATCATACGTTCCTCGAGAAAGAGGCCTTTACGAATCTGCCTGCATATATTTGTTATCTGGAAAGTTATTAGAGAGGTCTCATCTTTTAGTTCCTCATCGTTAAGGCTGGATAATTCTTCAGAATAAAAATCATGTGTTGTTTCAAAGATCTTATAATATTCTTCTTCAAGCTCCTGGTTGAGGTACCTCCTGAGATAACCACGTAATATTTTCCTGCCCCTTGAAGTAATTCCACCGGGGTTTACCTGAGACAAAATTGCAAATATGTGTATTAATGCAAGTAAGACGGGTTCCCTCATAGGCTCTTTTTAATAAAAAACCGTGTAGCAAATTACTATTTATCTGCTTACACGGTTAAAATATAAGGCAATATTTACGATACCAGTTTTTCCCTTACCGATGTAATAACTGCCGTGATATCCTCGACGTTATTAAGGGTCAGACTATTATCTTCAACGCTTTCATAAACTTCTCTCACTGGATCGAGTATTTCAAGTATCTCACTAACAACCGGGTCATCATCGTGTGGTTTGGCTATCTCAAGGAATTTCTCAAATGATGTTTTCTGTTCCAGTAGAACTCTAACAATCCCTTCGACGTGATATACCGATTCTGATATGTGGGTGGTAATATACATGCCTTCAATCCATGCTCCTGCAACTACCAGTAAGGCAAGTGATTGCTGCTGGTTCTCATTAAGGTATGTATAGGTCTCGTTGAATGCATCTTTTAATATTTCTACAAGCCTGTCCCTGTTGTCATAACTGTTTTTTATGTCATCATATAAGTCCCTGGAATAAATCTTTGACATTTTCAGACTGTTGGCAAGCTCACGTATAACATCCAGGTAGTTTATCACGTCCTGGTTCATATTATACAATGTGGCATAACTCAGGTCGGCACCGTAAATACCAAGGTTAAGAGCCTGGCTCTTGCTGGTTATATAGTTCGTGGCATTATCGACCGGGTTCGACACGCCAATAATATAACCCACCTCAAGTTCGGTCAGCATTTTGATTACCTCAGCAGAGGTTGGCAAAGGATAAACTGCTTTTTCAATTTCAGTGTTAATTTCTTCAGCCTCATCAAGCCGTATTCTTTCCTGATCCTGATCGCCACCCCTGTTTTTACATGAATTACACGAAGTAAACACAGAAGAAGCTGCTAATACCAGTGCGATTGCAATTAATAAGATTTTCTTCATTGGTAATTAATTGTTTATTAATTATTCGGACTAATCGATCTCATAAAGAAGACTATAAGTTTATACCCCTCTAAGTAGCCGTAAAATTAACAAATATATTAATACAGCACCTAATATTATAAAAAATCATATTTATTAGTGCTATGTTTGTTCAGTATATTAATAAGCAAACATAAACACTTATCAGTTATGAAATACATGATATTAATGTCTGCATTAATTATAATTTACGGCTGTAATGCCAACAGGCAGGAAGATTCAGCTAAGGAACCAGGATCTGTCGCTGACCATCGTCCTGTACTTGACATAAACGAGGCCAACAGGCTTGCAGAATTACCCCTTGCCTGCATTTCAAGGGAATATCCTAACAAGCTGAACCAGACTCTGAGCGGGGATGACGATCTCCTTCCTCCACGTGATTTACATCCATCATTCTATGGCTGCTTCGATTGGCATTCATCAGTGCATGGCCACTGGTCAGTAGTCATGCTTCTTAAACAGTTTCCAGGGTTGGATAAATCAGAGGAGATGAAAGCTCTTCTTTCAGAAAGACTTTCACCTGATAATATCGCAGAGGAGATAGAATATTTCAAGAAGGAACATAATAAAACATTCGAAAGGACATATGGCTGGGCCTGGCTGCTCAAGTTAGCGGAAGAGTTGTATACATGGAATACTGATCTGGGAAGGGAATTATATGGGAACCTCTCTCCCCTTGCCACACTGATTTCGGATATGTATATTGAATTCCTGCCAAAACTTCATTACCCCATAAGGGTGGGGACGCATACCAACACTGCTTTTGGACTTACGTTCGCATACGATTATGCAGCCAGCACAGGCAATGACAGCCTGTTACTCAGTGTTAAACAGAGAGCCAGGGAATTCTATTTAAATGATAATCAATGCCCTATGACCTGGGAACCAGGAGGGAATGATTTTCTTTCACCCTGCCTGGAGGAAGCTGATATAATGAGGAGGGTACTTGATTCAGAGGAATACGGTAAGTGGCTGAAAGATTTTATACCGGAACTTTCTGATCCGTCATTCACACTTGAACCAGGTATTGTAACCGACAGGGCGGATGGCCAGCTGGCACATCTGGATGGTTTGAATTTCAGCCGGGCCTGGTGTCTTTACGGAATAGCTGGCAATCTTCCGGGATATGAACACCTGAATAAAATTGCTGACGAACATATCATGCATTCACTACCATATATTACAGACGGCTATTATGAAGGGGGGCACTGGCTTGCCAGTTTCGCATTGCTGGCACTGGAGGAACAATAAAGATAAAAGTAAAAAGTACAAAGTAAAAAGTACAAAGTAAAAAGTTCAAAGTAAAAAGTTCAAAGTAAAAAGTTCAAAGTACAAAGTTCAAAGTACAAAGTTCAAAGTACAAAGTATAAAGGAAAAAGACAAAAGGAAAAAGACAAAAGGAAAAAGTTAAAAGTGAAAAGTTAAAAGTATTTAGCTTTCTTTACACTTTTGTCTTTAGCCTTTTGTCTTTTGTCTTTTTAAATCCTTACCTTTGAATCCCGGAATTCAAATCTGGGATATGACTTATAACTTTGACGAACCTGTTTTCCGGCAGGGAACGAACTGTGTAAAATACGACTCCAGGAAAGATGTTTTTGGATCCGACAGGGTAATTCCGATGTGGGTTGCCGACATGGATTTTAAATGCCCTCCTTTTATTATTAAAGCCCTTCGCAAGCGAATGGAGCATGAAATATTCGGCTACACATTCAGACCAGAAGAATATTTCTCCTCAATTATTAATTGGATAAAAAGAAGGCACGGATGGAATATAAAGAAGGACTGGATATCATTCAGCCCTGGTATAGTCCCTGCACTTAATCTTTGTACACTTGCATATACAAGGCCGGGAAATAAAATTATAATACAACCACCGGTTTATCCACCCTTTTTTAATGCCGTTACTGATCATAAGCGTATATTGTCATACAATAAGCTTGGAGAGGATGAAGGGACGTGGAAATTCGATTATAATGACCTTGAAAAGAAGGCCAGAGATGGAGCCAGCATGCTAATACTGAGCAACCCTCATAATCCTGTCGGAAGGGCATGGAAAAGTGATGAACTGCAACAGCTGGCAGAGATATGCATGAAATACGGTATAGTGATGATAAGCGACGAAATACATTCAGACCTTGTTTTACCCGGGCATAAACATATACCCATGGCAAGCCTTTCCGGGGAAATTGCTGACCTGACCATTACATGTATGGCCCCCAGCAAAACATTCAATATCGCCGGGCTTTCAACATCTTCAATGATAATAAGCAATCCCGATTTAAAGAAAAAGTTTGATGCACAAATCGAAAGTCTTCATATAACGGGAGGCAATATTTTCGGGAATGAAGCATCCATTGCTGCATATACATACGGAGATGAATGGCTTAATAATATGCTGGATTACATAAGCCGGAATATTGAATATGTTCTGGTCAGCTTCAGGGATAATGAATTAATTAAACCGGTAATACCAGAAGCTACATACATGGTATGGCTCGATTGCAGGAAAATGGAAATGGAACCCGATGAATTGTATAAATTCTTCATCAACGAAGCCGCTGTAGGTTTGAGTGACGGTTCAGCATTTGGCCCCGGTGGTGAGGGATTTATGAGAATGAATTTAGCATGTCCCTTTGATACCGTGAAAACAGCGGTAGAAAATATAGAAAATGCCCTGTCAAAACTTAGCAATAAATGAAGAAGGCAATTCCAGTTAAACTTAGTCTTGAAGACGGAACCGTCTACAGGGGAAAGTCATTCGGGAAGTTAGTCCCCTCGGCAGGAGAAGTAGTATTTAATACGGCTATGACCGGCTATCCTGAAAGCCTGACGGATCCATCATACAGGGGGCAGATACTCTGTCTCACATATCCCCTGGTCGGCAATTACGGAGCCCCGGGTAAAGAGACAAAAGACGAACTCCATGTTTTCCATGAATCATCATCAATACATATCAAGGGGCTTATCGTATCGGACTATTCATTTGAATACAGTCACTGGAGTGCCGCAGAAAGTCTTCATCAATGGCTCGAGAGCAATAATATCCCCGGCATCTATGGTATAGACACCAGGGCTCTGACAAAAAGGCTCAGGGAAAAAGGATCGATGCTTGGGAAAATAGAGCCTGAAGGGATAGAAACAGTTTTCTATGATCCCAACCGTGAAAATCTTGTCGAAGAAGTTAGCATTAAGAAACCCATTACTTATGGTAAAGGCAAATACAGAATAGTACTTATAGATTGTGGTGTAAAGTACAATATTATACGTAACCTCCTGCTGCGTGATACTACTGTAATAAGGGTACCCTGGAATTATGATTACCACTCCTTGGACTATGACGGTCTTTTTATCTCCAATGGTCCGGGCGATCCCAAAATGTGCCATGAAACAATCACCAATATCAGCAAATCACTGCAAAAAGAAATCCCTGTATTTGGCATATGTCTTGGAAACCAGTTGATGGGTCTTGCTGCCGGGGCCGATACCTACAAGCTTAAGTATGGCCACCGGAGCCATAATCAGCCGGTGCTGCAGACAGGGACCGACAGGGCTTACATCACATCACAGAATCATGGCTTTGCGGTTGATAATAACAGCCTGGGGAAAGATTGGGAGCCTCTATTTATCAATGTAAATGATAATACGAATGAGGGTATCAGGCACAAAGAAAAACCTTATTTCTCCACTCAGTTCCATCCGGAAGCATCAGGTGGTCCTACCGATACTGATTTTTTGTTCGATATCTTTATTGATAATATCAGAAAGTGGAGAGAGGATAGCAATCAATAAATGAACTGAGATGATTGGAAAAGAAATTAAAAAAGTAATTATTCTGGGATCAGGTGCACTGAAAATAGGTGAAGCCGGTGAATTCGATTATAGCGGTTCACAGGCCCTGAAAGCTCTCCGTGAAGAAGGGATTGAAACAGTCCTGATCAATCCGAATATCGCTACTGTTCAGACATCAGATAAGGTTGCCGATAAAATATACTTCCTCCCTATTACACCATGGTTTGTTGAACAGGTTATAGCCAAGGAGAAGCCTGACGGCATGCTCCTGTCTTTCGGAGGACAGACAGCGCTTAACTGTGGAACGCGAATGTACATGGACGGCACACTGGAGAAATATAATATCACGGTCCTTGGAACGCCTGTACAGGCTATTATGGATACCGAAGACCGGGAATTGTTTGTAAAGAAGCTTAATCAGATAAATATTAAAACACCTGCCAGCATTGCTGTCAAATCTGTTGATGAAGCCCTGGATGCAGCCGAAAAACTGGGTTATCCTATAATTATAAGGTCAGCCTATGCCCTGGGCGGGCAGGGATCAGGTTTTTGCACAGGCAGGGACGAACTGGTCCAACTGGCTGGCCGGGCATTCTCATTTACAGAGCAGATTCTTGTGGAAGAATCACTCAAAGGATGGAAAGAAGTGGAATACGAAGTTGTAAGGGACAGGTTCGACAACTGTATAACTGTATGTAATATGGAGAACTTTGATCCCCTGGGAATACATACGGGCGAAAGTATAGTGGTGGCTCCCTCGCAAACACTTACCAACAGGGAATATCATAAGCTCAGAGAGCTTTCAATAAAGATCATTAAACATATTGGTGTTGTAGGTGAGTGTAACGTGCAGTATGCGCTTGATCCTGAATCAGAAGATTACAGGGTGATTGAGGTTAATGCCAGGCTGTCACGGTCCAGTGCCCTTGCTTCAAAGGCAACGGGTTATCCCCTGGCCTTCGTGGCTGCCAAACTGGCTCTGGGTTACGGCCTGCACCAGTTGAAAAATTCCGTTACAAAAACAACAACAGCATGTTTTGAACCTGCCCTCGACTATATAGTCTGTAAAATACCACGCTGGGATCTTAATAAATTCCAGGGGGTTTCACACCATATCGGGAGCAGCATGAAGAGCGTGGGAGAGGTAATGGCTATAGGCAGAACCTTCGAGGAAGTGATACAGAAAGGCCTCAGGATGATAGGCCAGGGAATGCATGGCTTTGTCGGAAACAGTAACCTGAGCTTTAATAATCTTGAAAAGGAATTGTCCGAGCCTACTGATATGAGGATATTCGTAATAGCAGAAGCACTGGAGAAAGGTTTCCCTATAGAAAAGATTTATGACCTGACGAGGATTGATAAATGGTTTTTGTATAAACTTAAAAATATCATTGATACGCGTAATGACTTGATGAAATATAATGATATCCGGAATGTGCCGGATGAAATGCTGCACCAGTCAAAGCTTTTGGGTTTTTCTGATTTCCAGATCGCAAGGTATCTCTGTAATCCCGATCCTTCAGATATTGAGAAAGAAATGGATAAGGTACGATTGTACCGTAAGTCAAGAGGTATCATACCATGGGTAAAACAGATAGATACCCTTGCCGCTGAATATCCGGCGGTAACCAACTATCTATACCTTACATACAGTGGTGCCGAACATGATATATGGTATGAAAATGATAAACGTTCAGTCATAGTACTGGGCTCGGGGGCTTACAGGATAGGATCAAGCGTTGAATTCGACTGGTGCTCGGTTAATGCCATTGATACTATCAGGAAGGAAGGATACCGTTCTGTAATGATAAATTACAATCCGGAAACAGTCAGCACTGATTACGATACATGCGACAGGTTATATTTTGATGAATTGTCCTTTGAAAGAGTAATGGATATAATCGATCTTGAAACACCAAAGGGAGTTATTGTGTCAGTTGGGGGTCAGATTCCCAATAATCTGGCAATGCGACTTCATAATAAAGGTGTTAATATCCTCGGTACCTCCCCTGAATCTATCGACCGCGCTGAAAACAGGCATAAGTTCTCAAGTATGCTTGACGAACTGGAGGTTGATCAGCCGGAATGGAAAGAACTGACCAGCGTAAGTGATATCAAGAAATTTGTTGACAGGAAAGGATTCCCCCTGCTGGTAAGACCATCATATGTGCTTTCAGGAGCCGCAATGAACGTTGTCTCAAACAATGACGAGCTCACTCATTTCCTGGACCTGGCAGTGAAAGTATCAAAACAGTATCCTGTAGTGGTCTCGGAGTTTATTGAGAATGCCAAGGAGATAGAGATAGATGCGGTGGCAAAAGAAGGAGAGATAATGGCATATGCCATAAGTGAGCATGTTGAATTTGCAGGTGTCCATTCAGGAGACGCCACAATTGTATTCCCTCCCCAGAAGATATATTTTGAAACAGTGAGGAGGATTAAGCGTATAAGCAGGCTCATAGCAGGTGAACTTAATATAAGCGGACCCTTTAACATCCAGTTCCTGGCAAGGGATAATGATATTAAGGTCATCGAATGCAATCTCAGAGCCAGCCGCAGTATGCCATTTGTATCCAAGGTTCTGAAAACAAACCTCATTGAACTGGCCACAATGGTAATGCTTGACATTGAAGTGAGCAAACCCCATAAATCGGTTTTTGACCTTGATTATGTCGGTGTCAAAGCACCACAGTTCTCCTTCTCCAGACTGGCTAAAGCCGACCCGGTGCTGGGTGTGGATATGTCTTCCACCGGCGAGGTGGGTTGTATAGGTGACGGATTTTACGAGGCTATTCTAAAATCAATGTTATCAGTAGGTTATACCATCCCTGAGAAAGCAATATTGCTTTCCACAGGGCCGGCACGTTCCAAAGTGGAGCTCCTGAACAGTGCAAAAGCACTGAAGGAAAAAGGTTACAGGCTATTTGCCACACGGGGAACACAACAATTTCTCGAAAATGCAGGAGTGGAAGCTGAAGTTGCATACTGGCCCGATGAAGACAAATCACCAAATACCCTTGAGCTTATCCGTTCAAGAGAGGTTGACCTTGTCGTGAATATCCCCAAAAACCTGTCAAAAGATGAACTCAATAACGACTACAGCATAAGAAGGAATGCTGTTGATTACAATATACCTCTTCTTACAAATTCAAGACTTGCAAGTGCTTTTATACTTGCTTTCTGCAGGATTAAACCCGAAGACATAGGTATCTATAACTGGGATGAATACAGGGAAACTTAAAAAATGAAAAAAATGAAAAATCTGTTTATCAGGGAAGCCAGGATAATCGATTCTGAGAAGATTATCGAATTTCAAAAAAAGATGGCCAAGGAAACTGAAAATATTGACCTCACCCATGATACCATTAACCGGGGTGTGCATGCTGTGTTTGCCGATCCGCATAAAGGCAAGTATTATGTGGCTGAATATGATAACCAGGTGATAGGTTCATTGCTTATTACCTATGAATGGAGCGACTGGAGAAACAGCTTTGTCTGGTGGATACAGTCAGTATATATCCAGCCCGATCACAGGCGCAAGGGTGTATTCAAGGAAATGTACAGGCACGTAAGAGAGACAGCCATACAAAATCTTGTTGCCGGCCTGCGGCTGTACGTCGAGGTTGATAACATAAACGCACAGAAAACCTATGAAGCAATGGGAATGAATAGCACTCACTACAAGATGTACGAATGGTTTAAATAATTTATTCATGGAATGGCTGCTCATTATTCTGCTGCCTTATATGGTTTACTTTCTGCTACTCAGCATCAGGCTTCAGCAGAAAGCAAAAAAAGTATCAGGAGTACAGAAAAAGAAGTCAGGGCAGATGTTTCTATCGGTGGTAATCCCACTTAAAAATGAAGCAGCCAATATTCAGAATCTGGCAAGGGATCTTGCTGAACAAAGCCTGGATCACGGGCTTTTCGAAATAATATTTGTTGATGATGCCTCTTCTGATTCAACTCTTGACATTTTAAAATCCTTAACAGGTAAATTGTCCAACCTGAAAATACTGGAGTCTGACGGTGCCGGTAAAAAGAAAGCCATAGCCCTTGGAATTGAGCAGGCAAAAGGGATTTTTATTGTTACTACTGATGGCGACTGCCGCGTCGGTGAGCACTGGCTGCAGGTGATATACAACTGTGCTGCAGATTGCTGTGCAGATATGATAATCGGGGCCGTTGATATAATAAATACAGGCAGTTTCCTGAACCGTTTTATGCAGCTGGAATTTCTCGCACTACAGGCTGTAACAGAAGTCTTTGCCAGAAAGGGTAAGCCGGTTATTTGCAATGGAGCCAACCTGTGCTTCAGGAATCCGGGTCCTGAAAAATATTCTGAAATGGTCAGGGTAAATATCACTTCAGGAGATGATATTTTCCTTATGGAGAGCTACAGGAGAAATGGTAAAAAAATAACCTGGCTTAATTCACCTTCAGGTATGGTTCAGACCCATGCTCCTGGTTCGTTTAAACAGTTCCTCAGGCAAAGAATAAGATGGACATCCAAAAGCCCATTTTACAAACAACCTTCTTTAATAGCACTTTCGTTTCTTGTTTTTCTTACCAATCTGGCGGTGGTGGCAACATTTATAATGGCCTTTTTCGTTCCGGGCCTGTGGAGTATTTTTTTGGCCATGTTTATCATGAAATCCATACCTGATCTTTTTCTTCTTGCCTTAATGGCAAGGAAAAGAGGTAAAGGCCGGCTGCTTCATCTATTTTTGCCTTTACAATTAATATACCCTTTCTATGTTGTTATCACCGGACTGGCTGGCATAATCACAGGTCTCTTTTTTTCACAACAAGATAAGTGATCAGGCCGAAGGCCGAAATATAGACCAGAGCCATAATAATGGTTATTGAACCTTCAAGTTGCCTTGGCACCAAACCTATACTCTCAAAAGTCATAAAATTATTATCCAGCGCCTCACCTGAAGTAATTTCAAAAAATTCAGGCAGTGGTGTGAGGTGACTGATTATTTTTACCGGGAACCATGGTCTGATCTCCGCCGGGCATAAGCCTCGGATGATGGGTTCTATCATTATAAAGTACAGCAGATACAGTATAATTGCAAGTGCATTTGTCCTCAATACCGAAATGAATAAAAGTCCCAGCACCATATAACCTATCGCCTGTACCAGGTAAACAAGCAGTATAGATATTTTTTCAAAAATTATTCCCACGTTCAGCTCACCGGTAAAAATGAATCCAAAGATAAACCCTGCCAGGGTAACCATTAGCGCACCAAAAAACGCCAGTCCCAGTATCAGCAGTCCTTTACCCGCAAGCCATTCCTCCCTGCTAAGCCCGGTCATAACCTGCTGCCTTAGTGTTTTACCCGAAAATTCGTTCCCTGCAATAGTTATCACCAGTATTGCCAGCAGCAGGTTAAACCAGCTGGCCACCCAGGCAAACGAAGACCATACATCAGGGAACCGGAACAGGTTCCTCCATGTAAATCCCGGCACTGAGATATCAATACGTGAAAAAACAAATACCGTTAGCAGGAAAAGGCTTAATGTCAGAATCAGTATAACCCTGAAAAAACCGTAGGAAGATATCTTGGTCCATTCTAATTGAATCAATCGCTTCATATTAGTCGATATTTTATTTTACCAGTTTAAGGAACTGTTCCTCGAGTGAGCTTTTTCTTATATATAGCTGGTTAATGACTATCCCCTTTTCGGTGGCAAAACGGTTAATATGCCCTGAGCTAACACCACTGGCCGGAATTATTTCCAGAGTATTATCCTTAAGCTCAGCACTCCTAACAAGTCCCTTTTCTTCAAGGCCCTTCTTAAGAACCTCATTATTATCGCAATCAATCACTATAATATCATCAGTAATAAGTAATTCATTAACCCTGCCTGATGCAAGTTTTTTACCTTTTTTTAATATAGCCACATGGTTGCATACTTTTTCCACTTCATCCAGTATATGGCTGGCCATAATGATCGTTTTACCCTGATTTTTTTGCTCGATAATCAGGTTTCTTACCTCCGCAATACCCTCGGGGTCAAGCCCGTTAGCCGGTTCATCCAGCACCAGTACTTCGGGATTCCCAATTAATGCTGCTGCCAGTGCCAGCCGTTGTTTCATACCCAGCGAAAGAGTATCGAACCGTGAAGAAGATCGTTTAAGTAGTCCTGTTTCATCAAGCACTCTATTTATATCTGATGTTTCTGCAGCCCTGATACGTGCTATCACCTCAAGATTACGCTTAAGGGAAAGATAGTTAAAGAAATTTGGTATTTCGATAAGTGAACCTATCCGCCTGTATGTTTCGGGCCCGGGTTCTTTCCCGAACCACTCATAGGAACCTTTATGAGGCTTGAGTACCGACATTACAATTCCCAGCGTGGTGGTTTTTCCACTTCCGTTGGGTCCCAGGAGGGCAAATGCAGTACCCTTTTCAACTGACAGGCTTAATTCATCAACTGCCTTGATCGGCCCATAATTTTTACTTAGCTGTTTTGTTTCAAGGATCATATCTTGTGGTGTATTTACTTAAAGGACGGGTGAAATTAATGAATGCCGCAGAAATGATGAAATAAAGACAAAAAAATATGGAATGTTGGAATATTGGGTATTTATTTAGTTACTATGCTACACATCATTCCATTATTCCAAAATTCCATTATTCCAATAATTAATCTCAGCCAGATTAATTAGAAAGCATGATAGTGCGGTTATTCGGAAAGATTGTTAGTTGCCAAATTCGGAAAGGAATTTTATCCGCATAAGCCTTATTTCTTCCTCTTCATATTCATCTCCCAGTTCCTCAAGGGCTTCCTTAAGCGAATCGGATTCTGCTTCCTTAAAATAGGCGATGATATCCTCCTGGCGTTCTTCATCTATAACCTGGTCAATATAGTATGAAAGGTTCAGTCTGGTTCCGGAGTTAACGATAGACTCAATCTCAGTTAAAAGTTCATTCATTTCTATTCCCTTGGCATCAGCTATATCATCAAGTGAACGTTTATTATCTATACTCCTGATTATATATACCTTGAGACCCGATTTATTTACTACGGACTTAACTATTAGGTCCTGCGGTCTTACTATTTCTTTTTCTTCAACATAACGGCCTATAACCTCGATAAACTCCCTGCCATATCTTTGTGCTTTACCCACACCAACACCTGTAATATTTTGCAGTTCTTCCGTGGTTATTGGATATTGTATTGCCATATCTTCGAGTGAGGGGTCCTGGAATATAACAAAAGGAGGTACATTTTTCTGTTTAGAGATTTTCTTCCGAAGGTCTTTCAGTATGCTGAACAGCTCATCATCGACTGCACCTGCGCCACCCCTGTAACCAACATCCTCTTCAGTAACTTCACCATAGTCGTGATCTTCAGTAAGCATAAAGGATTCAGGGTGTTCAATGAATGACCTGCCGCTGTCGGTAATCTTCAGTATGCCGTAATTTTCAATTTCTTTTACTATAAACTTGGCTATCAATGCCCGGCGTATGACCATATTCCAGAATTTCTCATCTTTTTCATCCCCGTTACCGAATATATCCAGCTTATGGTGTTTATATGATTTTATAGCAGAGTTACTTACGCCAGCAAGAATTTTTGAAATATGATCAGCCTTGAATTTTTCTTTAACATCACTTATAGCTGTAAGGACTTTCAGAACATAATGTTTCCCTTCAAATTCTTTCTTGGGATGCAGGCAGTTATCACATGATTCACAATTATCAGGCTCATATTCTTCCCCAAAATAATGAAGAAGCAGTTTTCTCCGGCATATTGATGACTCGGCATATGATGCAGTTTCCAGTAAGAGTTGTTTGCCTATTTCCTGTTCATTAATAGGCTTTCCCTGCATAAACTTTTCCAGTTTTTGCAGGTCATCATAAGAATAATATGCTATACACCTGCCTTCACTACCATCCCTGCCGGCACGTCCTGTTTCCTGGTAATATCCTTCAAGACTTTTGGGAATATCGTAATGAATAACAAAACGCACATCAGGTTTATCTATCCCCATTCCGAAAGCAATTGTTGCAACTATTACATCAATCTCTTCCATAAGGAATTTATCCTGGTTTGCTGTCCTGGTAGCGGAATCCATTCCTGCATGATATGGCAGAGCCTTAATCCCATTCACCTGCATAATTTGAGCAATTTCTTCCACTTTTTTCCTGCTGAGACAGTATATTATGCCTGATTTCCCCTGGTTATTATTTATAAATTTCAGAATCTCCTTGGTGGTATTAACCTTTGGCCGTACTTCATAATAAAGGTTGGGCCTGTTGAATGATGATTTGAAAACATTGGCCTCGAGTATGCCAAGATTCTTTTGTATATCGTGCTGAACTTTTGGTGTTGCTGTTGCAGTCAGAGCAATTATAGGCGCACGTCCTATGGTATCCACTATGGGCCTTATTTTACGGTATTCCGGCCTGAAGTCGTGACCCCATTCTGAAATACAGTGGGCTTCGTCTATTGCATAAAATGATATATTAACGTTCTTGAGAAAATCAATATTATCTTCCTTTGTAAGTGATTCAGGAGCAACATATAAAAGCTTGGTTTGACCTTTCAATACATCCTGTTTAACCTTGTTTATTGCTGATTTGGTAAGTGAGGAGTTCAAGAAATGAGCCAGGTTATCAGCTGTTGAGAAGTTCCTCATGGCGTCAACCTGATTCTTCATCAGGGCGATAAGGGGAGAAATAACTATTGCAGTACCTTCTTTTATTACTGCAGGCAACTGGTAACATAAGGACTTCCCTCCCCCCGTTGGCATAAGAACAAAACTATCCCTTCCTGCAAGAACGTTTTTAATTATCTCTTCCTGATTACCTTTAAAAGTATTAAATCCAAAATATTTCTTCAGATATTCATGTATAACTCTAGTATCATCCATCCTTTTCACCCTTCCTTCTATCCCGTAAACTAAATTTTCCATCCAGTATTATAAAGTTATCAATTTTTTAATTCCTATTCAACAAGTCAGAAAAAACAGAGATGATTATTATCACCATTACTGGTTACGTTAACATTTCAAGTTACAATATTCTCTTCTTTTTTCACCATTTTTTTAAAAAAAATATATGATGTTAACAAAGAAAAGATATAATAAACAGCTATTTATACCGGATAAGAATAAATTTATTACACTTGTTTTGATTAATTTGTTTTATCATCTTTACAGCTTGAAAATTTCAGGCGCTACAGCCCGGTTAACACATGAAGAAGAAGAGAAAAAGTGCGAAAGACGATAACGAAATGTCTTTTCTTGAACACCTTGAAGAATTAAGGTGGCATATCGTACGTTCAGTGGTGTCAATCTTCATTGTAGCTATTATTGCCTTTATTTATAATGACATAATATTTGATGCGATCATCATCGCTCCAAAGAATCCTGATTTCCTGACTAACAGATTGCTATGCAAGCTTGGCCAGCTGGTTAATGTTAATGCTTTGTGCATTAACACCCACCCATTTGAGATTATCAACATCAGAATGGCAGGTCAGTTTACCACTCATATAGCTGTTTCGCTCATTGCAGGTATTATCCTGGCTTTCCCATATATTTTCTGGGAATTCTGGAGATTTTTCAGGCCTGCATTGTACGCCAGCGAAAAAAGATACACCAGAGGAGCGGTATTCTTTTCTTCTCTGCTTTTTGTTACCGGTGTACTTTTTGGATATTATGTTATTGTACCACTGTCAGTTCATTTCCTTGGTTCGTATAATGTCAGTGCCGAAGTTACTAACCAGATAAATCTGAGATCATATATAGGAACCGTTGCCTCCATAACGCTGGCAAGCGGAATCATTTTTCAGTTACCGATACTGTCGTATTTCCTCACTAAAATAGGATTGGTTGACCCTCATTTCCTTAAAAAATACAGGAAACATTCAATAATAGTCATTCTTGCTCTTGCCGCTATTATTACACCACCTGATATTTTCAGCCAGGTGCTGGTCTGTTTACCCTTATTATTCCTTTATGAAATAGGGATATTAATTTCACGGAGAGTCATTGCCAAGGACAGGGAAAGGCTGGAAGCCGATTGGGCGGCAGATGAGAATAATCCCGAGAGTAAACCTTAAAAATTTCCTTTAATGAAACTACACACCGAAAATCTGGTTAAAAGATATCGCAACAGGGCAGTTGTTAACAAGGTATCCATTAGCGTAGAACAAGGAGAAATCGTAGGCCTTCTTGGTCCAAACGGGGCAGGTAAGACCACTTCTTTTTACATGATCGTAGGCCTGATAAAAGTCGATGAGGGCAGGATTTTTCTGGATGACACAAATATCACGGGTCTGCCGGTTTATAAGAGGGCAAAAATGGGAATAGGATACCTTGCACAGGAAGCATCTGTATTTCGCAAACTAAGTGTGGAAGACAATCTGAACGCTGTATTGGAAATGTCAGGTTTCCCAAAAGAAGAACAGGTCGAAAGGAGAGAGTCATTGCTCGCTGAATTTGGCCTTCAGAAAATTCGGAAAAGCCTGGGGATACAACTCTCCGGGGGTGAAAGAAGAAGGACTGAAATAGCGCGTGCACTTGCTCTTAAACCTAAATTCATACTGCTGGATGAACCATTTGCGGGTGTGGATCCAATAGCTGTAGAAGACATACAGGAAATTGTCTCTCACCTGAAAGACAGGAATATAGGTATCCTGATAACCGACCATAATGTTCATGAGACACTGTCAATAACAAACAGGGCATACCTGCTTTTCGAAGGGAAAATACTTAAATCGGGCACCTCACTGGAACTGGCTGATGACGAACAGGTCAGGAGGCTATACCTGGGTAAAAAATTTGAACTGCGGAGGTAGTCCCGGTAGAAAACTCAATACTCGTGGATTATAAATCCACGAGATCTTTCTTCTTGTCAGATTATTTTATTATTGCTACTTTTGCGCTGAATTTCACGCGGATGTGGCGTAATTGGTAGCCGCGCCAGACTTAGGATCTGGTGCCTTCGGGCGTGGGGGTTCGAGTCCCTTCATCCGCACCAATTTCATATAACCGCTTAAACAAATGGTCATACCGGGGGTTAGGCGGTTTTTTATCTGTTCATAACAATTATAATAATATGAATATAACCAGGGAGAACATTGACGAACTGAATGCTGTGCTGAAAGTGCAGGTTGTCAAAGATGACTATGAAGAAAAAGTAAACGAGGTACTTAAAGATTATAAAAAGAAAGCTAATATTAAAGGCTTCAGACCGGGAAAGGTACCTTTCGGATTGATCAAAAAGATGTATGGCAACAGTGTGCAGCTCGAGGAAATGAATAAAATAATATCAGGTGGAATCAGCAACTATATTACCGAAGAGAAACTGGAAATCCTTGGTGACCCCCTGCCAAAAACAGATAATAATGAGAATATTGACCTCGATACGCAGGAAGAGTTTGAGTTTCATTTCGAGATAGGACTTGCTCCCGAATTTGAAGTGAATCTAACAGGCAGGAATAAGGTTCCATACTATGAAATAAAAATAGACAAGAAATTGCGTAATGATTTCCTTAATAATTACCGCAGGCGGTTTGGTACCTACGAGGACGCGGATGAAGTAAATGAAGATGATGTGCTCAGGGGCAATATCGTTAAACTCTCAGATGAAGGTGAACCCATTGAGAAAACAAGTAAAAATGATTCATCTTTGTCGGTTAAAGTTATCAAGGATGAAACAGTTAAGAAAAATTTCATTGGGAGTAAGCCTGGAGATTCCATCGAATTTGATATAAGAAAAACATTCCCAAATGAATATGAGATTGCCGGACTTCTTCAGACCGACCATAATAATGTGGCCTTTGTTGACGGAAAATACAGGTTTACTATCAATGCCATTAACAGGTTCAAAATGGCCGATGTGAACCAGGAATTGTTTGACAGGGTATACGGGGAAGGAGCAGTGAAGTCTGAGGATGAGTTCATGAATAAACTGGATGATGAGATAAGAGAGAACCTCAAAAAGGAAAGTGAATATAAACTCAACCTGGATGCACGCAATATGGTAATCGATAAAACCAGCTTTGGACTCCCGGAGGAGTTTCTTAAGAAGTGGTTGCTCAAAACCAATAAGAATCTGACCGGGGAGCAGGTTGAGAAAGATTTTGACGACTTCCTGAGAGATCTGAGATGGCAGCTTATAAGGAATAAGATAGCTAAAGAGAATGAAATAAAGGTTGAAGAACAGGATATGCTAAATGAAGCCAGGGTGTTTACCCGCATGCAATTCCAGCAGTATGGTATATTCAATGCCGAGGACAGCCAGCTTGAATCATATGCCAGGGAAATACTGAAGAAAGAAGAGGACTATCGCAGGATAGCAGATAAAGTTATTGATGATAAAGTAATTAATAAGATCAAGGAAGAAATAAAGATTGATACCAAGAAGGTTAGTACTGAAGAATTCAATAATCTTTTTACCAAGTAAGTAGCTCTTAATCTTAAGCTTTACTTATTATTTTGTTATCTTTGGCAAAACAATCTAAACTTAATAAAAATGGCAGGAAAAGATGATTTTAAAAAGTTTGCCACAGGCCATATGGGAATAAGCAGCCTGGGCTATCATCAATATACATCTACTCTTAACAGTTATATTTCCCCAACCATTATTGAAGAAAGACAGCTTAATGTTGCTTCAATGGACGTGTTCTCTCGTCTTATGATGGACAGGATAATATTCCTGGGATTACCTATTGATGATTATGTGGCAAATATTATTCAGGCTCAGCTTTTATATCTTGATTCAACCGACAGTGAGAAAGATATACAGATTTACTTTAACACACCTGGTGGATCAGTGCATGCCGGCCTTGGAATATATGATACCATGCAGTACATTAGTGCCAATATAGCTACAATATGCACGGGCATGGCTGCATCAATGGGTGCTGTGCTGCTCACAGCAGGCACCAAAGGAAAGCGCTCTGCCCTGAAACATTCAAGGATAATGTTACATCAACCCATGGGCGGTGCACAGGGACCAGCAGCTGATATTGAAATCACCGTCCGTGAAATATTGAAGCTGAGAAAAGAACTGTATGAGATAATTGCATACCATACGGGAAATCCCTACAAGAAAGTAGAAAAAGACTCTGACAGAGACTACTGGATGTCAGCAGATGAAGCAAAAGAGTATGGAATGATCGACGAAGTTCTCTCAAGGGATAAAAAATAGTTATTATCATGGATAAATGCTCATTCTGCGGCAGGACAAAGAAAGAGGCCAACCTGCTTATTGCAGGTCTTGAAGGACATATTTGTGACTACTGTATTGAACAGGCTCACAGTATTGTTATGGAGGAGTTGGGGAGCAGATCCAACTTTAAACTGGATAATGTCAACCTCCTTAAGCCGGAAGAAATAAAAAAATTCCTGGATGATTATGTAATCGGCCAGGAGGATGCAAAAAAATACCTGTCGGTGGCTGTTTATAACCACTATAAAAGGCTTATGCAGCCAAAGGATAAGGATGATGTGGAAATAGAAAAATCCAATATCATTCTTGTCGGTGAGACAGGTACAGGAAAAACACTCCTGGCTAGGACTATTGCCAGGATGTTGCACGTTCCGTTCACCATTGTTGATGCTACCGTTCTTACCGAAGCCGGGTATGTTGGTGAAGATATCGAGAGTTTGCTAACCCGCCTGCTGCAGAATGCCGATTACGATGTGGCTGCCGCAGAAAAAGGAATCGTTTTTATTGACGAAATAGATAAAATAGCACGCAAGAGCGACAATCCTTCAATAACACGGGATGTGTCAGGAGAAGGCGTACAACAGGGCCTTCTGAAACTCCTCGAAGGATCAATAGTGAACGTGCCACCACAGGGTGGACGCAAGCATCCCGAGCAGAAAATGATTCCTGTTGATACAAAAAATATCCTTTTTATCTGTGGCGGTGCTTTTGATGGTATTGAGAAAAAAATAGCCAGCAGGCTAAATACACAGATAGTGGGATATGGTGCATCGCAGAACAGGGAGAAAATCGATAAGGGTAATCTACTCCAGTATATTGCGCCGCAGGACCTCAAAGCCTATGGTATGATCCCGGAGATAGTAGGCAGACTGCCGGTACTCTCTTATCTAAACCCGCTTGACAGGGATGTGCTGAAAAGGATTCTTACCGAACCCAAGAATGCTATAACCAAACAGTACATTAAACTGTTCAAGATGGACGGCATAGAGCTTGAATTTAACGAAAGTGCACTGGATTATATGGTAGACAAGTCCATTGAGTTCAAGCTGGGTGCTCGCGGACTGAGATCAATCTGCGAAACAATTATGATAGATGCCATGTTTGAACTGCCGGGCAAAAATGAGAAAAAGCTGGTAGTAACATCAGATTATGCTTCACACAAACTCGAAAAGGTTAATTTGAAAATACTGAAGGCCTCTTAGGATTGAAGATTGAAGATTAACGATTTAAGATTTTAGAACTTCTTAGGGACATTCGCAAAATAAACAAGATTTTTAAAAATCCGGTTGAGTGACTACTATCTTTGCCGGATTTTTCATTTCCTGGCTCTCGA
>JAFGLJ010000018.1 GCA_016928075.1 Bacteroidales bacterium | reverse complement strand
GGACTGCAAATTTAGGGAATTTTTTTGTAATTAACTCATGTAAAATTTCGAGGGCTGGTTTTTCGCTCTCATAATGTCCGATATCTGCAAGCAGGAGGTCTTTACCGGCTTCAAAGTATGAATGGTATTTTATATCGGCCGTGATATAGGCATCAGCTCCGGCCGAAAGAGCTTTGTGTATATATTCTCCGCCTGACCCTCCCATAACGGCCACCTTCTTAATCTTCCTCCCTGTAATCTGAGTATGTCTGATTCCTCTTGATTCAAATATCTCACCCAGCCTGTCGATAAGCTCGGTATCGATAATACTGCTTCTCAGCTCACCGATGCATCCAAGACCTGCCCCGGGCAGTGTATTTTCAATCCGGTAGAGATCGTAGGCTACCTCTTCATAGGGGTGTGAATCGATTATTGCTTTTATAACCCTGTTTTTCAAATATTCGGGTAATACCGTTTCTATCCTGATTTCCGGTTCAGTATGCTCACTGCCATATTCACCGGTAAAAGGATCAGTACCGGGTCCTGCCCTGAATGTTCCTTCGCCGCGTATGTTATAACTGCACCTGTCATAATTACCTATATAACCGGCACCGGCCTTGAAAATTGCATCCCTCAATGTTTCAGCGTAATCGGCGGGAACAAAAACCACCAGTTTAAGCAGCTTATTGCCAAGCGGAACCATCACTTTTGGATTTTCCAGCTGCATTTTTTCAGCCAAACGATAACTTACACCACCCTTTATTATATCAAGGTTAGTATGCAGACTGTATATTGATATATTTTTCCGAATGGCCTTAAGGATGATCCTTTCTATGAATGTTTTACCACTTATGCTCTTCAGCGGTTTAAAGATGAGGGGATGATGTGAAATAATCATCCCGCACCTTTTTGAATCGGCTTCATCAATGATTTCTTCAGTGACATCAAGGCTGAGGAGAACAGAATTTACATTACTCTCAATATCCCCAACCTGTATGCCCGAATTATCGTATGATTCCTGAAAGGCAGGGGGCACTATTGATTCAAGGTAATTTACCAGTTCTTTCAGTTTCATCATGCAAATATTTAAAATATTGTTACTTTCTTCAATAAACAGGCCTTAAACAGGCCTTTTATTTCTAACTGGGTATGTGGTTTCAGAAAATCAAGTTATAAAAAGACCAGTTCAGTTAAGCAACGCAAAACCGAACTGGTGTATTATAAGATAAAAACTGGTAATACTATTATGTGATCTCTTTGATATCGGCTTTGGTAGCGTTTTTCCTCACTGATTCAATACCATTATTCCGGCCACTCTCACTCTTGTAATTCTGACTTGTACCGATTACCTGGTTATTAGCTGCTGTTATTGAGAACCGGTACATATTTGATGGGGTGGTTGTTTTAACAAATCTTTTGGGATCACTGGAATTCTTCTTTACAGAGTCTATCCCGGACAAACATGAGGACTTGCTTGTGTAGCCCTCACTGCTGAGGATAGTCTGTCCGTTATCGGCTTTAAGGCGGAAACGGAATTCATTTTTTTTACCACTCTGGTAGACTTCAAATTTTGCCATAGCTTAAGTTTTAGGTTAGTAATAAGTTTCTTATCTGCCGTTATAATTAATAATAGTTATGTTCAAATGTTTCTTTGTTAAATATCCAATAGAGGTGCTTTGGTTCTAGGTATAAAAAAATTTGACTACCTAAATTTAATAAATATATCAAAATAATATAATATTTTTAACTTTATAAATGTTCATCCCATCTACTTGAAATGGCTGAAGCAAAATTGCATGACTATTGTTTTAGATTAAAATCATATAACTTTATTGACTTTATATAGACTCTTAAATTGCATTTACAGTATGTAAATTAAGGTTACAGTACTTATTAAATTAATTATGGAAATAAAAGAAGCTTTCGCCACGCATATCAACCAGGGTTATGCATGCAAAGGAGATCATATAATTCTTGGAAGTGCCATGCTGGAAGGTGACACAATACCCGGCACTCATGTAAGGGTTCCTTTAAAAACAATGAACAGGCATGGGCTGATTGCCGGGGCTACCGGTACGGGTAAAACCAAATCGCTCCAGATCATATCAGAACATCTTTCTGAAAAAGGTGTGCCTGTATTGCTTATGGATGTCAAAGGAGACCTCAGTGGTATTGCCATGCCCGGCGAAGAAAAATCATTTATCACCGAGAGGCATGCTAAAATAGGCTTACCATATTCTGCAAAAGGTTCTCCGGTTGAGTTATTCACGCTGTCGCAGCAGGATGGTGTGAGGCTGAGGGCCACTGTTTCAGAGTTCGGCCCCGTTCTGCTATCACGTGTGCTTGATCTGAATGAAACCCAGGCCGGCATCATGTCAGTGATCTTCAAATATTGTGACGACCATCACCTTCCGCTGCTCGATCTCAAGGACCTTAAAAAGATTATTCAGTATGCTACGGAAGCAGGGAAAGAGGAATTTGATAATGAATATGGCAGAATTTCAACTTCATCAACCGGGATAATTCTGCGTAAAATTATTGAGCTGGAACAGCAGGATGCAGATCTTTTCTTCGGAGAATTATCTTTTGATATTTATGATCTGATGAGGCGTGACAGAAATGGCCAGGGCTATGTAAATATTATCAGGCTTACAGATATTCAGGACAAACCAAAACTGTTCTCAACCTTTATGTTGAGTCTCTTAGCTGAAATATATGACCGGATGCCGGAAAAAGGTGATGCTGATAAACCTGAACTGGTTATATTTATTGATGAAGCACATCTTATTTTCGACGAGGCAAGTAGAATACTTCTTGATCAGATTGAGAACATCGTAAAGCTTATCCGTTCGAAAGGTGTGGGTGTATTTTTTGTAACCCAGAATCCGACAGATATACCGGCAGGAGTGTTATCGCAGCTCGGACTGAAAGTGCAGCATTCGCTGAGAGCTTTTACCGCTGCCGACAGGAAAGCCATCAAGCTTACTTCAGAAAACTATCCTCTTTCTGACTTTTACAAAACAGATGAGATAATCACAGCCCTGGGGACAGGTGAAGCACTGATTACAGCGTTAAATGAAAAAGGGATACCCACGCCGCTTGCCGCAACAATGATGAGAGCACCCATGAGCAGAATGGATATCCTCACAGAGGCAGAGATAAATAATATTAACAGAGGATCTGACCTTGTAAGCAAATACGGTCGGGCTATTGACCGGGAGAGCGCTTACGAGATACTTAATGCAAAAATAAAGGACATAGAACAAAGGGCAGATGAAAAGGCAGCAAGAGAAAAACTGGAGAAGGAAAGGATTGAGAGGGTTAGGAAAACCACGGGTAAAACATCAACACGCAGAAGATCTGCCACAAGTCCCGTTGTGAAAGTCCTTACGAGTGCTACTTTTATAAGAGGTGTAATGGGGATACTGTCAAAAGCAATGAAATAATACAGGTTTAGATATTATCCCTTATTTTAACGAGCAGGCTTCTGATCTTCTTAAGCGATTCTATAACTTCATGGGTTTTTCTTACATCATCGGGGTTTTCTGACATTTTTTTCTTAACGCCTGCAATAGTCATACCTTTCTCTTTCAAAAGGTAATGTATGATTTTAAGGTTTTCAACATCCTCGTATGTGAACATCCTGTTGCCTTTCTTATTCTTCTGCGGTTTGATAATATCAAATTCTTTTTCCCAGTATCTCACGGCTGAGGTCTGTTCACCCAGCATAAGGGCAACTTCTCCAATCGTATAGAATAGTTTTTGTTTCTTGTCACTTTTATTACCCATGATCAGTTTCTAAGAATAATATATCCATTATCATCAATTAAGACCTCCGACTCAGGAAAATCTGTCATTATTAACTCCCTGATCTTAAAAATAGCTCTTTTTTGGGGATCTTTCTTCACATGTCCATATTTATTCTGATATACAGGGATAATTTTACCTCCCAGAAATTCACCGTTCCTTCCAAGGTATAGGTAAATGACCGGTGCATATCCATTAGGCCCGCTGAGATTAAATCGCCTGTAGGTACTGAAGTTGCCAAGGCTATATGCAATTATCCGTCCCCTGTATATTTCCAATGCCCTGCTCACATGAGGTCCATGCCCGAGAACGACATCGGCACCAAGATCTATGACCCTGTGTGCAAACTCATAAATATTCCCTCTGTTCTCACCGTAATAGAATTCCTCTTCCCTGGTAACATTCTGGTAAGCTGCTCCTTCCCCGCCGCCATGTACAGATACAATAACAATATCGCAACTGTCTTCGAGAAGGCTGACAATTGTTGTCACCCTGTTTTCATCATGCAGGTTGACAGTTCCTTTATTTGGTGCAAAGGCGCAAAAACCCACTTTTACTGTATCATCAATAATCCTTATAGTCCATGGATATTCATCCGTACCGGCATAAGATATATCAAGTGAATCGAGTATCATCGCGGTGGTTTGCTTTGCTTCATAACCAAAATCACCAATATGATTATTGGCTATGCTCAAAAGGTCAAATCCGGCGCTATCAAGAGCACCGGCATAGCTTTCCGGAACCCTGAAAGCGTAACATTTAGTTGTGTCCCTGCATTTTTTTGCGAGGCCGGCACTATCCGAAAATGGGCCTTCCAGGTTACCGAAAGTCAGATCGGGCTCAGAAAGAACATCAAAGAGAGATGAAATTAAGGGTAAGGGATTATTACCTGGTGGCAGGTAGCTCTGGTCGGGGAATGATGTTCCTAACATTATATCACCAACAGCTGCTAATGTGATTGTATCATATTCGGCTTTTGACTGGGGGAACAGTCCTAGTGTTAAAAAAAGACAGATAATAAACAGGAATATCCTGTTTGGCAGATATTGTCTGAGCAGTATATGAAACATGGGATTTGCCTGGTTAATCAAAAGACTGGCCGCTTCTCATTGAAAGCTCAATCATCCTTTCGTATTCTTCCGGGCTCAGATCGTTGAAGTAGTAATTGGCAGGATCCACCCTCTTTCCGTTAAGATGCACTTCATAATGCAGGTGAGGAGCTGTTGAGAGCCCTGTACTTCCAACAAAACCAATAATATCACCCCTTTTCACATTTTGTCCAACCCTCAGGTTGTTAAAATCGTTAAGGTGTGCATAAACTGTCTGGTAGCCAAATCCGTGGTCTATAGTAACATGATTACCCAGGCCTCGTTTTGAGCTTTTTATACTGGAAATAGTACCATCACCTGTTGCATAAACATCCGTACCTGTCGGTGCAGTGAAATCCATTCCATAATGGAAACGCCTGATTTTGTAGATAGGATGGATCCTGTATCCCCATCCTGATGCTGTACGCGTCAGGTCTTTATTTGATATTGGCATTATTGCAGGTATGCTTCGCAGCATTTCTTCTTTCTCACTTGCCAGAGCAATAAGTTCATCAAACGATTTGGATTGCACGTACGTTTTCTTCTTTATCTTTTCAAGTCTCATTGCCGTTTCAATGACTATACTTGAATTATCATATACTTCCAGCTCTTCATACCTGTTCACACCCCCTATACCTCCTTCACGCAGGGAAGAAGGAATGGGCTCTGCCTCGAAAACAGTCCTGTAAAGGTTATCATCAGTCTCCTGTAAATGCCCCAGCACCTTTTCTACCTTTTCCAGGTCTTTACTCAATAATTCATATTGAAGCCTCATTTGTTCATTCTCACGTTTCAATACCTTTTCTTTGGGTGAATCGAACAGTAAGGTAAAAATAGCTCCATAAATCACTGCGAGAATTAAAGAGCCTGAGAAATAAGCCAGGAAATTTAATATACGCTCCCCCGAGGTCAATTTTATCCTGTCAAAGGACAGCGAATTTGGATTATATTTGTATTTAACTTTTGCCATTTTCAAAAGGAATTGTGCAAAGATGGCATAAATATATTAAATATAATTAATTACAGAAACCCTCACAGGTGAAGTTATTAACATATAACAAGAAGTATTAGTAATTGTCAATTTATATCACCGTTGCTTAAAGCATTAATCATCTTATTATACTCTTCCATAGTAAGGTCATCATCGAAAAAATATAGTGGGTTCTGAACCTTACCATTATAATGTATTTCATAATGTAAATGAGGTCCTGAAGATATGCCGGTGCTGCCTGATAAACCAATCCTGCCGCCTCTTACAACAGTCTGTCCTTCTGTTACTTCTACAGATTGCAGATGCCCGTATATGGTTTTGAATCCATAGCCATGGTCTATTTCAACCATGTTACCAAATCCGTAGGGGCTCCATCCTGCCCTTGTTACAACCCCGGTACCTGTAGCAAACACCTCGGTACCCGTGGGGGACTGGAAATCCTGGCCATAATGCCACCTCGGGCTGCCAAGTACAGGGTGCTTCTCCCTGAATTTCAAACCTTCACCCAGTGGAATATTGACATTAACAGGCCGGATAAAGGGTATATGCTCAATCTTATTCTTCCAGTCAGAGGCAATGGGTATAATTTCATCAAAGGATCTTGATTGTATATAGGTTCTTCGGAGAAGCTCATCAACTTTTTTGGTTGCTGACAAAAGTATATCTGTATTCTCATAGCCTTCAAGTTCCGTATACTTCCTGGTACCACCAAAACCTGACTGCCTGAAAGAAGAAGATATCTTTTCCATATCAAAAACCGGTCTGTATACATTATCTTCAGCTACAGCAATATCGGCTAATTCATGACCAATATTTTCAAATTCATTCTCGAGTAATTTATACTTATACTGTATTTCCTCAAGCTCTGTTTGTAATTTCTTCTCTTTAGGTGAACCAAAAAGATGTTTGAAGATAATGCCATAACCTGTGGCAAGAATGGCTGAAACCACAAGACCCAGGATGAACCTTGCAAGTTTCTGCGTAAAAGGCAAACGGTATTCTTTATAAATTAATTCTTTCTGATCGAGTAAATACTTCTTTCGTAGCATCAAAATCTTTACAAATTGATTTTTCCCCCCTGGGTTGCCGCAAATCTAATTTAAATAAACTAATTTTACAAACCATTAGCAAATGATCATGTTAACGGAGCATCAGATTTTATGAATTCAAAGGAATTAAGAACAGCATTTTTTGATTTTTTTACCTCGAAAGAACACACCATAGTTAAGTCAGCCCCGATGGTACTCAAAAACGATCCCACCCTCATGTTTACCAATGCAGGGATGAACCAGTTTAAAGACATTTTTTTAGGGAACGAGAAGCCTTCAAACAAACGTATTGCCAATACACAGAAGTGCCTGAGGGTGTCAGGTAAACATAATGATCTTGAGGAAGTTGGGCACGATACATATCATCACACCATGTTCGAGATGCTTGGTAACTGGTCTTTTGGGGATTATTTCAAGAAAGAAGCTATAGAATGGGCCTGGGAATTCCTTACTTCTGTACTTAATATTCCGGAAGACAGAATATACGCCTCTGTTTTCGAGGGCAGCGATGAAGAAAAAATAGAAAAGGACAGTGAAGCAGCAGGATACTGGAAGAAATGTTTTACAACATACGAAAACAGAATACTTGAAGGCTCAAAGAAAGATAATTTCTGGGAAATGGGGGATACTGGTCCATGCGGACCCTGTTCCGAAATACATGTTGACCTCAGGGATGATAATGAAAGAAAGTCCATACCGGGTCACACCCTCATTAACAAAGATGATCCTCTCGTGCTTGAGATATGGAATCTTGTTTTTATCCAGTATAACCGCAAAGCGGATGGCTCACTTGAAAAACTGCCTGAAAAACATATTGATACAGGCATGGGATTTGAAAGGCTTTGTATGGTAGTCCAGGGTAAGAAATCCAATTATGATACTGATATTTTCCAGTCGCTTATAAATGAGATTTCTTCCATAACAGGCATAAGCTATGGTGAAAGTAAGGATACAGACATAGCATTACGGGTTATTGCCGATCACCTCAGGGCAATCTCTTTCTCTGTTGCTGATGGTCAAATACCGTCGAATAATAAAGCAGGCTACGTAATACGGAGAATCCTCAGGAGGGCCATACGCTATGGTTTTAATTATCTGCAGCAGGAAGACCCTTTTATTTACAGGCTTGTACCGGTGCTTGTCAATATTATGGGGGATACCTTCCCTGAACTGAAGGCACAGCAGAAACAGATTACAGCCATTATCAGGCAGGAAGAAATTGCATTCCTCAACACACTCGGGAAAGGTATGCGGCTGATCGATAAACGTATTGCTGAATTAAAGACGGCAAATCAAGATACCTTCCCCGGAAGTGATGCTTTTACTCTTTATGACACCTATGGTTTTCCTGTTGATCTCACCCAGCTGATACTGAATGAAAATAATATGAAGGTTGATCTCGCAGGATTTGAGGAAGAAATGAAAAAACAGAAGCAGAGATCAAAGGTTGATGCCGTTAAGGAATCAACAGACTGGACAATACTGCTTGATCAACAAGGTACCAGATTCACAGGATATAAAAAAACCACTGAAAAAATAAGGCTTACAAGATATCGCAAAATAAATCTGAAAGGGAAAGAACTATATCACCTTGTTTTTAATAAAACTCCCTTCTATGCCGAATCGGGTGGCCAGGCAGGTGATAAAGGGTATATTACGAATGGTGAGGAAAAAATAGATATCATTGATACAATAAAAGAAAATAAGCTTATAATCCACGTAAGTAAATCCCTTCCGCAGAATCCTGAAAATCATTATGAAGCAGTTGTGGATGAATTGAAACGGTCAGCGACGGCAAAAAACCATACAGCCACCCATCTGTTGCATTACGCCTTAAGAAAAATCCTTGGCAGTCATGTGGAACAAAAAGGCTCACTTGTAAATGACGAGAAACTGCGTTTTGACTTCAGTCATTTCAAAAAGATTACGGATGAAGAAATCATCCAAATCGAAAAACTCGTTAACGAAATGATAGGAAGAAACATTCCTTCGAGGGTTATCGATGAATTACCAATGGAGGAAGCTCTTGATAGAGGAGCTATTGCACTTTTTGGAGAAAAGTATGAAAATAAAGTGCGTGTTGTTGAGTTTGATGAATCTCTGGAATTATGCGGCGGCACTCACGTTGAATCCACCGGGCAGATAGGTTTCTTCAAGATTGTATCTGAGAGTGCTATCGCAGCCGGCATCAGGAGAATAGAAGCAGTTACATCCGAAAATGCCCTGGATTATGTGAACCAGAAAATCTCCTTGCTGGATAAGGTAAATAATATGTTTGCCAACCCTAAAAATCTCACCGATTCAATATCAAAGCTTATAGCCCAGGTAGGCGAGCTAAATAAAAGGATAGAGAAGCTGGAAACAAATGCATCCATAATATTGCACGACGAAATCCTGAGTAAATCTGAAGACATAAACGGAACAAAATTTATTGCTCAGCAGGTAAATACTGATTCTGTTGAAATATTGAAGAAAATTGCACAGATGATCAGGTCATCAAATAAAGGCATTATCCTTGCCATAGGTGCACATATAGGTGATAAAGCGCATTTGCTGGTAATGATAAGTGATGATATTGTTAAGCTGAAAAAAATCCACGCAGGGGATATAATAGGCAATGCTGCCAGATATATAGAAGGTGGAGGCGGCGGTCAGCCATTTATGGCAATAGCCGGAGGAAGTAACCCCGGAGGTATACCCCGTGCACTCCAGAAAATCAGAGAGATAATCAAAGAATCGCTTAGCTGAATATTTTCCATTATTCTTTCAGTCGAAAAAACTTACCGTAAGACATTCTTCCCATATGCTCTTTATATGGCATATTGAGTTTGATGCATACAATATTCTATAACAATATTTTTCATTTGTTCGAAAAAATTTTGTACAATTGCCTCTTGGATAAAATCAATAACCATGGAAGTAAGAAGGACCTTTGATATCATTGACTACAACATTGAAAAATACCCCAGGGAAGTAGCTATTGCCGGCAAGATTAATAATGAATGGAAAACATATTCCCCCGAGGAATACCGGGATTATGCTAACATTGTCAGTTACGGTCTCAGGGCAACAGGACTTGAGAAAGGAGATAAGGTAGCTACAATTACCGGCAACCGCCCTGAATGGTGCCTCGTCGATATGGGACTGTCCCAGGCCGGTATGATACATGTTCCGGTCTACCCTACAATAGGACCTGATGAGTATTTATATATACTTAATCACGCAGAAGTGAAATTTATTATACTTTCAAATAAAACAATCTATAGAAAGATTGAACCAATAATTGGGCAACTTGATAATTTAAAGGATATATATTCTTTCGACGAGATTGAAGGAATAAAACATTTCAATGAACTCCTTGAGACAGGAAGGAATAATGAAGAAAAATTCAGGGATGAACTGCTCAGGACAAAAGAGTCAATTAAACCGGAAGACCTGCTTACAATAATATACACATCCGGGACAACAGGGCAGCCAAAAGGGGTGATGTTGTCACACAACAACCTCATTTCAAACTGTCTTGCAATAAACGATATCCACCACCTGGGTTACGGAGACAGGGCAATGAGTTTTCTTCCTCTATGCCATATCTATGAAAGAATGGTCAACTATCATTTCCAGTACAAGGGGATAAGTGTATACTTTATTGAAAATATGGGGCTAATCACAGAACTTATTAAGGAAGTTAAACCTAATGTAATGAATACCGTTCCCCGTCTGATGGAAAAAATCTATGATGGTATAATGAGTAAGGGTGAAGCGCTTAAGGGTATAAAAAAACAACTATTCTTCTGGGCAGCAAAACTGGGTCTGAAATATGAACTTAAAGGGAAAAGTATATTTTACAAGGCTAAGCTGGCCATTGCCGGTAAACTTATATTCAGCAAGTGGAGAGAAGCACTGGGAGGTGAAATAGAAATTATTGTTTCAGGAGGAGCTGCTATACAGCCCAGGCTTGAGAGGATATTCTGGGCTGCAGGACTTCCCATAATTTCCGGGTACGGTTTAACAGAAACATCGCCGGTGATTGCCGTTAACCCATTCAGAAAAAATGAAATAATGTTTGGAACGGTAGGCCCTCCCATACCGGGTGTTGAGGTGAAAATAGCGGAAGACGGGGAAATCCTCACCAGGGGTCCGCATGTAATGATGGGTTACTATAAGGATGAGGAGAAAACAAAAGAAATAATTGACAGTGAAGGATGGGTGCATACAGGCGACATAGGGACATTTGTTGAAGGTAAATGGCTGAAGATCACTGACAGGAAGAAAGAAATATTCAAGACTTCCGCGGGTAAATATATTGCACCTCAGATGATTGAAAATAAACTTAAAGAATCAATATATATTGAACAGGCAATGGTCATAGGTGAAAATCAAAAATTTGCAAGTGCTCTTATATCTCCTAATTTCAAACATCTGCATGACTGGTGTACTGAAGAAAATGTTCAATTTCAAAACAATGCCGAGGTTATAAAAAAGCCGGAAGTGATAAGCTTGCTGGGACAGGAGGTTGAACAGCTGAACCTCTCTCTTGGCGACCATGAAAAGATTAAAAGATTCAGGCTTGTTGAAGAAGAATGGACTCCGGACACGGGAGAACTGTCTCCTACTCTCAAGCTCAGGAGAAATGAGTTGATAAATAAGTATGAAGAAACAATAAAAGATATCTTTGCCCAGAAGAAGAATTGACAGCATAATTCCATTACAGTAAATAAAGCTTTTTTTCAGACATTCATTTTTCATACTTTTGAATACATTTGTGTTCAAATGATGAAAAACATATTTCTGCCCACGCTATTTATTACCCTCCTTGTTTTCATCAACTCCTGCACAAAGGAAAGTTGTAATGAGGATATTGAAGTATATATGCGGGCAGTTTTTTACTCCAGCGAATCAGGTGAGAAGTCCAGCATTGACAGCCTTGATATTTACGGTCTTAACATATCTGATTCACTTATATGCTCCATGGCGACACTTAATAATATAGACCTGCCCCTGGATCCCGCAGTTTCAAATTGCTCTTTTGCAATTGTAAATGGTGGGCGAGCTGATACCATTCAAATTTATTATGAATCAAACCTTATTTTCGTTTCAGCTGCCTGTGGGTATATTTACCTGCATGAACTCGAAGAAGTACTATATACCACTAATGATATAATTAATATTGTAATCACAAACAAACCCGTAAATCCAGGTGATGAGGAGAATATTCAAATTTTCTATTAGTATCTCCCTGTTATTATGCTCACTCTTGCTGAATGCCCAGGAAGCTGACACAATTGAAGCCCGCAAGTCTATCAGTGCAGGTTTTGACATAACAGGCCCTGTGCTATATGCATTGGACAAAACAAAATACAATTACGAAGGACATCTTTCATACAGGTTAAACTATAAATATTACATTGTATGTGAACCGGGCTATTCATCATATAGCTATAAGCAATACAATTATGAATATAACAGCGAGGGTTGGTTTGTTAGAATTGGTACGGACATCGGTATGCTTGAACCGGTAGCTTCAAAGATAAATCATTTTGCAGGCATTGGTCTGAGATACTGCCTGTCAGTATTTGAACAGGAAACACCTTCCATAAGCACTGAAAATTACTGGGGAAAGGTTAACACTTCCATCCCGAGAAATTCAGTACATGCGCATTTCCTTGAAATACAAGGCGGCGTAAAAACAGAATTGGTCAGGAATCTGCTAATAGGATGGTCTGTTAAGCTTCGTACACTGATTTACTCATCAGGCAAAAATGAAAAGAAAGCTGTTTATATACCGGGTATGGGGACCACGGGTGCTTCTTTTATACCTTCAGTCTCTTATTATATCATTTACCGTATTCCTTTCGGGAGTTCCTCCGGCGTATAATCATCATTCCAAGGAAGGTTATAACTCCGTTAACAATAAGCAGTTCAAATCCGAACCTATATCCCCGGAACAATTCCTCTGAAAAAGTATTGAGCAAAACACAGATAAGAGGAGAAGCAATAGCAACATACGGTACCAATTTATCATAAACCTTCCACCTGGTGAACAAGCCAAATGAATACATCCCCAGCAAAGGACCATAGGTATAACCGGCAACCGTATAAAGGGCGCTTATTACACTCTGATCGTTTATCAGCCTGAATACCATAATCACTGCCATCAGAATGAAGGAAAACATTATATGTACCCTGAAACGTACTTTCTTTAATACTGACTCCTTCTCCCTGCCCTTATCCAGGATATCAACGGTAAATGAAGTTGTAAGGGCGGTAAGTGCAGAATCTGCACTCGAATAAGCAGCTGCTATTAAACCCACAATGAAGAACAGGCTAACCACTGGTGGCAATCCACCCCTGGTGGCAACAAGAGGAAAAAGATTATCAGGCTGCTCAGGTATAGCCATCCCTGCGAAAGATGTATATATTACCAGGAGAATTCCCAGAACAAGGAAAATCAGATTAACCGGAACAAAAGCCACACTATATGTATACATGTTCTTTTTTGCATCTTTCAAATTTCGACAGCTCAGATTCTTCTGCATCATATCCTGGTCAAGGCCGGTCATGACTATTGTAATGAATATACCTCCAAGGAATTGTTTTACAAAGTGCCGTTCATCGTTGAAATCACTAAAAAAGAAAATCTTTGATAATTTATTATCCTTAACAGTCGCTATCATGGATCCGATGCTCATGTCCATTGAGTGGGCGATAAAAATCACAGTCAGAAGAACTGCGGTAAGCATAAATACTGTCTGTAGGGTGTCAGTCCAGATAATAGTCTTTATACCACCCTTGTAAGTATAAAGCCAGATAAATGCCAGTGTGATGATTACTGTTACCGCAAAAGGTACATTCCACGCATTAAAAACGGTAAATTGCAGCACAACTGCCACGAGAAAAAGTCTGAATGATGCACCTATGGTTCTCGAAAGCAGAAAAAACGATGCTCCCGTTTTATATGATAAATGACCAAAACGATTTTCCAGGTACGTATAAATTGATGTAAGCTTTAACCTGTAATACAATGGCAGCAGCAACTCTGCTATTATTGCATATCCAACCAGGAAGCCCAACACCATCTGCATATATGACATCTGGCTATCAATTACCCATCCCGGGACTGAAATAAATGTAACCCCCGACAGTGATGCCCCCAGCATTCCTATAGCAACTATAAACCACGGAGACCTACGATTTCCGATAAAGAAGCTTTCGCTGTCGGCCTTGCGGCCTGTAATCCAGCCTATAAGGAGCAGAAAGCTGAAATAGATTAAGATAATTGCCAGTATTAATGCTGGGCTCATAAAGAAAATTTTGGCAAGGATAATAAAAACAGCCGAGAGAAAAAATTAAAATTATTAATTTAATGCGCTAATCTATAACTTGCGGATGAAAAAATAGCATATGACATTCTCTGATTATCCATCAAAGCTGCTGGAAAATGCAGTAAATGAATTTGCCTCCCTCCCGGGTATAGGGAAAAAAACTGCATTCAGGCTGGTAATGCACCTGTTAAGGCAGAATGAATCAGATGTGGAACGCTTTGGTGAAAGTATTATAAGGCTCAAGAAAGAAATAAAATACTGTAAAATATGTTTCAATATTTCAGACAATGAAATATGTGATATATGCAGTGACAAATCAAGAGACAAATCTATTATATGTATCGTCGAGAATATTAGAGATGTAATCGCCATTGAGAATACAGGACAATACAGGGGAGTGTATCATGTCCTTGGTGGATTAATATCACCCATGGACGGAGTGGGTCCTTCAGACCTTAAAATAGACCAGCTTGAGGAAAAGGTAAAGGCAGGAAATGTCGGAGAGGTGATTTTAGCTCTCAGTACAACCATGGAAGGCGACACTACAAATTACTATATTTACAAAAGACTCCTTCCCTGTAAAATTAAAATCACCTCCCTTTCAAGGGGCGTGGCTATCGGGGATGAGCTTGAATATACGGATGAGATTACACTTGGCAGATCAATAGTCAATCGTACTCCGTTTCATGTCCCTGAATAATTACCCGGGTGACGAATATCTGTATGATTGTTTGTGATCACAATAATTGCTAAATTACATAGAGTTATTTTTAAATAATTTTCCATAATCAAACCTTAAGAATTATGCCTGATATAAATAAAAAGCTTTCACAATCAGCAAAATCAATGAAGAAATCTGCAATAAGAGAGATACTCAAATTATTAAAGGATCCTGAGATGATCTCTTTTGCAGGTGGGCTGCCCTCCCCTGAATCCTTTCCTGTAAGTGAAATCAAGGAGATAACCTCAATGATCCTGGAAACACAGGGGGCCCAAGCCCTTCAATATGGTACTACCGAAGGAGACGCAGCCTTGAGGGAAATGTTATTAAAAAGGCACTGGGAGCAAGGCCTGACCGTTGGCCAGGAGAACCTTGCAATAAGTACAGGATCGCAGCAGGCACTGGATATTTTATCCAGAATATTTATCGATCGCGGCGATTGCGTGATTTGTGGGTTACCCTCTTACCTTGGTGGATTATCAACATTTAATGTATACGGAGCACAGATGGAAGGCATACCATTTGACGAACACGGAATGAGAGCTGATGAACTGGGAAAAAGACTTGACAAATTGCATAAAGAAAACAAGAACGTCAAGTTTATTTATGTCATACCTGATTTTCAGAATCCTGCAGGCATTACAATGCCTGATTCACGCCGGGAAGAAATACTGAAGATTGCATCAAAATATGACCTGCTTGTATTGGAAGACAGTCCCTACAGGGATATAAGGTTCGAAGGAAAGGAACAGAAACTGATGTACGACATCGATAAAGAGGGAAGAGTGATTACCATGTTTACCTTCTCAAAGATACTTGCTCCGGGATTTCGCATAGCATGGCTGCTGGCAAATCCTGAGATAATTGAAAAGTTCTTAATGGCCAAACAGTCTGCAGATCTCTGTTCACCAGTTATTGTCCAGAAAATTATAGCTGAATATATAAAACGAGGATTGCTTGATAAAAACCTGGTAAATACCATCAGCCTTTATAAATCACGACGTGATCATATGCTCAGCTGCTTTGAGAAATATATGCCGGATGGAGTAAAATGGACAAAACCTGAAGGTGGATTATTCCTTTTCCTCACCCTGCCGGAATATATGAACGCTGACGATTTGTTCGATAAGGCTGTTGAAAAAAATGTTGCATTTGTGAAGGGATCAGTTTTTTATTGTAACGATTGTGGTAAAAATACCATGAGAATTAATTTCTCTTATTGTAACATAGAGACTATCACAAAAGGAGTGGAACGACTGGCCCTGGTTATTAAAGACTCGATGAAAAAAGACGGTCATTCCTGAATTTGACTATAACTGTTTGAAACATTTTTAGTTTTATTTGTTTATTAGTTAGAATACCAACTTAAAAACAAATGGGAAAGATTGAGATTTTTTTGCCTGCAATGGGTGAAGGTGTAATCGAAGCAACTATTACCAAATGGCTTGTCGCTGAAGGGAGTGAGGTCGAGGAAGATGATCCTGTAGTTGAAGTTGCAACAGATAAGGTTGATACGGAGATACCTGCACCTGCATCAGGTGTGTTGAAAAATATTGCCTTTAAAGAAGGGGATATACCCAAAGTTGGTGATGTCCTTGCATATATTGAAAATGATTCCATAGAAAAATCATCTGAAGAATCTGCTGCTGAAGTTGAAAAAGATTTCAAAGAGATAAGAAAAGCATCATCAACCTACCTTACACAGAAGGAAGAAGAGGATGAGGAAAGTGAATTGATGAAAAGCAGGACACCGGAAGGTAAATATCTCTCACCCCTTGTCAGAAAGATTGCCGCAACAGAAAATATAAGCTACACTGAGCTTGATGGTATTCAGGGTACAGGCATGGATGGGAGAATTACAAAGGATGACATAATGAAATATGTTTCTACCCGCTATGGTGAATCAAAACCCATCCGAACTGACGAAAAGATTTCCGCAACCGAAACAGAAAAGGTAAGCCCTGAAAAAAAAGTCTCTCCACAGCCATCAGCCATTACGGCTGAAGGTGATGAAGTAATCGAAATGGACCGCGTAAGGAAGCTTATAGCTGATCATATGGTAAGATCGAAGCGAACATCACCTCATGTAACATCATATATAGATGTCGATATAACTGATATAATAAACTGGAGGGAGAAGATAAAGGACAGCTTCTTTAAGAAGGAAGGTATTAAACTCACCCTTACACCAATCTTTATCGAAGCTACTGCAAGAGCGATAAGGCAGGTACCGATGATCAATGTAACCGTCGATGGTGACAGGATCATAAAGAAGAAAAACATAAATATAGGAATGGCCACTGCCCTGCCCGATGGAAACCTTATTGTCCCTGTAATTAAGAAAGCAGATGAAAAGAGTATTATCGGACTGGCACGCGAAGTGAACGACCTTGCTGAAAGGGCAAGGAATAATAAACTCAAACCGGATGAAATTACAGGAGGTACGTTTTCCATAACAAATTACGGGACCGTAGGCACACTGATGGGTTCACCCATCATTAACCAGCCCCAGGCAGCAATACTTGGCATAGGAGCTGCAAAGAAAATGCCTGCAGTAATTGAAACCCCATCAGGGGATTCAATTGGAATAAGGAATATCGTTTACCTGTCGCTAAGTTACGATCACAGGGTGGTTGACGGTGCACTCGGAGGGCTTTTCCTAAAGAAAATCAAGGAAAACCTTGAATCATTCCTCGACAGCAAATTCATTGCAGACCTTTCACTTTAATAATTCATATTTTTAAAAATAGGGTGCAGATTTAATGATCCTATTTTTTTTTAATATTGTCTTAATATTAGTAGTTTTGGAGAAATGAAACCTATCACAGATGAACAGACAGGCCTTTAAAATTCTATTGATTGTCCTGCTTATTAACTCAACAATTACAACAGCCCAAAACCGAAGGGAAATTAAGGAAATGTTTATCGAGGCCGAGTCATGGATGCTTTTTGAAGAATTCCAGGACGCCCTTTCCATTTACTTAAACCTGCTGGAGCAGTACCCCGATAATTATAATTATAAGTATCGTGTTGGCGTATGCTATCTGAATGTTCCGGGTGAAAAGGAAAAAGCCCTCCCCTATCTGGAGGATGCTGTCAAACATATAAACCCCACATATAAAGAAGGAAGATTCAGTGAAACAGAAGCACCTTATGATGCTCTTTTCTACCTTGGTACAGCATACCGAATATCCAACCAGCTTGATAAAGCGATAGACACTTACCGGTTATTCTACGAAGGAATGGACTATAAAATCTATGATTCAACCGTAGTCAAATCCCAGATTGAAGCCTGTCAGAATGCAAAAATACTTATGAACAGACCGCTTTACCTTAAACTTGAGAACCAGGGTGAATATATTAATGACCAGAGATCAGACGTGAACCCTGTGGTATCGGCCGATGAAAAAACAATAGTATTCACTCGTGAATTGCCATTCTATGAAGGTATTTTTTACTCCAGAAAATCAGATGCTTCCTGGTCCCCCGTAATACAAATACAGCCGGAACTTCTTATCGATGACGGGTATACGAGTTCCCTGTCCCCCGATGGAAATGAATTATATATCTACAAGGATGATGGTTATGATGGGAATATCTATGTGAGTAACTTTGCAAATGGCCGGTGGTCTCCTGCTGTTAAATTAAATGAAAACATAAATACTAAATACTGGGAGTCACATGCATGCGTTTCCAGTGATGGAACCAAACTATATTTTACAAGTAACAGAAAAGGCACTTACGGGGGTCTTGACATATATGTCTCTCAAAAAGACAGCCTCGGTGAGTGGGGCCCTGCTGTTAACCTTGGACCAGCAATTAACACACCTTTCAACGAAGAAACACCGTTTCTAGACAGTACCGGCAAAGTACTGTTTTTCAGTTCAAGAGGTCATTTCAGTATGGGTGGACATGATATATTCTATTCAACAAAACTGGATAATAATAAATGGTCAACACCGGTAAATATGGGATATCCTCTAAATACCACTGATGATGATCTGTTCTATTCACCCGTTGGAGAAGGTTACCTCGCATATCTTTCAAAGTTTGATTCTGATGGTTATGGGAAGAAAGATATATTCAGGGTTGAGGTATTCTCAGATAAAAACCCAAGGGAGTTTTCGGTAAGAGGTATAGTACGATTGAAAGACCTCCTCAGCCAGTACGAGGACAGCGTAAAGGTGAGTGCACTCGTTAAGCCGGAGCTTGATACCCTGGTAACCGTTTATTCAAATCCCCAAACCGGGAAATATGAGTTTGAAGTTCCTCATGGTGATTATAAACTGGTCTATGAATCTGAAGGCTCAAGAAAAATTGAGAAAGACGTTAATCTTGCGCTGACACATCCCGGCGATAGTGTTACTCTCCCATCTGAAGAACTTGTTAAAGCCGATTATGCCGCCGAGATTTTCATTCCGGTAAGAATGGATTCGATCATTTACAGTCCGGGAGATACAGCAAGAATAGAACTGGAGATTGAACCAAGGTCAACTCTTATTATAGAACACTGGCAGAATGACAAGCTTGTAAAGACTGGAGAATATTTTATCAATGATCCGAATTTCGTCTATGAAACCGAGGTGCTTACAGGAGATAATAGCCTCAAATTCACAATTAAAGACCGCTTTAATAATATAAGTATTGAAGAATATAACTTCCTTGCCGGTGAACCGACAAGGATAGAACCGGAGATAAGTGAACCTGTTGTTGCCGAACTTTCACCACAGGAACCGGTTACGCAACAAAAAACACTCGACAGCCTCGAAGCCCTGCACGTCAGAGAGGCAGAGCATATTGACCGTATGGGCCAGGTAATAAACGAAGTAAGTTCCACCAATGGCTCAAAATTAATAAAAGAGGCTATACAGAAAACCAATGAGAGGCAGATAAAAAATGCTGGTGAATGGCTTGAAGCGTTGTATTCAGTCGCCATGGAAGACGGCGCCGAGAAAGAACTTCTGGTGAGCCTAATTGCTGCTATGTCAGCAGATCCCGGTGATAGTGCAGAAGAGTATATTAAGGGAATTTCTGAATTTGCCGGACCAAATCTGAAGAGAGCACTCGAAAATCTGGAGCCCGGCATACTGCAAGATAAAAATCCGGAAGAAATAATCGAATACCTGCTCAGTAATTCCGACAGGCTTGGATACAATGAAGAGGAATTATTTTCAGCCTTCTCAAAAATGATCAGCACATCTGAAAAAACAGCTGAAGAAATTGTAGCCTATATGCAAATTAAGGAAGCTGGCAAAATATGGTGGCTGTGGATAAGCCTGGGTGGTGTGGCATTAGCTATAATTATTTTCGGTGTAAGCAGGAGAAAAAAGAAGGATGATTAGGCTTAAGTAATATCCAAACCTGATATCGCATATGTTAGTACAGGTTTTTATATTATCAATATTTTAATATTTTTGTTATGATCAAATCTCCGGGGAAATGAATCGAATACTGATAAGTCTGTTTCTGATTTTAATAATGAATGTGGATCTTCTATCCCAGAATCTCAAGAAAGACCAGGAAACCTTTCTTGAAGCTGAGTATTTCTTAATGTTTGAAGATTATACCGATGCCCTGTTTTATTATCTCGATTTATATGAGACCTATCCGGAAAATTATAACCTTGCATACAGGATTGGCATATGTTATCTTGGTATTCCGGGCAGTAAGCACCTGGCAATTGAATATCTTGAAGAAGCAACAAAAAACTCCGAGGCATCCTACAGGGAAGGATCACTTCGCCAGACAACGGCTCCTTATACCGCATGGTACTTTCTCGGTAATGCATACAGAATAAATTACCAGTTTGAAAAAGCAAAAGAGGCTTATAAAAAGTATCGTGAAACACTGCTGGAAGATGACACTGACAATATTTTGTTTATCGATCATCAAATAAATGTATGCGATGATGCTAAGAGTATAATGGATAATCCCGTAAAATTTGAAGAGGAAAATATAGGAGAGAGGTTTAACGATGAAAACAACAACTTTAATCCAATAATTTCTTCCGATGGGTTACGCTTTGCATATATGTCGTCACTGAAATTTTATGATGCTGTTTTTTTCTCCACTAAAGAAAAAAACAGGTGGACCGATCCGGTAAATATTATACCTGATCTTAAATCAGATGGAGATCTTTATATCTCCTGCCTGGCAGATAATGGAAATACTCTGTACCTGTCACAGGATAATAACATCGAAAGTGATATTTATTATAGCAAATACGATGGTGAGAAATGGTCTCCTGCAAAACCACTATCTGGTAATATTAATACCAGTTACTGGGAATCACATGCTTTTGTTACAGAAGATGGGTCAGCATTGATCTTTTCATCCAACCGCCCGGGCGGTATGGGAGGACTTGATCTTTATATATCATATAAAAACGGGGTGGGCGAATGGGGAGAACCGGTAAATCTCGGACCTGTAATAAATACCCCGTTCAATGAAGACAGGGCATTCCTTATCAATAATGCTAAACAATTGTTTTTCTGCTCACAGGGTCATTACAATATGGGAGGATTCGACCTTTTCAGATCAGAAAAACTTGATAATAACAACTGGTCAAAACCTGAAAACCTTGGTTACCCAATAAACAGTTCTGACGATGATGTATTCTTTATGCCGGTGAACAGCGGTCGGTCCGGATATATTTCTGTTCACAGGGAAGGGAAGGGCTTTGGTAAGGATGATATTTATTTAATAAAATTCAAGTAAGTCTGCAATGCATAAGAGTATCCTGTCTGTCATAATGCTCATTTGTACGCTAAATGTATTTGCACAGAATGATGATTTACGTGATATATACCTTGAGGCCGAGTCTCATTACCTTTTCGGTGAATATGAGCTGGCAAATCCCCTTTACCTTATACTGGATGACTATATGGCAGATAATGCCAATATTAAGTTTAAGATAGGCAATTGTTTCCTGCATATTCCTGATGAGAAAACCAAGGCAATACCCTACCTCGAAGAAGCTGTTGAAAATGCCAGCTATTATGCTAATCCTGGTTCCTTCAGGGAAACAAGGGCACCACTGGAAGCCTACTTTGCTCTTGCCTCAGCTTACAGAATAAACTACGAGTTTGAGAAAGCCATGGAAACATATGCCAGGCTGAAGGAGCTGATGTCAGATAGGGAAATGCTTGAAAATGCTGATTTTATAGACCAGCAGATGAGTGCATGCCGTACTGCAATGACTTTTTTAGAGAAACCCGTCGAATTTAATAAGCAAAACCTCGGCCCCGGAATTAACCTGGGCTCTGTGAATATCAATCCTGCTGTCAGTGGCAATGGTAATACACTGGTATATACTGAAAAAAGAGGCCTTGAGAATACAATCTATTTCATAAGAAAAAATGGAGGGGAATGGGGTGAACCTGTAGACATCACTGCCCAGCTGGGAGGAGAAACAGATTGTGCATCAAACTCCCTTAATATTGATGGCACAGAGCTTTACCTCTATAAGAATGATGATTTCGATGGTAATATTTATATGTCTTCCTTCGAAAATGGTAAATGGTCAGAGATTAAGAAGCTGAACCGTAATATTAATACCAGGTTCTATGAATCTCATGCATGTGTTTCACCGGATGGATCTAAACTCTATTTTACATCCAACAGGGACGGTGGCGAGGGTGGCCTTGATATATATGTAGCAGAAAAGAATTCAAGAGGTGAATGGGGAGAAGCAAAAAACATCGGCCCGGTTATTAATACTCCTTTCAACGAAGATACTCCCTTTATAACGATGAATGGTTCTGCCCTCTATTTCAGCTCCGAGGGTCACGTAAACATGGGAGGATATGACATATTCAGTTCGAGGCAAGTAGGTGGTGTATGGAGCAGCCCTTCCAATGAAGGGTATCCTCTTAATACGCCTGATGATGATCTCTTTCTTAACCCGGTGAATAATGGTCAGAATGCATACTATTCCATGGTTAAGGGATACAAGGAGAAAGATCTGTTTTACCTTGAACTTGATAAAAAACAGTCTCTACCTACATTCGAGATAAAAGGTACCTTAAGCCTCAGGGATACTACGATAGAGTTTAATGACGACTACAGGATAATACTATACAGCATAACCGAAGAGGATACAATAGATATTGGTTACCCCAATAAATCAACGGGTTTATACAGCTTTATTGTTAAACCGGATGAATACTTACTTACCTACGAAGGCCTGGCATATCTCAGTGTTACAGAAAAGGTAACAATTTTACACGATCATCCCTCAAAAGAAGAAATAATAAATATAACTCTCGAACCCGATCCAGACTATGTGGCTGAAAAAGTCCGAAAGATTGATTTCACAAAGGTGCAGGTAATAGATGCCATCGATTCATCAATACTTGTAACCGACGTTATTGTAAGGGATGTAAGCGATTCAGATTCAAGTAATACAGAGGTTCTATACTATACCGTTCAATTAATGGCTCTGTACAACCCGGTTGATGTAAGTTTCTTTGAATATGCCGATGTTACCGTAGTATATAACGAAGATGACAAGTTCTACAGGTACACCACCGGCAGATTCGATGCAAAAGAGGAGGCCTACAGAAGAAGGGATGAACTTATCAGACTTGGTTATCCGGATGATCTATGGGTTAAAACAGTCATAAGAAGAAGTAATCAATGATATATGACAAGATAAAACTTAGAGCTCCGGAACCGGAAGACCTCGCCATTCTTTACGAATGGGAAAATGATCCTGGTATCTGGCAGATAAGCAATACATTAAGTCCATTTTCAAAGTACATCCTAAGAAAATACATCGAAAATTCCAGTAAAAGTGTCTTTGAAACCGGCCAGTTAAGGTTCATGATTGATATCATTGCAACCGGTAAAACCATTGGCACCATTGATCTTTTTGACTTTGACCCCTTTCATCTGCGGGCAGGAGTAGGTGTGCTTATAGCCGACGTTGAAGAAAGAAGAAAAGGATATGCGGAGATGTCAATAAGGTGTCTCGCCAATTATTGTTTCAACCACCTCAAGTTGCATCAGCTTTACTGTAATATTACGGAAGATAATAAACCTTCAGTTGCCCTGTTCACTAAAATTGGATTCGTTGAAATAGGTCGTAAAAAAGAATGGATAAGGGATAACAAGGGGTTTGTAGATGAAATAATGTTCCAGATGTTTAATCCCGGGAATTAACTTCTTCAATCAAGGTTGCCGAATGGATGTTCAATATCCTGCGTCAACATCCCTCCCAACATCTTGGCACCGTCCTCGGTAACTACAAAACAATCTTCAATCCTTACACCAAACTCCCCGTATATATAGATACCCGGCTCATTGCTGAATGTCATACCCGGTTGCAGCAACAAGGGATTATCTTTCACAAGGTAAGGATATTCATGTCCGTCCATTCCTATACCGTGACCCAACCTGTGGGCAAAATATTTATAACCTGTGCCGAACCCTGCATCCTCTATCACTTTCCTGGCGACCCGGTCAATTTCGCCGCATGGAACACCCGGTTTAATGACTTTATGAGCCTCCTGCTGTGCTTTTAGGACAGCATTGAACACCTCTTTCTGCCGGTCGTTCGGTTTTCCAAAAACAATGGTACGTGTCACATCACTCCTGAAGCCCTCAACCGAACATCCACCGTCAACAAGCACAATATCCCCGTCATGCAGGTGCCTCACCTGGCTTGTTCCATGTGGGAAAGCTGATGTAAAACCAAAATAAGGACCCCCGCTTCCACTTGTTCCCATTTCAGAATGAGCAAATCTTATGTGATCAGCCAGTTCTTCCCTTGTCATTCCTTCTTCCAGCTTGCTGAAGCCATATCTGTATGCTTTCTTTGTAATCATATTTGCCAGATCCATATATCCGAGCTCCTTCTCCGTTTTTATGGCTCTAACCATGTTTACCGCCATACTCCCATCTTTGAGATCGCTCCCTAAAGCTCGCTGGAAACCTTCAGAAATGAAGCTTCTCACAGCAGGGCCCATAGCTACCTTGCTTTTGCTTATCCCAAGGTCGCTCACTATCTGTGCCAGCAGATCAAAAGGAGATTCATGCTCCGCCCATATTCTTATCTCATGGCCTTCAGGAATTTGTTCTTTTGCCCTTTCAAGCTCAAAACCCGGGCATATCCATATCGGTTCCCTTTTTGTATTAATCACAGGTCCGAATGTTCTCTCACTTAACCACCAGGAAATATTGAAAAAGTATCTAAGGTTGGTACTTCCTTCAATAAACAATGCTTCGATATCCTCCTTTATCATAGAATCGACAAGACGATTAATCCTCCTCTCATAATCCTTTTCATTAAGAGGCTCCACATCTTTAATCTCATTCAACAGGTCATGTTCTTTGCTTTCTGTGCCCTGCTCTGCACATGATTTCAAAAAAGGAGCAACAAGGCCTGTGGCTGCAATGGAAAGACCTCCTATCCTGATAAATTCACGGCGTGTGTTTTTCATTTCGGGTGGGTTTTTGTGTTTTCATAAAGTTATGCTATTCCCGAGATAATAAAAATGTTTATTAGCAGCTTGGAGCAGGGGGCAGGGGGCAGGGAGGGTCGGTTTATTTAATCCATTATTCCAGTTTCATGTATCTTAGCATAATAAAATAATCTGTTAACATGAAAATATTAGCATCCTCAATCCTCAGCCTTAGCCTTAGCCTTAGCCTCATACTCTCTTCCTGCTCTTCAGAGAGGTCGGAAACTGAAAAACCGAATGTAATCATAATACTCACCGATGACCAGGGCTCTGTTGACGTCAATGTATACGGGGCCACTGACCTGGCTACACCCAATCTCGACAAACTGGCATATGAGGGTATTCGGTTTACACGTTTTTATGCAGGGTCAGCAATATGTTCACCTTCGAGGGCATGCATCCTGACAGGTACAAGCCCGCTTTCTGCGGGTGTGCCTGGCAACGTTTCATCGCAACCCGGAAATCCGGGAATGCCTTATTCCAGGATTACGATAGCTGAAATGCTGAAACAAAATGGCTATAGAACAGCTCATATAGGAAAATGGCATCTTGGTTATTCAGAAGAAACAATGCCCCTGTCCCAGGGTTTTGATTATAGTTTCGGCCACATGGGAGGTTGCATTGATAATTATTCACATTTCTTCTACTGGAATGGACCTAACAGGCACGACCTCTGGGAAAATGGGAAAGAAATTTACAGGGAAGGGGAATTCTTTCCCGATCTAATGTATGAAAAGGCTGAAAAGTTTATTATTAAGAATAAGAATTATCCCCTTTTCCTGTACTACGCTATCAATGTTCCACATTATCCTCTGCAGCCAACTCAGGAATGGCGAAGTCATTATGAGGATCTCGAAATGCCAAGGCGGAATTATGCGGCCTTTTTATCAACTGCTGATGAGAATATAGGTAAATTGATCAAGTTACTCGAAGACCTTGAATTACGAGATAAAACATTGGTTATATTTCTATCAGATCATGGACATTCATACGAAACCCGTACATTCGGGGGAGGCGGAAGTGCCGGCCCTTTCAGGGGAGGCAAAACTTCATTGTTCGAGGGGGGCATAAGGGTTCCCGCAATCATAAGCTGGCCCGGTATTATACCCGAAGGGCAGGTGAGAAATCAGATCTGCCACAGTATTGACCTTTTACCTACAATTGCAGCATTCTGTAATGTTGATAGTATCCCTGATGATGCCGAGGGAATCGATTTAAGCAATCCAATCCTGGAAAATGAATCCCTGGATGAAAGGACATTGCACTGGAAACTCGGAAGCCAGTGGGCTGTAATGAAAAATAACTGGAAGCTGATAGGCCTGCCGGTTGATCCGTCCGGTAAGATACCCCTGGATAAGTTAAAGGATCGTATCTTTCTTTCAAACCTTGAAGAGGATTCCACCGAATCAGAAAACCTTGCTGAAGAATATCCCAATATATTGGAACAAATGACAGGTGAATACCTGGAATGGGAGCATTCATCAAGAGACGATATACCTGTAGATATTAAACTGGAAAATTCAGCCGGTGGCGCTGATATCAAACTTGAAACAGATCCTGATACTAAATATTATGCAGGCGGAGCCCGGAGTTTACTTGATAATATAGCCGGCTCTCGTTCCCACTCCGATGGCTGCTGGCTGGGTTTTGAACAGGATGACCTGGATGCTGAGATTGACCTTGGAAAAATAAGAATGGTAAATACCGTGGAGATCAGATTTCTAAATAGCCCCGGCAGCTGGATCTTCGGCCCTGAATATGTGGAAGTTAGATATTCCGATGATGGTAAAAGTTACAGCGAACCTCTAAGGCTCGAAGGCCCCTTCGGTCCATCTGAAACCCTCAATATTCAAACTGCAGGTATAAGCATTGACTGGGAAACAAGATACCTCAAAATATTTGCGGCAAATATCAAAGAGAACCCTTCATGGTATGAAAATCCTGGTGGCAAAGCATGGCTCTTCTGCGACGAAATAATAATTAAGTAAATACATTCTGCCGACGCCTGCCGGTGTTGATCTCCAGATCAACACCTTCTTCCCTCCTTCTGGGATCCACACCAGCAGAGTAACCAGGCGAGCGGTTCAGAACTGTGCCAGTCTCAGCCTTAGCCTCAGCCTCAGCCTTAGCCTAATTTATTTTTATTTCTTATTTTTAAAAACAAAAACCATTTATCATGATAGCAACAACAACCGATAAAATCCCGGGAAAAGAGATAGCCGAGATTCTTGGCATATCAAGGGGCAGTACCGTCAGGGCCCGCCACCTGGGAAGAGATATATTTGCAGGACTCAAGAACCTGGTCGGAGGAGAAATACATGAATATACAGAATTGCAGGCTGAAGCAAGGGAACAGGCATTGCAGCGTATGTTGCAGGATGCCGAAAGTCTGGGTGCCGATGCTGTGGTAAATATCAGGATGCATACCTCAATGATTATGCAGGGATGCTCCGAAATACTGGTTTATGGCACCGCTGTAAAACTTAAATAATCAAGAATGAAATTCCTGATTGGATTGATTGTAGTCCTTGCACTGGCTTTCGGAATATACATACTGGTGAAAATACTCCTTATTATTGCACGCAGGGTTGAAGATAAGGACAAGGAAGATTTCGAGAAAAGAAAATATTAGTACAATAATTGTATCACAAATAAGTACAAATGAAAAATGCTTGTCTTTTTGCATTAATAACTTATTTTATTATTGCCGGTTCTGCATGCCATGAAACCGCTGAAAGAAACCAGGATAGTATGAAAAACTTAAAAACCACTTACTCAAGTGACAGGGAATTCCTGAAAAAACACGCAGAGATTGTCGAGCTCAAAAAAGGAAAAAGTGCTCTTGTGATAATCCCCTCATGGCAGGGTCGTGTAATGACCAGTACCTGTGAAGGTGATGATGGATTCAGCTTCGGATGGATAAACCATGGCCTCATAAGCTCAGGTGATACACTTGCTCATATGAATCCCTATGGTGGAGAAGAAAGACTGTGGCTGGGTCCCGAAGGAGGCCAGTACGCTCTCTTTTTCAAACAGGGTGATCCATTTGAGTATGAATACTGGCAAACCCCGCCCGAAATGGATACAGAAAGTTTTACGCTGGTCGATAAAAAAGATACCCGGGCAGTATTCACTAAAGAATTCAAACTTACAAATTATTCAGGCACTGAATTTGACTTCATTATAACAAGAACCATTCACCTGCTCGGGCCGGACGAAATATCCCGGATCATACAGGCTGATGTAAAAGGTCTTAATACAGTGGCTTACAGGTCAGAAAATATAATTGAAAATACCAGCACAAAACAATGGACTAAAGATAATGGCCTGGTTTCCATCTGGATGCTCGGGATGTTCAATCCGTCACCTTCAGCTGTAGTGGTAATACCCGTCAGGGAAGGTGATGATGAAAAAATGGGCCCGATGGTCAATGATAATTATTTTGGAAGTATACCCGGGGACAGGCTGCAGATAAAAGGTAATATAATATACTTCAAAGCTGATGGTAAAAAAAGAGGGAAGATCGGCATTCCCCCTCTCAGATCTGAAGGTCTTATGGCAAGTTATGATCCGGCTAATAATGCACTTACTTTTCTCATTTGCGATACCCCTGATGGTGTATCTGATTTTGTTAATTCAGCCTGGGAACTACAGGATAAGCCATACTCGGGTGATGCACTTAATTCATATAATGACGGGCCGCTGGAAGACGGTACAATAATGGGGCCCTTTTACGAACTCGAAACCTCATCCCCTGCCCTCTCACTGCTGCCCGGCGAAAAATATAATCATAGCCAGACAACCATTCATTTTTCAGGACCCGAAGATAGGCTGGAAATTATTTACAGAAAAGTGATGGCTGCCAGCCTGCAAGATATAACGTTATGACACAACCTGAACCTCAGTATTTAATTAAGAAAACCGGAATTACGTTACCGTTGGTTGGTTTTTATGATACCCCTGATAAATCCACGTTTGACCCGCTTCTCAGATCAAATACCTGCGTCTTTGCCAATTATAAGCAGTGGAAAAATGGCAAATACACTCTTATTACAAAAGAACAATATGGTTGCCCCGGTGCAGGTACCTGGTTGTGTAATGTTAAGACTAAATCCAGAGAGGATTATATAAAGTTCCTTGCTGATGATGAAGGACTAAAAGCCAATCATGAACTGATGGGGAAGTGGCTGGATTATGTTCAACCATATAAACAGCAACATGATTTCCTGGTTATCGGGCCATTGAATAAAAAGGCATATGAATATCTTAAAACGGTAACCTTTTTTGTTAATCCTGATCAGCTCAGTATGTTAATGATTGGGGCCCAGTTATTTAGCAGTCCTGGAGATCCTCAGCCTGTCCTTGCTCCATTTGGATCAGGATGTATGCAATTAATCTCATTGTTTAATGATCTGGATATTCCTCAGGCAATTATCGGAGCGACTGATATGGCAATGAGAAAATATATCCCCCATGATATTCTCGCCTTTACAGTAACGAAGCCATTATTTAATCAATTGTCCGGTATTGGTAAGGGAAGCTACCTCGGGAAAAGGTTTATTAAAGAACTAAAGAAATCCAGAAGGCTTTCCAGATTATCATCTAAAACTTATCTATAAGGTTTAAGCGAAAAAGTTATGAAAGGAAAAAATGTGGATTCATCCCGAAAGGGAAATATAGCCTGGCTGATTATAGGAATCATACTGATAACCCTGTTAATAAAAAGTATTAACCTGGATTTATTCACATCCGGTAAAAAGCTTGAGTCAGGTAAACTAACTTTGAAAGAGAAAACAGAAGATTTTGAATACTTCTGTGAGCTGGTAAGTAACAGCTACCCTTTTGTTGAAGCTATTGAAAAAGAGAAGGGTCTTGATAATTTCTATGCCATGGAAGAGCATTACAGGAACAGGGTAAGGGAGACAAAAGATAATAGAGAATTTGTAAGGGTGGTTGGAGAGATGATCCAGAGACTTGAGCAGGGAACAGCACACTGCGATATCATGGCGCCCGGAGGAAATACTGACAAACTCGATATCATAACCAAATGCCTTTGCTATAATGTCAGTAAAAAAGGGTATTACCTGCTGGATTACTGGTGGAAAGAACTTGACCCCGACAGAAAATGGGCTCATTCCGATCTGCCTGTGGCATACAGGGATGGTTATTATGTCCTGACAGGGAATTACAGGAATGAAAGCCTGGAAATACCTGGAGGTACTGCTATAGAAAAAGTGAATGGGCTTGCTGTTGATGAATATGTCAAATCGCTGCAACACAAGGTCTGGTTACGTTTCGACACACATAAAATGAAGGTATACAGCCACTTCAGCCCACTTATTATTAATGACGACACAAACGAACAAAGCTGGAATGTGACATTCAGACTGCCGGACAGCACACTTTTGAATGCAGATATTAAGAAAATAAACGGGTACAGTTCCCCTGCCGGCCTGGTTTTTCCGGAAGACAATGCTGCCTGCGTGGAACTGGACGAAACTACAGGATATATCAGAATAAACTCATTCGCGTTTCATGGAGCACGCCAGGCTGACTACGAAAAGATCGATAGTTTCATACAAGGTTCAGAGGGGAAGTATGAAAAACTGATAATCGACCTCAGGGGTAACTCCGGTGGTGCTCCAAAATACTGGGAAGAGATATTTGTCGAACGCCTGATAAAAGAGCCCTGTGATCACATTCAGTATTCAATAGTGAAAAAGGATGCTTTCAATAGTTTAAATGTTTATAATAGACTAGTTGCCTATAAATACCGGAAAGAGATCGACTATGGCAGGATGGAAAAAATTGACATCGACGAATGGCCATATGAATTACCTCTTTACATTGAACAGGAGGAATATTATTTTCTCAAAAATACGAAGGAATATGAGCCATTTAACAGGTATCCTTTCGACGGAAAGATATACCTCCTGACAGATCATGATACATTTTCAGCTGCTGAAGATTTCACCAAAGCAGCAAAAGAGACGGGATTTGCTACCATAGTTGGAGCAAATACAATAGGTGGAGCAGCAGTATCCTTTGCACCCTGGGTATTTGAATTACCAAACAGCCATATAATGATAAGCATGGAAATAGATATGGCCTTCAATGAAGACGGATCGGTAAACGAGATATATGGTTCAGAACCCGATTATATTTTACAGCCATCTACCTATCCCACATCAATGCCTGCAGCATACGATGCTGAATCACTTATGAAAGATCCCTGGATTGAATTTGTTATGCAAAGAAACCATGAATAAAACTCGCAGACATCATTTCCTGGATTACATTGCTTATATCCTTATGGTAATATGCTTCCCGCTTAATCCGCTTGTGCTTACTGGTATAATAGTGCCAAATAGTGACAATATTCTAACTATTATTGGAATCATTATCTGGGCCTTCGGAATGTACCTGGTTGTATATCCTTTCATATATTTTAAAATTAAAGGCGGAGTGAAAAAGGGAAAATCTTACGTGCACACTCAAAAAATAGTAACAGGCGGTCTTTATTCAATTATCAGACATGTCCAGTATACAGGTGGGATACTTTCAATATTTATTGCTACACCATTGCTCTACCCTCACTGGATATTTGTTGCCCTGGGTATCCCCGGTATAGTGCTGGTATATTATGGTACCAAAAGAGAGGATAAACTGATGATTGAAAAGTTTGGCGATGAGTACAGAACATATATGGACAAAGTTCCGGCTATTAATATTCCTCTTGGTCTGATAAGAAAAATAAAAAGAAAAGAACGTTAACTGTAATATAAATGATGAGTAGCAAATATATTATATCATACCTTCTTCCTGTTTCCAGGATACAACCTTACCTCATAAACTTGCTGACAGTTGTATTCCTCTTAAATATTCACCCTCTATCAGCACAGGATCATAATGAAAATTATATTCAGTATGTAAATCCTTTCATCGGCACTCAAAAAATGGGGCACACCTATCCCGGTGCAACTGTGCCCTTCGGGATGGTACAGCTAAGCCCCGACACTGATACAATCCCATATGAGGATAATGGTGAATACAACAGGAAGGTTTATGAATACTGTGCAGGCTACCAGTATGATGACCCAACTATAGTGGGTTTCAGCCACACTCATTTCAGCGGGACAGGCCATTCAGACCTTGGGGATATACTTATTATGCCGTCAACAGGGCCACTGAAGATAAATCCCGGGACGGAAACAGAACCGGATAAAGGTTATCGTTCAAGATACTCTCATGACAGGGAATATGCAGAACCTGACTACTACAGGGTTGATCTGCTTGATTATGATATAAGGGCTGAACTTACGGCAAGCAACAGGGTGGGTTTTCACAGGTATACATTCCCTCGCAAAGAGGAAGCGCATATTATACTGGATATGATCCACGGAATCTACAATTATGAAGGAAAGAACGTATGGACATTTATCAGGGTTGAGAACGACACACTGGTAACGGGGTACAGGCAGACAAGCGGTTGGGCACGCACCCGGACGGTATATTTTGCGATATCATTCAGCAAGCCTTTTAAGTCATACGGTCATACAAAGAAGGATGACTATGTATATAAAGGTTTTTACAGGAAGTTCAACGAAAAAGAGAATTTCCCGGAGATGGCAGGCAGGCAGATAAGGGCATATTTTAATTTTGATGTGGAAAAGGACGAAAAGATAAAAGTCAAAGTTGCGCTGTCACCCGTGAGCACAGAAGGAGCCATAGACAATATGATGGCCGAGGTTCCCCACTGGGATTTTGATAAGGTGAAGCGGAAAGGACAGCAACTATGGAACAGTGAATTATCGAAGATAAAAGTTGAAACTGTAAGTCCGGATGAAAAAACTGTATTCTATACAGCTCTTTACCACACATTCTTAAGCCCGATAACCTATATGGACATTGATGGAATGTATACGGGTATTGATCAGAACATTCACCTGGCGGATGGATTTACCAATTATACTATTTTTTCATTATGGGATACTTACAGAGCTCTTCATCCATTATTTAACCTGATTCAGACAGACAGGAGCAGTGATATTATAGAATCTATGCTTGCCCATTTCGACCAGAGTGTGCATCCAATGTTGCCGGTGTGGTCACATTATGCCAATGAAAACTGGTGTATGATCGGTTACCATAGTGTTTCAGTAATAGCTGATGCAATTATCAAGGGAGTATGGTCAGATGATATTGAATGGGCCCTCGATGCATGTGTGAAAACGGCCTCATACGGAAAATATGACGGTCTGGATTATTATATGAAACTGGGATATGTCCCGGAGGATAAGAATAATTACTCTGTAAGCAAAACACTGGAATACGCATATGATGACTGGTGCATAAAACAACTGGCAGAGAAAGCGGGAAATGACAGTATTGCGGGATTATTCTCCCGGAGAGCAGAATATTATCGAAATGTATTTAATCCCGTTAGTGGCTTTATGCACCCCAGGCTGACCAACGGCAAATTCAGGGCGGAATTCGACCCTCTGGATACATACGGCCAGGGTTTTATTGAAGGCAATGCATGGAACTATGGACTGTACGTGCCACACGATATACCCGAAATGATCAAGATGATGGGCGGAAAGAAAGAATTTCCCGTTATGCTTGATTCATTGTTTAATTCTGAACTTGGTGATGAACATATTGAGAGGAATGAAGACATTACCCGAGAAGGGATTATTGGAATGTATGTTCATGGTAATGAACCAGGTCATCATATCCCCTACCTGTATAGCTGGACAGATAAGCCATGGAAAACACAGGAAAGGGTCAGGATGATCATGGATACCATGTATTTAAATAAAGCAAATGGTCTGTGCGGTAATGATGATTGCGGACAGATGTCGGCCTGGTATATTTTCAGTGCCCTCGGTTTTTACCCGGTATGCCCCGGCAGTGACCAATATTCCATTGGAAGCCCCCTGTTGAAGGAAGCAGAAATTCAATTTGAAAACGGTAATTCTTTGAAAATAAAAGCTGTCAACCAGGGAAAAGAAAATGTATACGTTGATAAGTTGGTCCTGAATGGTAAAAAGCTGAACAGGCTGTATATCACCCATTCAGAAATAGTCTCCGGGGGTGAGTTGGTCTTTCATATGAAAGGCAGGGAGCAGGGAGCAGGGAGCAGGGAGTCCTCCTTCGCTAAAGCTTCGGAGTACAATGCAGGGGGCAGGGAGCAGGGAGCAGGGGGTAGGTAGCGGGGGGAGACTTAGGGACGAAGGGACTGAGTGACTGAATACCCAGTACCCTGTACCCAGTTACCCGGTAACGAGCAACGAGCAACGAGCAACATTCTTTTTTGTAAAGATATTTTCCATCCGTGTAAAGAAAGCATTAGGTGGATTTTAAAATTATGCGGGATGAGAGATGAGAATCGGGATAAAAATTCATAACTCATCTCTCATTTCACCCGTCTCCCAGTTCCTTGAACCTGAATCGCTCCACTTCCGCCGGCTTATGTGCAGCCTGCATTATCGAATCTATCCTGGCTACAATTTGAGGGTATTTATCAGATATATCAGTTGATTCTGTGGGGTCAGTCTCGAGGTCATATAATTCAATTTTCATATTACCCTGGAATATATTCTTCCTTATTGCCTTCCATTTACCCATTCGCACTGCCTGCTGCCCCTGGTATGCAGGGAATTCCCAGTAGAGGTAATCATGTTCATCCTGATCACCTTCACCCAGTAGGACCGGTAGAAAACTAATCCCGTCAATATTTTCGGGGTTTCGGGAACCGCTTATTTCAGAAAGGGTGGGAAGCACATCCCAGAAAGCCGAAATATGGTCTGTTTTTGACCCCGGCTTTATCCTCCCATGCCAGCTGACTATCATCGGCACCCTTATTCCCCCCTCATAAACATAACCTTTCACCCGGTCGCTCTCTTCACTGAAAATACCTGCACTGTTAAACCACTGTGAATCGGTACCACCCGTGTAGGATGGTCCGTTGTCACTGGCAAATATTATCAGTGTGTTTTCATAAATACCAAGGTCTTTAAGCTGTTTCACCAACAATCCGACCTGGTTATCGAGGTATGATATCATGCCTGCATAGGCAGCATGGGGAGAACGGTGGGGGAAATACCCTTTATCGCCCGTATACGGCTCCTCATCACCGAATTTGTCAACATAATAATCGATCCATTCAGCTGGTGCCTGCAGTGCAAGGTGTGGTATCGTTGTAGCCCAGTACAGGAAAAAGGGATTATCCTTATTCTCATTTATAAATCCTGTTATTTCTTCAAACATCATATCCGGGGAATATATGTCAAGCCAGAACCTGTCATAACTGGATTCATCGTAAGGATCGACTCCTTCAGGCATTCCTGTATGTGGAGGCACCGTATCATTTCCCGTGAACACCCTTTCCGTGTTTTTCCACAGGTGCACAGGGTTATATGTATGGGCCTGGCGCTGGCAGTTATAACCGAAAAAGAAATCAAATCCCTGCTTATTCGGTATCCCGGTACTGCGGGGAGCACCAAGCCCCCATTTACCCACTATAGCGGTTTTATAGCCTGCATCCTGCAGAAGGGTTCCTATTGTCACCGTACCTTCCGGCAGGGGGTATTGCCCTTCCAGTTCAGGATTATTTATCATCTCGGTATAGCTCCAAACATCACCTCTTTCACCCCATTCATGGTTTCCCCGTATGAAAGCATGTCCTGTATGCTTGCCTGTGAGCAGCACGCAGCGTGATGGTGCACATACAGGTGAACCTGAATAATGCTGCGTGAACATCATTCCCGATTCTGCCAGGTTATCCAGGGCCGGTGTCTCAATTTTCTCCTGTCCGTAACAACCAAGTTCACCATAACCCAGGTCATCGGCAAGGATGTAGATGATGTTGGGTTGGGTAGGTTCTTTTTTTTCACCGGTACATGATGCTATTACGAGTGATAGTAGTCCAGTTAGGATTAAATATAGATATTTCATATGTCAATTTTCCATTATTCCATTATTCCATTATTCCAACTAAACATCCCCCTGGCCCCCTTCAAAGGGGGATCAGTAGTTAATTTAAAAATCCAAGATTCCTGAGAAATGCGGTTCTTTCCGGTTCCCTGCCTCTGAAATTAATGTACATTTCCATGGCATCCATGGTGCCGTTTTTCTCCAGGATACCTTTCCTGAAAGACTGAGCTGTCTCCCTGTCGAATATACCTTTTTCTTTGAAAGCCTCGTATGCGTCATGATCGAGTACAGCAGCCCAGTCATATGAATAATAACCTGAATCATATCCTCCAATTATATGCCCGAAATACGTACTCCTGTAACGTGGTTCTATTTCGGGTATAAGACCTATTTTATTCATAATATTTCTTTCAAATTCCGGTACATTAATTTCTGTTTCCTGGTCGATGGTATGGTAAGCCATGTCCAGGTAGCATGCTGCCAGGTATTCACCTTTTGCAAAGCCCTGGTTAAACAGGCTGCTTTTTCTGATTTTTTCAATAAGTTCATCCGGCATAGGTTCACCTGTTTCGTAATGCAATGCATAACTTTTCAGCATTTCCGGTTCAGTTACCCAGTGCTCCATTATCTGGCTCGGCAGTTCAACGAAATCCCATGCTATGTATTCATAACCATATGATTTCTCGGAAAACAATCCGTCAAGTGCATGGCCGAACTCATGGAAAAGTGTGCTAACCTCATCAAGTGTCAATAATGAGGGTTTATCACCACTTGGTCTCGTGAAGTTCATCACCATAGTAACCACGGGAGTGATCTCCTTACCGTCTTCAATCTTATGATCCCTGTAGGAACCGCACCATGCCCCCTGGTTCTTGCTCTCGCGGGGGTGAAAATCCATGTATAACACACCAAGGTGATCACCGTTTTCTTCCTTTACCTCATAAGCAACAGCTTCCCCGTGCGGTTTAGGTATATCAGCTATTTCGTCAAAAGTGATTCCATAAAGTTTATTGGCAAGGGTAAATGCGCCCTGCTTAACATTTTCCAGTTTAAAATATGGTCTCAGTTCATTATCATCGAGGTCATATTTCTCCTTACGCAGTTTTTCGGAATAATACCACCAGTCGCTCGACTGTATCTTAATTCCGTCTCCTTCCCTGTCGGCAATCTTTTGCATTTCAGCAAGGTCCTTTTTGGCAGCAGGCATTGCAGCATCCCATAGTGTGTTAAGAAGATCATATACATTATCAGGTTTTTTGGCCATTCGTGGTTCAAGTACAAGGTGTGAGTGCGTCTCATAACCCAGCAGTTTAGCCCTGTCGGCCCTCATTTCCATTATCTCTGCCACTATTTCCTTGTTGTCATAATCATTATCATTATTGCCACGGTTGAGGTAGGCATTATATAATTTCTCCCTCAATCCGGGTTTTTCTGAATACTGGAGGAAGGGTAACATGCTTGGCTTCTGTGTGGTAAATACCCACTTACCCTCCATGCCTCTTGCCTTAGCCTCCTCGGCAGCACTGGTAATTACTGATTCTGGCAGTCCTGCCAGGTCTTCTTCTTTGCTTATCTCCAGGGTATAGTTATTGGTTTCAGCAAGTACATTCTGGCTGAACTCGACCCTGAGGACAGAAAGTCTCTGATTCATTTCCTTTAATTCTTCTTTCTTCAGAGAGTCAAGGGCTGCACCATTTCTTACGAGTTCCTTGTATATATTTTCCAGGAGGAATTTCTCTTCACCAGTCAGGTTAAAATTTTCACTGTTATTATATACATGCTCCACTCTCTCGAAAAACCTTGGATCAAGGCTTATTTCATCACTGTGTTTGGCAAGTTTGGGAGATACTTCCATCTGTACAGCCTGCAATTCAAGGCTGGTATTTGCACTGCTCAATCCAAAAAAGGTATATGCCACCCTGTTCAACAGCTTACCCGTATTATCCATTGCAACGACAGTGTTCTGAAATGTAGGTTCCTCATCATTCTCAAGGATTGCCTCAACTTCTTTTTTCTGCTCCTCCATCCCTTTTTCAAATGCCGGGGTAAAATGTTCAACATTTATTTTATCGAACGGAGGTACACCGAACGGTGTGTCATACTCAGAAAAGAAAGGATTATCCTTTCCCTTATCTTTCTGATCCTGTTTGCATGAGAAAACAGACACCAGCAAAATCAGGAAAATTGGTAATAATTTTTTCACGACCTATAATATTTTTAGTTAATAAATTTTTCAGAAGGCAAAATAATAAAGATTTAAACAAAAAACAGTCTTAAACCATAATAAACTTATACCATTAACCTGGTGTTTACAAATGCATTAATATTTATTAGATTTGCAGTCAGTTTTAGGAGAGATGCCGGAGTGGTCGAACGGGGCGGTCTCGAAAACCGTTGTCCCGAGGAATCGGGACCGAGGGTTCGAATCCCTCTCTCTCCGCCATAGCATTTGCAGATAAAAACCCGCATTTTTGCGGGTTTTTATTTACAGGGATTTCAGGCCCATTAAGAGCTTGCTCTTATAAGGGTCTGGAAACCCTGTAAAAAACGCCTCATGGCGTTTATCTGCAAATGCTATGAAGCTTTCCCGCAATGGGATCACGACTGAACGAAGTGAAGAAGTAATCCCCGAGGGAAAGGTTCTGTAAATACTATGTGATATCCACATTCAGGTATCAACCGACCGCAGGGAGGTTAATCCCTTCCGTTTTTGTCTTTTGTCTTTTGTCTTTTATCTTGCATACATGAAAATACGTTTAGCCACAGAAAAAGACCTGGAAGCGATTAACAATATCTATAACCAGGCTATCCCATACGAGATGTCAACTGCCGATACCGAGCCATATACCATGGAAGAAAGGTTGAAATGGTACAGGGCATATGACAGGTTTAAGTACCCGGTGTTTGTTGCGGACACAAACGGGGAAGTGGCAGGTTATTTCTCTTTCAGCCCGTACCGTCCCCGCCGCCTGGCCATGAGATATGCAGCAGAAATAAGTTACTTCGTTGATGAAAAATACAGAAATATTGGAATAGGTACGTCACTGATGACTCATGCCATAGGCAAAGCATCTGAATATAATTTTAAAACATTGATAGCCATACTTTTGGCTCATAATATTGCCAGCATAAGGCTCCTGGAAAAGTTTGGTTTCAGGGAATGGGGAAGGATGCCCGGGGTAGCAGACTTCAACGGTAAAGAAAGAGATCATTTATATTACGGTTTGAGGATAGGTTAGATGTATTGAAAAGGTTTATGTAAAGATGCCAATTAACACGGAACGAGGAACCAGGAACGAGGAACAAGAAACGAGGAACCTGGAACCTGCAACCTGTAATCATCTGTTATATTTTATTCCCATATCTTGAGCTGCTCATCAGCGAAATGCTCATCTTCAAGGTTAGATATTGTAACACCCAGCAGTCTTACTCCTCTTCGTTTAAAATTCATCTGTTCCCTCAACTTTGTTGTTTCATCATGCAGAACTGCGAAACTATCAACCAGCCGGGAGAGGGTATTGCTTCTGGTCACCTGGCTAAAATCATCAAACTTCGCTTTTACAGTTACGGTTCTTCCTGTTGTACCGTGCTTTTCAATCCTTAACCATAATTCTTTTTCCAGCTTATATAGTTCAGCTATTATTTCGAAATCTGTGGTAAGATCTTTCGCGAAAGTCAGTTCAGCTCCAACAGATTTCCTGACTCTGCCGGGCTCAACTTCCCTGTTATCTATACCCCTGGCAATATCATAGAAAAACTCACCTGCCTTTCCAAAATTCCTGTACAGGAATGATAGCTCAGCATTTCTGAGATCAGCTCCTGTATGTATTCCATATCTGTGCATTTTTTCAGCAGTAACTTTACCTACCCCGAAGAAACGTTCAATGGGAAGGTTGGCAATAAACCGTTCGATATCAGAAGGATAAACAGTATATATGCCATCAGGTTTATTAATATCCGAAGCAAGTTTTGCAAGGAATTTATTTACTGCAACACCTGCTGTGCATGTAAGACTGGTTTGTTCCATTATATCCTTCTTAATCTGATAAGCTATTGAAATGGCAGATTTGAAATCAGAGGCAAAGGCACTGACATCAAGAAATGCCTCATCAACAGAAAGAGCTTCAACGAGTGGAGTATAATTATGAAAAATATTAAAAATAATGGACGACACCTCTTTATACCTGGACATCCTGTGTTTCATAAACACAAGTCCTGGACATAATCTTTTTGCAGTTGCACTTGGCATTGCCGATCTTACTCCATACCTGCGTGCTTCGTAACTGGCAGCAGCAATAACACCTCTTGATGATTCGGATCCTACGACAACAGGTTTCCCTTTTAATTCGGGATTATCATTTTGTTCAACCGAAGCAAAAAAAGCATCCATATCAATATGAAGAATCTTCCTGTTCATATTATGATTCAATCATGCCATAAATTTATAAAAAGAGCCCCAACTTATTACGAAATATGTATATTTACCTCCCTTAACATCAATAAAACTAATCCTATGATAGACTTTATAAAACATCCGCTTAACAAAAAATATGACCTGGATACTGCTCTCGGTTCAATTTGGGATTTTTATAAGAAATGGTTTGTTAGCCTGTTTATAATATCTTTTATTTTCTCACTTATCATCACTTATCTCTCCGGAAGAGTTAATTTATCAGAAATATACTCAGTCACTGACCCTGAAGAGATAATGGCAATTTTAAGATCGATGATTGGACCTTATGCACTGATTATTCTTTTCAGCTTTCTTTTTTCCATGATATTACAGTATTATATTATCAGGAAGCCGGTTGATGCAGACAGTAATATATTCACCATTGGAGCAACGGGTATAATTAAATATTTCCTGCCCCTTCTGGTTCTTTATATACTGCTGGGACTGTTTGCCATGGTTGCCATTATGCTGGGAGTATTTATATTATTTATAGGTGCACTATTCGCGGTAATATATGTTGTAATGATTTCTGCTTTCATATCACCTGTCCTGATGGTAGAGAATCGGGGTATAGGTGAAACAATCACCACAACTATCAGCCTGGCTCATAAACGGTTCTGGCCAAATATCGGCTGGGTGGCTGTATTTGTTATACTCTTGATGGTAATTTCCTTTGTTCTCGGAGCCATTATCATGATACCGTTTGGTGGAAGCTTCTTCAGGACAATAATGAACCCGGAAAATGCATCTGAGCTTCTTAACATGACAAGTAAACCATCATTTATAATACTCAACTCCCTGGCCAATGCTTTAACCATGCCTTTGTTCCCGATATTCTGCCTTGTTCTCTATTTCAATGCACGTTCAGATAATGTAGGTGAGGTCATCAGCGACATAAGGGGAAATGATGATGGCGGAAAGGTTAAAATTGAAGATCTTTATGGAAATATGGCCAATAAAAAAGAAATACGTAAAAATGCCGATTCTCCTCCTCCTACAGTGGACGATCTTACACCCTGAAAAATCAAATAAATATTCCACTGTATTATGAAAGTATTAGCTATCAACGGAAGTCCTCGTAAAAAGGGAAATACAGAAATACTTATCAAGGAAGTACTGAAAGTGCTCGAAATGCATGGAATTAAAACAGAATTGATACAGATCGGTGGTAAGAAAGTAAACGGTTGCACTGCATGTATGAAGTGCAAAGAAAAAAAGGACGGAAAATGTCATGAAAATAACGCTTTACTGAATGAGATTTTATCCAGGATGGTAAATGCCGATGGAATACTTATTGGTTCACCCGTATATTTTGCAGATGTAACTGCCGAGACAAAAGCATTGATTGATGTTGCCGGCTATGCACTCAGGGCTGCCGGCAACCCGCTTAAGCATAAAATCGGAGCGGCAGTAATTGCGGTCAGGCGCGCAGGAGCAATCAATGCATTCGACAGCATTAACCATTTCTTCCTGATAAATGAAATGATAATCCCGGGGTCATCATACTGGAATATTGGCATTGGAAGGGAGAAAGGTGATGTATTAAAAGATGAGGAGGGATTGAAAACAATGCGTACACTCGGTGAGAATATGGCCTGGTTAATGAAGAAAACGAAGGGTTAAAAGACCGTCAAGGCATGGATAAAAATAAAGTAGAGACGCCATTGAATGGCGTCTCTACTTTATTTGATAAACCTAACCTAATACCGTACCCTCTCCAGATAATGTGTATGCAGTAATTCATGTGCCTTATGACTGTTGGGTTTCTCCAAGAAGTCATTATATATCTGGATAATTTCAGGGTTCTCATGAGATTTTCTGATTGGCATATTCATATCCTCCTCGTAAATTGCATCTATCCTTTTCTGCCGTATGTTGATATTTGTTGGTATAGGCTGTCCGCCGCCACCAATACAACCACCCGGGCATGCCATTATTTCTATAAAATGGTAGTTTGCTTTACCGTTGCTTACAGCTCTCATAACTTCATCGGCGTTGGTTAATCCATGCGCTATGGCTACTTTCAGTTCGACACCTTCGAGGAAACTCCACTCTTTTTTACATTTCTCAATCTTCAGTGAGGCTTCTTTGACGCCTTCCATTCCCCTGACCGGTGTAATATTAAGGTTATCAAATGGCACAGGTCTACCCGTAACAATCTCATAGGCAGTACGTATGGCAGCTTCCATAACCCCGCCGGTAGCTCCGAATATTGCTCCCGCACCGGATGACTCACCCATGATTGAATCATGATGAGTGGGTTCGAGTGTCCTGAAATCAATTCCGGCCTGTTTGATCATGACAGCAAATTCCCTTGTGGTAAGAACATAATCCACATCTTTATAGCCACTATCCCTCATTTCAGGGCGATTGGCCTCAAATTTTTTGGCCGTACAGGGCATTATCGACACAGACACGATATTCTCAGGATCGAGGCCTCTTTTTTCAGCGTAATATGTCTTGGCCAGTGCCCCGAACATTTGCTGGGGTGATTTACAGGTCGAAACATTTGGCAGCATCTCAGGATATTTATGTTCGATAAACTTTATCCATCCCGGTGAACATGAAGTAGTCATCGGCAGGGCTGTTTCTTTATCTTTCTCCACCAACACTTTCTTCAGCCTTGTCAGAAGCTCTGTACCTTCTTCCATAATGGTCAGGTCGGCAGTAAAATCTGTGTCAAGAACTGAATCAAAACCAAGCTGCTTGAGCGCTGTTACCATTTTCCCCGTCACCCTTTCTCCCGGGTCATATCCAAGGTCCTCTCCAATACTCACCCTCACAGCAGGCGCAGTTTGCACAACAACATGTTTTTCAGGATCGTATATCGCATCCCATACATAGTCAATATAATTCTTTTCAGTCAGCGCACCGGTAGGGCAACGGTTAACACACTGACCGCAGTTTGTACAAACTACGTGGCTAATAGGCCTGTCATGGAAAGTGGAGATTTTCATTTCTGATCCCTTCCCGCTTACTGCTATTGCCGATACTTTCTGCAATTCACTGCATGTACGCACACAACGCTGGCAACGTATACATTTACTGTCATCCTTAATAATTGATGCGCTGGTATTGTCAATTAAATGTTCGTGCTCCCGGACCAGATCAAGGAATATATGATCACCAAATGAATATTCGTTGGCGAGAGTTTGCAGTTCACAATTTTGATTTCGATAACATTTGGTGCAGTCAGCCCTGTGTTCAGACAGTAGGAGCTCAACCACGTGCTTTCTTGCATTACGCACCTTCAACGAATTTGTCATAATTTCCATACCATCCGTAACAGGTTGTGCACATGCTGCAACCAGGACCCTCGAGCCCTTCTGTTCCACCACGCACACTCTACAATTGCCCGCCACACAGAGATCGTCATGGTTACACAGGGTAGGAATGTGAATATTAAGTTTCTGAGCAGCCTGCAATACGGTTGATCCTTCAGGAACCGAAACGGACTGATTATTTATTGTCAGATTTATTATATTGTTCTTTTTCATTTTTCTATCCTCTTTAGTAGATGATCTCTTCTCTGAAGTTTTCAACTATTGATTTAAATGCATTACCCACTGATTGTCCCAGTCCACATTTAGATGCGATTTTCATCGTATCGGCCAGTTTGACCAGTTCATTAAGATAGGTTGATTTGGATTCCCTTTTCTTAACACTTTCAACACCCCGAAGTAACTGCTGGCAACCAACACGACAGGGGGTGCACTGTCCACATGACTCTTCGGTGAAGAACTCAAGGTAGTTATGAAGGACATTATACATGGAACGTGAGCTGTTAAATAATTTCATAGACCCACCGGTTGGAACGCCTTCAAAACCTATAACAGTGCTGGCAAAAAGCTTCCGTGGTACACAGAAGCCTGCTGCGCCCCCAACCTGAACAGCTTTGGTGTCACCATCACCAAACTCCTTTACGAATTCCAGTAATGACATGCCCAGCTCAAGTTCATAAATACCTGGGATAGGCGTATCTCCCGATACTGAAAAAACTTTGGCGCCGGTTGAAAACATGGTTCCCATCTGCTTATACTTTTTTGATCCATATTTTAGTATAATTACAGAATTTACCAGTGTTTCAACATTATTGACCACGGTAGGTTTTCCAAAAAGTCCTGAGTGCGTGGGATAAGGAGGTTTGTTCCTTGGTTCACCACGCTTGCCTTCTATTGATTCAAATAGGGCACTCTCTTCACCACATATATATGCCCCACTGCCAAGCCTGAAATCGATTTCAAAATCGTATCCTATTTCATTACTCATCTTCAGAAACCCATCCAGTTGCATCCTTAACTGGGGGAGAAGGAATTTATACTCACCCCTCAGGTATATAATTCCCTTCTTTGCTCCAACCGCCTTCCCGGCAATAGTCATTCCTGCATATACTTTGTAGGCAACCCGGTCAAGAATCTCACGGTCCTTGAATGTTCCCGGTTCACCCTCATCAGCATTACATATAATATATTTTGTTTTTTCTTTCTCTTCAGAACATAATTTCCATTTCATACCGGTCGGGAAACCGGCCCCTCCCCGCCCTTTAAGACCCGACTCAAGGATCTCATCAATAATCTCATCCCGAGTCATTCCATATGCTTTGGTGAGCACTTCACGGGGATCAATATGTTCAAATATAAGATCTACTTTGCTTATTTTCTTGGTTTCCATCTTCAGGTCCTCTTATTTGTGCATGTAATCTTTAATAATCTTAATAATCTTTTCCCTGGTGAGCTCGGTGTAGGGAATGTCATTTATTAGCATGGCAGGAGCTTTGTGACACCAGCCCATACAATTAGTCTCCAGTAAAGTAAATAAACCATTTGAGGTGGTCCCTCCTACTTTAATCTTTAATATATCTTCAAGGGCTTCAATAACTTCCTCCTTACCTTTCATTGCACATGTTATTGTTTTACAAACCCTTATAACATACTTGCCTCTCGGCTCGGTATCAAGGAATGAATAAAAGGATGCTGTACCATACACCTCAGCCGCAGAAATATCAAGCTCCTGTGCTACTTCAACCATTGCCTCATCCGTGAGGTAATTATGCTTTTCAACTATACCTTGCAGGATAGGCATAAGGCTGTCTCTTTGCCGCCCGTGTTTTTCAACCAGATCCTTAACCAGATTATCAGTTTGATACATATCAAAATTGTTTTTTGAATTTTAAATTTCGAAGTCTTTCTTTGAGCTGCTAAAATTATGATAGCTCAATGTCACAAAAACTGGGAAAAATCATGTTTTTACAATTTAGAATTGTTCTAAAAACAAGGCGGGGTACTCACTTTTTATTGAGGGGATTTAAAGTATTGACCTTTCAGGGATCCCTTTCTGTTTAAAAACAATGTATTGGATAAAACTCATTCCCAAAAAGAGTGAAGTTTGGAATACATTTATGATATTTGCTGTTGTCACAGCATTAATTTACATATATATCAGGTGAAATCAAGAAATATTATTATAGCACAGTCAGGGGGACCCTCACCTGTAATCAATAACACACTCAGGGGAATTATAGACACATGTGCTCAAGACAATCATACTTTCGGTAAAATATACGGGGCATGGCATGGTATTGAAGGCATTCTCAAAGAAGAGCTCCTGGATATTTCTGCACAGGATAAGAAAGAAATTGACCTTCTTAAAACCACTCCTGCGGCAGGTAGTATTGGTACCTGCAGGTATAAACTTAAAGAAGGCCATGAAAAAGACCTGGAACGTATTATCAAAGTCTTTAAAGCACATAATATTGGATACTTTTTCTATATAGGAGGAAACGATTCCCAGCATACTGTTATGAGAGTAAGTGAGAAATGTAAAGCAACAGGGCTTGATATTATTTCCGTAGGTGTTCCAAAAACTATTGACAATGACCTGGGCGACAACGAATTTAAGCTTATTGACCATACGCCCGGGTATGGATCTGTTGCCAGGTACTGGTCGTTTAATATACAGAACCTTAATGAGGAAAACAGGGGTTCATCACCTGCTGATCCTGTGATGGTGGTACAGGTTATGGGCAGGAAAATAGGATTCATACCTGCAGCCACACGCCTTGCGGACCCTGAGAGGGAACTTCCACTGCAGATATATATGGCCGAGTCAAATGTTTCATTACCGGAAATGGCCGAAAACATAAATAAATATCTGCTTGAATATGGCAGGTGCCTGGCAGTTGTTAGTGAGGGTTTCAATGCAGGCGACCTCGGGGAACGGAAAGATGCTTTCGGACATCCTGAATTTGGTGCCTCCAGAACGAGTGTGCAACAGGTAATTGTCAATTACCTTAACAATGTTAAACTGAAAGCAAGGGGAGCAGCCCGTGGACAGGTTCCGGGGACCGACCAGAGGCATTCAATGGTCTACGCTTCAGATACTGATCTTGATGAAGCTTATATGGTTGGTAAGAAGGCCGTTGAGATAGCAGCAAGCGGTGAAAACGGCTGGATGGCAACCCTGATACGTACCTGTACGCCTGAGTATAATGTGATATATGATAAAGTCCCACTTCAAGAAGTTGCGCTGTCAGAACGTCGTTTCCCTGAAGAATGGATATCAGAAAACCGTTATGATGTGACTGACGAATTTGTCAGGTATGCCAAACCACTGACAGGTAATGAATGGGTTAAGATTCCACTGGTAAACGGGATACAGAGATTTACCCGGTTTAAACCGATTTTTGCAGAAAAAAAACTTGAGAAATACATACCTGAGGCTTACTGATATGGATTATCCCCGGATACTAAAAGATTTTAAACCGCGAAAAGAGTTCTTCACAGGTATCGACTCAGATGGCTGTGTCTTTGACACTATGGAGCTCAAACAAAAAGAATTTTTTATACCAAATGGCATTAAATATTTCAACCTCTTCCCGGTGGCAAAAATTGTAAGAGAAACATGGGAATTTGTAAACCTGTATTCTGTCCACCGGGGTGTTAACCGCTTCCCTGCACTGGTGAAAGTCTTTGAATTGCTCGCACAAAGAAAAGAAATAAAGGAGACCGGCATAAAATTACCCGACTTACAACCTCTGAAGAATTGGATAAGCAGGGAGAGCAAGCTCGGCAACCAATCTCTTAAACTCTTCTGCGAAAAGAACCCCGACCCTGTTCTGGAGAAAGTACTCGAATGGTCCGAAGCGATAAATGAAGAAATAAGTAAGTGGCTGAAGGGTGTCAGTCCTTTCAGGCATGCAGCGGAATGCATAGAGAAAATAAGCGATAAGGCCGATGTTATAGTAGTCTCTCAAACTCCCTTGGAAGCACTTGAAAAAGAATGGAATGAGCACAAAATTGATAACCTGGTGAACCTGATTGCCGGACAGGAATACGGTACAAAAGCTGAACATATTGCATTGGGAGCAAAAAACAAATACCCGGATGATAAAATACTTATGATAGGCGATGCACCCGGCGACCTGAACGCTGCAAAACATAATAATGTGTTGTTTTACCCCGTAATACCAGGTAAAGAATCTGAATCATGGCAAAGGCTTAGTGAAGAATCCTTTAACAGGTTCATTGAAGGCTCCTATAAGGGGGACTATGAAAATATGCTGCTCGATGAATTTAATAAAGCATTGCCGGAAATACCGCCCTGGATAAAATAAAATAAAAGGGTAATCATGATTTATTACAGTATAGAACATGAAGACAAGGTAATCGGTCCCGAAAAGTTAAAAAAAGCTGTTATAGCCTCTATAGAAGCTGCAGGTCAGGGTAAACCTATATTGATTATCCCTCCCGACATAACAAGATTACATTCCGGTGCAGGAAAAATAACAGAGATAATCTGGAATGAATACAGGGATAAGGTAAAGGATATCCTGCCTGCCACCGGGACACACAAACCAATGAGCGAGTCTGAAATGGACATGATGTACGGCAATATTCCCCATGATATCTTCAGGGCACATAACTGCAGAAAAGATATTATCACCCTCGGGAAAATACCCGCATCATTCATTAAAGAAGCGTCTGAAGGTAAACTGAACTACGACTGGCCTGTCCAGGTTAATAAACTCATAAATGATCATTCGGGATCATTGATAATATCTGTTGGACAGGTTGTACCGCATGAAGTTACGGGCATGGCTAATTATAATAAAAATATTTACGTCGGTTGTGGAGGGTATGAAAGCATCAACAAAAGTCATTACCTGAGTGCCGTATATGGTATTGAAAGACTTATGGGCCAGGCAATGAATCCTGTAAGGGAAGTTATTAACCGGGCAGACAGATTATTCGGTCAACACCTTAATATTTTGTATATCCTCACAGTTGTTGATGGTGAATCCGAGGGCTTGCCTCCAATCAAAGGCTTATTCATTGGCTCCGATATTGAATGTTTCACTAAAGCAGCGTCATTTTCTTCCAGGTTGAATGTTAAAGTAATTAAAAAGGCTCCCGGAAAAATTATAGCCTGTCTTAATCCATTTGAATACCGCAGCACATGGCTTGGTAATAAAGCAATTTACCGTACACGACTGGCAATTGCTGATGATGGAGAGCTTATAATCGTTTCCCCCGGGCTGAGTGAATTTGGTGAAGATGAAACAATTGATATGCTCATCAGAAAATACGGTTATCAAACCTCCGGGAAAATAATGCAGATGGTAAAGAAAAATAAGGATCTTCAGGACAACCTGTGTGTCGCGGCACATCTCATACATGGGAGTACTGAAAACAGATTCAGAGTTACATATTGTACTCATAAAATGAGAGAAGAAGAAATACGCGGTGCAGGGTTTGGTTATTCAGACCCTGATGAAATAAAGGCAAAATATGACCTGGAAAGCATCCGGGAGGGTTTCAATATTAATCGTGATGGTGAAGAGTTTTATTATATCTCAAACCCTGGCCTCGGTTTATGGATCGCAGACAAAGGTGCAAATACCAAGCAGTATAAATGAAAATAATCATTGACAAAAATATACCGTATGTTCATGGTGTGCTTGAACCCTGGGCAGATGTCGAATATGTTGAGGGAAGCAAAATAAACCATGATATTCTGGGCTCGGCAGAGGCTATGATAATAAGGACGCGGACTAAATGTAATAAAACCCTTCTGGGAAATACAGGTATAAGATTTATAGGCACTGCTACAATAGGAACCGATCATATCGACCTGGAATGGTGCAGGGAACAGGGAATTAAGTGCGCAAGTGCCCCTGGTTGTAACTCGGGTTCGGTAATGCAATATCTTGCCTCATCACTGGTATACTTAACAGCAAAATACAATATCAATCCATCCGGCACAACCATAGGTATAATCGGTGTGGGTAATGTTGGAAGCAAAGTGGCACGCGTGGCAGAAGTGCTGGGGTTTAAAGTGCTTCTTAATGACCCTCCCCGCGAAAGACTTGAAGGGAAAGAAGGCTTCATTTCTCTTGACAGACTATTGTATGAATCAGATATAGTAAGCCTGCATGTGCCGCTGACATTTGAAGGCCCTGATAAAACTTATCAGCTGGTTGATGAGAATTTTTTATCGAAAATGAAGAATAAAGCCATCTTTGTCAATACTTCCCGCGGTCAGGTGGTCAATGAAAAAACATTGCTTGAAAAACTGAAAAAATCCATAATTAAGACAGCGGTGCTTGATGTTTGGAGAAACGAACCTGATATTAATACTGAACTGTTAAATACTGTTGATATAGGTACAGCACATATTGCAGGGTATTCGGCTGATGGAAAAGCCAACGGTGGTAAAATGATAATAAGACAGCTGGCCGAATATTTTGATTTACCACTTAAAGAATGGGAGCCTGAAACATTACCGGAGCCCGATTATCCTGTTATTGACCTTATGGGTTATGATGGAAGTGACTTTGATATTTTATCAAAAGCCATTTTGCATACATACCCCATCGAAGAAGACAGTGATAAACTTAAAAAGAGCCCTGAACAGTTCGAAAAATTAAGGAATGAATACCAGCCAAGAAGGGAATTTCATGCATATAAGGTAAAAACTAATAATGAGTTAATCTTAAATAAATTAAGAGCATTAGGATTCAGGTAGATATATTTAAATTTTCCCTCCTTTTAGGAAAGGAGGGGTGGCTGACCGAAGGGAAGCCGGGGTGGTTAGGAAATAATATACTCTAAATTTCCCCTCCTTTTAGGAAAGGAGGGGTGGCTGACCGAAGGGAAGCCAGGGTGGTTAGGATAAAATAATATGGTACAAAGATCAAACATAAAACACCTCAAACCCTACAGGAAAGAACTTAGAAATGCTTCCACTTCAGCAGAAGCTGAACTTTGGAATCACCTGAAAGGCAAACAGCTAGAAGGAAGAAAGTTCAGAAGACAACAAAGCATAAAAAACTATATTGTAGACTTTTATTGTTCTTCAGAAAAACTAATTATAGAACTTGACGGAGATTCGCATGGAGACTATCAAAAAACCTACGAAGATGAAGATAGAGACAATGACCTGCAGAGAATGGGATACAAAATACTTAGATTTGAAAACAGGTTTGTATATGAAGATATTGAATGGATTAAGGATGAGATCAGGAGAAATTTTAACTCCTAACCACCCCACCCTTGATCCTCATCCCGAATCTTCGGGATTCGGATAAGGGTACCCCTCCTTTCCTAAAAGGAGGGGAAACTTGCTATACAAAACCTCTAAACCTTATTTATCCCTGGTTAGATCCTTTGAACTTGTATATTACTCATCCCTTAACACTCTCGCCGGGTTCAGGCTGGCTGTCCTGAGAGCATGATAAAGAATTGTTGAAATGGTGACAACCAGGTTTAATAAGAATGCCGCTATAAATATCCAGCCTGAGATATCAGTTTGATACGGGAATCTTTCAAGCCAGTGATTAATATACAAATATCCGAGCGGTATTGAGATTACGGCAGCAATTATTACCAACCAGAAATACTCCCTGGTGAAATGTTCGATCACAGTAACTGTTTCTGCTCCCATAACTTTTCTCAAAGAAATGTTTTTTGCCATTTTCCGGGCCATGAAAGCCGATATTCCATAGACTCCGAAGCAGGCAATAATAACGGCAATAATGGTAAAGATACTTATCAACCTACCCAGTCTTTGCTCTCCGGTATAGTGACTGTTAAAAGTCTCTTCAAGAAAGCTGTAGGTAAGAGGTTTATCCGGTTCAAATGATTTCCACACTGCTTCGATATGACTTATTACTTCAGGTATGTTATTAGAGCTAAATCTCAAAGAAGCCTTCATCTGTCCATCCATCCAGACAAGCAGGCTTGGCTGGATGGGTACTTCCACGGAGTTGAAATGGTAGTCCTTAACCACTCCTATAAATGTATATTCGTCAGCCCCATCAGGTCTCCACTTAAGGCCTGTTATAGTCTCCGGCGGATCATAGCCCATTGCTCTGGCCCCTGTTTCATTAATAACAACGGACAGGTACCTCTCAGAACCCATATCCCTGCTGAAAAATTTTCCGCTCAACATATTAAAACCAAGTACCTGTATGTACTCCGGATCAATTATTTGTAATCTGAAAGGTATTGCTTCCTGATTAAGAGGTGAAGTTAAGGTCCTGGTATTCCGGACCGAACCAAGAGGCTGACCGGAGAAGGTTATTTCTTCAATGTCCGGATATTCTTTTAACGCTTTCCTGATTGCATCTGACCGCTCTGCAAGATAATCAGGTAATTCAAATTGTATGATCCGGTCAATATCTATACCCGGATCACTGTTTTTCATATACATGTATTGTTTGAATATACCAACGGATTGAATTGTAAGGAATATGGCAATGATAAATTGGGCAAGCATCAGAATCCTTCTAAGTATAAGTCCTCTGCCTCCCGATCGCAGGCTTGTGGTAAAAAGACTACCGGGTTTTAATGATGAAAGGTATAATGCAGGGTATAAGCCACCTGATATGGATACAATTAGGAAGATACCAAATAAAATAAAATACATAAATACAGGAAGCTCTGTCAGGGACGGCAGGTTTAATCCAAGGGTTGTCTGAAACCACTGGTGCAGGATAAGAATGATGAAAACAGCAAAAATCATTGAGACCAGGCACAGAATGGCTGATTCCACAATAAATTGAGTAAAGAGAGTTGCACGGTCTGAGCCGAGCAGTTTTTTCAGGCCTACTTCCCTGGTCCTTGATATACCTTCGGCAGTGCAAACATTTATATAATTTATTGTGGCAATGATCAGCACAAACAGAGCCACAAAGATCAGTGCTATAACGATTTGTTTATTCCCGTGAATAACACCCATCTCCGGTCTTACATCATCTGCAAAATAAATATCGCTGAATGGTCTGAATGAATATGGTGGAGGATTGTCACTATTATATAAATTCATTTCTACCAGGCCGCTTTTTATTTTCTCAGCCAGCTCATCAGCCCTGTCTGAATTTAGCACAAAATATCCCATATAATTTTGAGAACCAATAATCTCAGACATATATCTGTCATCACCACCAAACATTAGCCCCGCCAGCTGGCGGAAGTGTATTATGACCTGAAAATTAAGATGTATATCCCCGGGGTCTTCAATTACTGCCGTAACGACCAATGGGTAATCACGGTTATAATTGATGACTTTCCCAACAGGATTCTGTTTGCTAAATATTCTCCTGGCAACTGATTCTGTAAGAATTATTGCATTGGGAAGCTCCAGGGCAGTAACCGGATCTCCATAAATGATATTGAAATCGAATACAGAGAATGGCTCTCCATCCATAAACATGACGTGATCAATTGAATGGTATTCTTCTTCATATTCAAGGGTACTTTCCCAGAATGCTCCTCCTATTCGTGCATATGATTCAACCTCGGGAAACTGTTCGGCTACCCATGGTATGACACCTCCGGTTAATGACGCCCAGGTTCCAAGCTCCAGTCGGTATATTGAATCATAATTGCTCTGACTTCTGTCTATGGATATCTGGTGATAAACATATATGGAAATAAAAACTGCCACGGCGAATGCCAGGCTCATACCCAGAATACTAATGATATTGGATTTCAGACCTCGCAGTACTGATCTTGGGGTTAATATAATCTTCATGGTTTTGGTTTTAAGGTTGGTATATAAAAAGACGAGAGCATTTTAAAAAAGATGCAACAGTTTCAAAATAATGATTTTAAGCCTACATTTCATTAAAAAGCATATAACAACGCCTGCTACATCGGAACCGGAAAAGACCTGTGCACAGGTGGCCGCAGACCAGATCCATATTGGCGGAGGCCCTGGTCGTGCCACCATCATCCATTTCGAATAAAACCCTAAACCACTCCGCCTCTAAACCTTAAGAAGATTTTTTGCCATTCCCAATCGCTTGATTTATATTTATATATCCAAACTTGCCAGTAAGGAAAAACAAATATTCTGGAAATTAATCATAGTAACAATGTCAAAATACAGTCTGCTTTTAACATGTTTGCTTGCATTTTTACCACTGACCCTCAGCGGTCAGGGAAATAGGCTAAGGTTCTTTGAAGAATCAGATATACTGAAACCCTTTGTTTCGGAAATAAGGAGCAATGTAATAAAAACTGAATTCGCCTTTATCAATAAGCTGGATGACAATTATTATTTAACTGATTATAACAGGAGACCATTTATAGAAACTCATCTCGGCGTAGATATCCCTGTGCTTTATTATGTTGACAACCTGAAAAATCTTAAATTTTCCCTTAATGGTGAAATTGGTAATATCCTCTTGATTGATATGTTCGAGGAAAATACTGCTCCTGTGATAAATACCGACTACTTTTTTGGCCTCAGGGCAGGAGCGGTAAAGTATATCGAAAACAGATGGATTAAGAACATAGGCATAAAAATTATCCCGGTTTTTCATGAAAGCACCCATATCGGGGACGAATTTGCCCTGCATGGCTTTAGCAAAATACCTGACTTTAAAAGAATCAATATCTCATATGAAGCATGGGAAATCGCAGCTGTTTTGAACGATCCTGATACCATAAGGACAAACCTCTTTTCCGTAAAAGCCGGAATACAGGGATTGTGGAACAGGTCAAAGGGCTATTATGGTACCGATACTCTGGAAACGAAAGGGGTCATCGTTCCTGCCGGTAAAAAGAACATGGAATATCACATTCAATTTAATATTCAGAGAACTGAAGGAGCCTTATGTTCAGATTCATGGATGCAGGTTCTATCCATGGAAATCAGAAACAGGATTAAATTCAGTTACGATAATGTTATCCCTGAACAGAGAACCTGGAATTATAATATCTATTTCGGCTATGATCATATCTCAAAATCCAGAGATAGAAACATAGGCTTTTACCTGAGATATTACTCAGGCATTATACCTAACGGACAATTCAGGAACACCGACGGATACAGGTACGTTGCTTTAGGTATAGTCTATCATTAAAATTAAGTAGCAGAGGCGCAAAATTTTGCGCCTCTGCTACGGATTATACCTCGTTCCAAGGATCAGTTCATCACCCGAATCATCAATCTCATATAGTTGCGGTTTGCGAGGTCCGTCTCCTTCAGCATGGTGGATAACGAGCAGTCGTTTCCCATCAAATGTGGTGAACATCATTCCATGTCCGGAATTGTCTCCTTTTAATGGTTCTTCCTGCTGTATCCAGGGGCCATTAATTGTCCCGGATTGTGAATAAGCCACACCCTGAGCATAACGTCCTGCTCCCCAGCTTGACCATAACATACCTAACCTGCCGGTTTGTGTTCTGAACAGCTGAGGTGCATCGGTAACCCAGCCCGGAAGTTTCAGTCCATACGTCATTTCTCCATTCCCAACCATTTCAAGTGCCCATGGAGCTTCACTGGCGCGGAAAAGACATTTCGGTTCAGTAACGGTTTCACTTAAATCAGGTGAAAGTTTAACATACTCCATGGTGCCATCAATCGTTTGCAACCATTCGTGCACAAAAATAAAAAAAGGAATACCGTCTTCGTACCAGAGCGTCCCGTCAAGGATAGCCCAATGGTGCGGCAGGTAGTCATAATCCGGATCTGGATTGAAATGTTTATACGGACCTTCTGCTTTGTCTGCAACCAGGATCATTGATTGCTGACGGTGAATATTGTATCTCCGGGGAACAACATCGACAAGCTCATCCCTGTCGCGAAATGTAGCAACATAATAGTATTTGCCATTAGTATGGTGGAGTTCAGCAGCTGCTACCCGTGTAACACCTTCCATCCATGTCCCTGTAACATCATAGGCTCCGTAGGGACCGGTCCAGATTTCGAGGTCTTTGCTTTTATAGATACTGCCACCACTACCTGTCATGTAGTATATTTGAGTTGCATCATCGGCAAGGATAAAGGGATCGCTCATGCTCATTTCATCAAGAGTCAGGGTGTCAATTTCACGAGGATCAGTGACACTTGCACTCACCCTGGGCCTCCTTTGGATAGTCGTGTCCTGCTGGTTGGTTTGAGGCATACCGAATCCTTTTGATCCCGGAGGTGCAGGCGGAGCTGTTTCTCCCGGAACCAGTTTCTTTTTCACTTCATTCTGTCCGGAAGTTTTTTCTTGTGGGTTGCATGCCACCAGAATCGCAACAGAAAAGATAATGAACAATAGATTAATACTTTTTTTCATAGCGTTTAAGTAAGTAATATACTGGACCTGTGCTTTTCATCAAAAATAGACAGCTGCAGGCACTTTTCAAAGGAATTTTAACTCTTAAATCCTTAACTGCATTATTGCAATACCTTAAGAGAAGCAAAGAATAAAATGATTTATGGGAATTGAATCCGGAGCAGGTAGCGGAATGACTTAAATAGGTACTGGGTAACTGGGTGCTGGGTACTGGTTCCCCCTTTTAACCGAAGACCGACTGTTAAGGAGGTATGAGCTCGGCGACCAGCGGGAGCCAACGGGGTTAGGGGGATGTTGAAGCAGGGAGCAGGGAGCAGGGAGCATGGGGCAGGGAGCATGAGGCAGGGAGCATGGGGCAGGGAGCATGAGGCAGGGAGCATGGGGCAGGGAGC
>JAFGLJ010000017.1 GCA_016928075.1 Bacteroidales bacterium | reverse complement strand
TTGAAAAATAATCACAATGGATTGTTGGAACCGAGTAACCTGAGGTTGCTGAAAGCAAACGAGGGTGACGAGCTCGACGAACCCCGAGTTCCAGGAGTGAGTCAATACTGGAATATTGGAATACTGTTATCTTGGTAGAATATTCCATCATTCCAGTATTCCATTATTCCATTATTCCAGCTTTGTCCACCGGCTGTGTCAGATGAAGCTTTAGCGAAGGCTGATCCCCTGCCATATAACTATTAATTCGCATCAATTGGTCAAAATTCGCGTTAATTCGTTATTTTTGGATATAACAAAATCTAAAACTATGAATAAAAGTGTAATCAGAACATTTATCGTATCAGCTGTTATATTGCTGATATCGGTGACGATTATTGCACAGGTAACCGTTGAAGATTACCGGAGAGCTGACAGCCTGTCTCAAAAATTTGCAGGCAAAACATGGTATGGAAATGTTAGACCCTCATGGGCTGGCAAAACAAGTGTTTTCACCTATGAAAACGAAACACCTGCTGGCAAAGAATATATAATTATTGACCCTGTTAAAAAAACAAAAAAAGAAGCATTCAGCACTGAAAAGCTGGCAAAAAAGATGTCGGATCTTTCCGACGAGGAGATTGATCCCAAAAATCTTCCCATAAACAGGGTAAGTTTCAATGAAGACCTGAAAAGCTTCACCTTTATGTGGAATAATGTTGAGTGGACATGTAACCTGCCTTCCTATAAACTGGAAAGCGGAGAAAGGGAAAATGACAGAAGAAGAGGTCGCGATGGATGGATGTGGGACAGAAGGGATGAACTGTCGAACGATCCTGTTTCATCTCCGGATGATAAATGGGAAGCCTTTATTGAAGATTTCAATGTGCATGTCAGAAATAAGAAAACCAAGGAAGAATACAGTCTCAGTTATGACGGAGGTATAGGTTTATATTACTCTTCTTATATGGAATGGTCACCCGACTCAAAGAAAATTATGGCCTTCAGGGTAAAGCCTGCTGAGAAACACATGATACATTATGTGGAGTCATCCCCGGATGACCAGCTCCAACCCAAGCACCATTCCCATGAATACACCAAGCCGGGAGATGCCCTTCCCCAGCACTATCCACAAATATTTGATATTGACTCCGGAAAACATTTGAAAATAGATGATTCATTAATCCCCAACCAGTACTCATTAGAACGGTACAGATGGAACCGTGACAGTAAATCATTAACATATGAATACAATAAAAGAGGACACCAGCTTTACCAGGTAATCAGTATCGATGCAGAGACGGGGGATCAAAAAATAATAATAAATGAAGAATCAGAGACATTTATAGATTACAGCGGCAAGAGATATCGCTATGATCTGAATGATGGGAACGAAATTATCTGGGCCTCGGAAAGAGATGGATGGAATCACCTGTACCTATATAATGGAAAGACAGGTGAGGTGAAAAACCAGATTACAAAAGGTAACTGGGTGGTAAGGGATGTTGAATTTGTTGACACACTTGAGAGAAAAATAATATTCACTGCAAGTGGCAGAGAGGAAGGGGATCCGTATTTTATTCACTATTACTCCGTTAACTTAGATGGTTCAGGCCTTCGCAAGCTGACCGATGGATATGGGAATCATATTGCTTATTTCTCACCTGATAAGAAATACTTCGTTGATACATGGTCGACTGTTGACACACCCCCTGTTGCTGTATTGAGAAAGACTTTAACCGGTGCAGAGGTAATGAAGCTCGAAGAAACCGATATCACTGAATTGAAAGCGGCAGGATGGAGGGCGCCTGAAGTCTTCGCGGCAAAGGGAAGGGATGGCGAAACGGATATATGGGGTATAATAATGAGGCCGGTGGATTTTGATCCTTCCAAAAAGTACCCCGTAATAGAATATATTTATGCAGGACCCCACTCAAGCTTTGTGCCTAAATCATTCAGGCCCTATATGGGTAATATGCATTCACTCGCTGAACTTGGATTTATACTTGTTCAGATTGACGGGATGGGCACCTCCAACAGATCAAAAGCATTTCACGATATATGCTGGAAGAACATAAAAGATGCAGGCTTCCCCGACAGGATACTGTGGATGAAAGCCGCAGCAGCAAAATATCCTGAGATGGATATTTCAAGAGTGGGTATATACGGTACCTCCGCAGGTGGACAAAATTCAACAGGAGCCCTGCTTTTCCATCCTGAGTTTTACAAGGTTGGTGTATCATCCTGTGGTTGTCATGATAACAGGATGGATAAAATTTGGTGGAATGAACAATGGATGGGATGGCCTGTTGGCCCTGAGTATGCAGAATCATCAAACGTTGATAATGCCCACAGACTCCAGGGAAAACTTCTTCTTATAAATGGGGAAATGGATAATAATGTTGATCCGTCTTCTACAGTTCAGGTAGTGGATGCCTTAATTAAGGCAAACAAGAATTTCGATTACCTTTTTGTTCCCGGGATGAGACATTCAAGTGGCGGAGATTATGGAGAACATAAGAGAAGGGATTTCTTTGTCAAGCACCTGCTGGGTGTTGATCCGCCGGAATGGAAACTCCATTGATATTGGATTGAAGATTGAAGATTAACGATTTAAGAATAAACTAGGACCATCAACATTTAACGGCTATTTTATAACCCAATTCAACGATTAAACAGTTCAACGGTTCAACAACTTCTAAACACAAATAACATGCTAAATCTCAACTACATCCGATCACAATTCCCCGGTCTGGAAACCGACTGGGTTTTATTAGACAATGCTGGCGGATCACAGATAGCAAAACCTGTGGTTGACAGGATAAATGAACATTTCTATACTTCAAATGTGCAGCTCGATGGCTCCTATCCACACTCTGTGCTGGCAAAGGAAAGACATGATGAAGCTCACCGGAAACTTGCAGAATGGATAAATGCAAGCGACCCCAGGGAACTTGTAATGGGATCATCAACATCCCTGCTTGTTAGAATACTGGCTGATAATTTCAGGAGGATCCTCAGGGATGGCGATGAGATAATAGTAACAAATTGTGATCATGAAGCAAATATCGGTGCATGGAGAGATCTAGGCAACTATGGATTTATCGTAAAGGAGTGGCAGCTGAATCCAGATACACTGAGACTGGAAAGCAAAGATCTTGAGGAATTGCTAACAGAAAAAACAAAAATGGTCGCATTCACTGCTGCCTCCAATGTATTGGGAATGCTGAATCCAGTGAAGGAATTCACAAGGATAGCGCATAAGTATGGAGCCATGGTCTGTGTTGACGCAGTAGCTTATACTCCTCATCGTCTTGTTAATGTAAAAGATACTGATGTTGATTTCATAGTTTTCAGTTTTTACAAAACATATGGTCCTCATTATGCAATGATGTATGGCAAACTCAATATACTTGAATTGTTACCGGGATTTAACCACTTTTTCATAAAAGATCCTCCCTATAAATTCCAGCCAGGTAATTATAATTTTGAATTTTGCCACGGCCTCGGCGCTCTTCCTGATTATTTTGCGGATATGGCTGAAAAACATGGATATAATGGTGAAGATAACCGCAGGGATAAGTTCAGGTATATATACTCACTGATAGCAAAGCACGAGGAGAAACTCTCCAAAAAGGTACTGGATTATCTAAATACACGGAACGATATCAAGATCATTGGCCCAACAGAATATTCTTCAGATATCCGAGTTCCTACTATTTCATTTGTACAGAAGAACCGAGACAGCAGGGAAATAACTTTGAAGACGGATGAACACAAAGTAGCTATCAGGTGGGGTCACTTCTATGCATACAGGCTTATACAGGATCTCGGGCTTGCAAAACAAAATGGGGTAGTAAGGATTTCAATGGTTCATTATAACACACTGGAGGAGGTGGAGAGACTGTTTAGGGCCCTTGATCATGCTTTATAATACGGCCTGTGCAAGAAAAATTACACAGGCTAGATGTTGTGAAAACTTTTTCAAGGATTATCTTGTTTTACCGTTATGGAGAATAAAATGCATATTATCCTTTATGATGGTCATTGCTATTTATGCAACCGCGTTATAAAATTCATTATCCGGAAGGATAAGCATAAGAAATTCAGTTTTGCTACTATCAAACCTGAGATTACTGATAATAATATTAGAAAAGGGTTGCAGGAAGAGTACGATAGTGTTATTCTGTTAACGGACGGAAATTTATATTATAAATCGGAGGCTGTATTCAGAATATTAAATGAACTTGGTGGCATCTGGAAGGTTCTGATTTTATTCACAGCATTTCCACGAAAATTTACGGACTGGTTATATGATATTATTGCTGAAAATCGCTACAAGCTTTTTGGCAGATCAGATACATGTTTAGTCCCTGAACATGAAATTTAAAAACCCCTGCGGATCTTCAGTCAAGATCAATATTTTGCTATTCCACTTCCAACATTTAGGTAATTAGCCCGTCTTTAAATTAAATACACAACAATCTGCCAATGTTTAAGAATTACCTGCTTACAGCCATCCGTAATATTATAAAAAATAAACAGTTAACAATATTTAATATTCTTGGGCTCTCATTTAGCATGTCTGTATGTCTGCTGATAATAGTAATTATACAGGATCAGTATTCATATGATAATATGCATTCTGAAAGACACAAAATATACAGAATCCAGTCAATTGATAATAAAAGCAAATATGCTCTCAATAAATTTGCTTCAACAACATACCCTCTTGCCGATGAACTGGCAAATAAATACACCCTTGTTGATAAAATTGCAGTAATAAACAACAGTTTTGGCGGTGAAGCTAAATTTGAAGATTCCTTTATTTACCTGACCGGTTACTATACCGATCAAAGATTCTTCGAAGTTTTTGATTTCAATCTGGTAAGAGGAAATTCTGATGAGGTCCTAAGTGAACCCTTTTCCATAGTGATGAGGGATGATATAGCAGAGAAGTTCTTCGGGGATGAGGATCCTCTGGGTAAAGTAATATCCATCGAGGATTACGGAAATCTGCGGGTTACAGGTATTATTGAAAAACCTGATTCAAAGTCTCATATCAATTTTGAATCACTTGTAAGTTCATCAACATTAAGGACAAGAGCCGATATCCAGAATACATTACCAATAGCAGATGACTGGGATAACTATTATTCCAGTTATATCTATATGATACCCGTAAAGGGATCAGACACCGATCATATACAGGATGTACTGAACAAAATTTCTGAAGAAAAATATAAGAATAATGAAAAAGTAAATGTATCATTCTACCTGAATCCTTTTAATAATATAGTGCCTGGAGCTGTTCTTGGAAACGAGATTTCAATGTTTATGCCGAAGGTATACCTCATATTTTTCACAACCCTGGCAATAATCATTATCCTATCAGCATCATTTAATTACACCAGCCTTTCAATAGCTCGCTCACTCACACGATTAAGGGAATTCGGAATGAGAAAGACTTTGGGTTCAGGGAAAGGCCAGATCATTACGCAGATACTTCTTGAAGCCGTACTTATAGCTATTATGTCACTTATTATTGCCATAGGACTTTTACAATTTATCCTGCCCGCCTTCAGGGGGATGAAATTTATGACCCTGCTTGAAGTAAGCCCCGATCAGAATTTTACGGTATATTTATGGTTCCTCATTTTTGCTGTTTGCACAGGGATAATCGCCGGCATGATACCCTCACTATACGTCTCACGGGTTAAACCGGTGACAGTATTCAGGGGAGCGGGCAGCCTTAAAATATTGAAAAGACTAACTGTCAGGAGAGTATTACTAGTGATACAGTATATCTTTTCTATTATTCTGATCATAACCATAATACTGGTATACAGACAGATGATTTATATGACGAATACTGAAATGGGATTTGATCGTGACCATGTATATAATATAAGGCTCAATGGAAAAGAATTCGACCTTATAAAAGAAAATTTCAGTAAATTCCCTGAGGTTATAAGTATTGCCGGTGCATCTCACGTACCGGGAATTGGAAATCTAAGAGACACTGAAATAAAACTCGAAGAGGAAGATGAACCAATAAATGCCCATTATTTCAGCATTAGCCCCTCCTATATATCTACCATGGGCTTAAAAATTATTGCCGGTGAGGACTTCCCCCGGAACATTAATAATGAGAATGAACTTTTTACCATTGTTTCAGAACTTGCAGTCAATGCCTTCAACCTTGGGTCTCCTGCTGAAGCAATTGGCAGGAATCTCATTGTTGAGGATTCTCTAAACCTCAAGATAATAGGGGTTGTTGAAGATTATAAATATTGTGCACTATTCCTGCCATTCAGACCACTTATCCTGAGGGTCACTCCTCAGGATCTGCGAGTGGCAGCTTTAAGGATCAACACTATTAACCTGGCGGCCACAGTTAAGAAATTCGCTGAAGAGTGGGATAAGATCGATCCATACCATCAAATGGAAGGAATGCTTCTGGATGAAGAGATACGTGATTATTATTCCTATTTTGAAGATATAATCTACACCCTGGGGTTTGTCACATTAATTTCTATCATTATAGCAAGCCTGGGCTTACTTGGCATGGCAACATACAGTATTGAAACAAGGACAAAAGAGGTGGGTATAAGGAAAGTATTCGGTGCGAAGTCACATGAGATACTGTATACTTTCGCCTGGTCATCCATAAAAGCACTCGTGATCGCCGCGATAATATCTATACCTCTTGCATACCTAGGAAATAACCTGTGGCTTGAGTATATGCCCCTGCATGTATCGTTTGGGGCAGGAACCATAATAGCAGGTGTAATGGTTGTATTAATAATAGGTGCGTTATCAATACTCTCACAAACAATGAAAGCAAGCAACACCAACCCTGCAGATACACTGAAATATGAGTAACCGGATTCAGAATCCGGAATATTAAAAAACATACTAATTATCCCTCCTACTATCAATAAATGATTTATCTTAGTGAGGAAATATCTAATCCTTAAAGAGACCAATATGAAAGCATTAAAATTTGTAATTTTAAGTGTAGTAATTACACTTGCAATTGTAGGATGTACTTCCTCAGATAAACAGGAAGAAGGTTCGAACAATAACGTTGCTCTTATTGCAACTCCATCAGCTCCCTCTGGATTCAGGTCACCTGAGAGCATGGCCATAATAAATGATGGTATTATACCGGAAGAAACCGAAGACCTGCGTGAAAGTGCATATATGTTCTGGATACGACGCAGAGATCAGGAGTCGTGGGTTCAATACGACTGGGACAAGGCTGTTTCGACAAATGAAATGCATATTTACTGGATAAGCCAGGGTGAAAGGATCAGTCTGCCTGTTTCGTATAACATAAGTTACCTTTCCGGGGAAGAATACATCCCTGTACAGGTAATATCAGGAGCTGAACCAACTGCAAACAACCTTAATGTTATAAGCATTGAAGAAGTAGAAACCGCAAGTATCAGGCTTGAAGTTGAGAATGAAGAAGGCCAGGCTTCCGCAATCTATGAATGGGAAGTTATTTCATCTGATCCAACCAGGAAATATGCACCTGTGGTGGATGCCGGAATAGACAGGAGCGTTATCATAGGAGGAAAAACATATCTGCGGGGCAGCTATAAATCTGTCAGCCCTGTAACAAGGATACTCTGGAAAAAGGTTTCAGGTCCTGGAAAAGTCACTTTTGAGGATAAGAAATCCCTTGAGACAACCGCAACATTTTCTGAACCCGGGGAGTACAGTATTGCACTTGAAACGAGCTCCGGCAAGCTCAGCGCATCATCAGAATTGATTGTCAAGGCTCACACACCCCCTCCGGATAAGAGGCTTAATGTCGTATACACCACGCGTTACAAAATTGACAATTCCTTATGGAATGCAAGGGCAAAAGCAATTATTGTTAACTGGATTCCCTGGTGTATTGACCAGATAAACAGGTCGGATATAGAACGTGGAGCCGGAGGTATTGATAATTTTATTGAGGCAGCCAAAGCCTTAAGAGGAGAACCCCATGAAGGGCATAAAGGCTATGTTTTCTCAAATGCCTGGGTACATCAGACCGTGGAATCCATGTGCATTGCCCTCATGGTTGATCCCCAGGGAGATGAAGAGATAATAGCAGCCCAGGAAAAAATGAAAAACACACTTGAAGACTGGATACCCAGGATACTTGCTGCCCAGGAACCCGATGGTTACCTCCAGACTGCCTATACCCTGCGTGACACGAGCCGATGGAAAGAAAGATGGGAACCCCGGAACAGGTCTGCTCACGAAGGTTACGTGGCAGGATATTTTATCGAATCCGCAATAAACCATTATACCCTTACGGAAGGTGCCGATACCCGCCTCTATGATGCAGCAAAAAAACTTGCAGATTGCTGGGTCGATAATATTGGCCCGGGCAAGAAGGAATGGTTCGACGGTCACCAGGAAATGGAGCAGGCGCTTGTCCGGTTCGGACGCTTTGTGAATGACATGGAAGGCAACGGACGTGGTGATGCATATATAGACCTTGCAAAATTCCTCCTTGATAACAGGGGAGGCGGAACAGAATATGACCAGAGCCACATTCGAGTCCAGGAACAGTATGAAGCGGTCGGCCATGCCGTAAGAGCAGTTTACAGCTACTCGGGAATGGCAGACGTGGCAGCGGAAACAGGGGATGTTGATTATCAAAGTGCTGTTATGTCACTCTGGGATAACATCGTCAACAAAAAATACTATGTCACAGGAGGAGTAGGCAGTGGTGAAACATCCGAAGGTTTCGGTCCCAATTATTCCCTGAGGCATAATGCATATTGTGAATCATGCTCCAGTTGCGGGTTGATTTTCTTCCAGTATAAAATGAACCTGGCATACCACGACGCTAAATATGCTGATCTTTATGAAGAAACCATGTATAATGCATTAATGGGAGCTCTTGATACAGAAGGTAAAAACTTTTATTATACCAATCCCCTTACCCAGAGAAACGCACGTTACCCCTGGCATGTCTGCCCATGCTGTGTAGGAAACATACCAAGAACCCTTCTTATGATCCCTACCTGGACATATGTGACAGGTGATGACGGGATTTATGTTAACCTGTTCATAGGAAGCACCATAAAGGTAGAAGATGTTGCAGGGACTGATGTACAGATGATCCAGGAAACAGATTATCCGTGGGATGGTAATGTAACAATAACAGTAAACCCTGAAAGCAGTAGTGAATTCACTGTATATATTCGTGTTCCCGACAGGAATACCAGTGAATTATACACGGCAGAACCTCAAATAAGCGGGATTACGGGTTTGAATGTAAATGGTGAAGAAATAAGTTATGAAGTTAAAAATGGCTATGCCATGATTACCAGGAACTGGGAAAAGGGAGATAAGATTACTTTTGAAATACCGCTCAAGGAGCAGGTAATAACATCCAACGACAAGGTAGACGCCAACAGGGGAATGGTTGCATTAAGGTATGGCCCACTGATTTACTGTGTTGAGAATATCGATCAGCCCGATATTGAGAAGGCTATCGGGGAACAACCAATTAAACCTGTATGGAGGGAAGATCTGTTTAATGGTATTATTGCTCTGGAAGGCAAGTGGGAAGACGGCACTGAGCTGTTTGCAATCCCATACTTTACGAGGAATAACAGGGAGTTGCCGGGAGCCACCGAAGATGAAAGTGCTGTGTCAAGGGTATGGATTAATAAGAACGATAATTTATAGTTAGTCTTTCGGGTTTCCAGATTAAGGAATTGACAGCCTCTTCAGGGGGATGTTTCAATTGTTTTTCAATATCATTGATCATTCTCCTTTTGAGGCTTTGCTTAATTTTTTGCCTGTAGTCGTTTTTCTGGTGTATCATGATCGGAGTATAATAACCCTCCTTAAGAATTTTCTGCCCGCTCCACGGTGGATGGATTATCTTTTTATCCCGGAGGTCAATGCTCATTACAAGGCCATCAAGGACACATACTTCCTGGAAGTCATCCTCAAGACCAACGAGAATTACTCTCTCTGACTTGTATAATGGTTTAATGTTCATATAAGTTAGACCATTAAGTTAAATAAAATAATCCACAGGGTATAAAAATAATTATCCATGATAACATAACCGCATTTCCATATAAAAAAGTTAAACTGTATTTAAAAGACAATAAAGGTTTATGTTCTGTATGCAGATAATCTTCTATCCAGTTCAGTCTTGCATTTGAAGCAAAAGTCCAGGTTTTTCTGATCAAGGTCTTCCACATAAGTGCTCGAGCGCATTATGCACGAAGGGTTATGGCAATGTATGAGTCCGAATGCATGTCCAAGTTCATGCACAATTACTTTTCTGAAACGTTCTGTCAGGAGATTGTTATCCTGTTCCAGTCCGTATAGTTCATTTCTTAAACGGTAGAGCGATACTATTCCTGCACTGCCATTAAGTATGGACTGTCCGAAAATATATGTAAGTATGGGAATATAGATATCAACCCGCATAAGACCTATCGTCTTAATAGCATCCGGTGATGTAAGCTCTGATATTGCTTTAAGGATCATATTTGCATCATACTGTCTGCGGGTAGGATTATAAAAACTGCCGAGGTCAAGACTGCATTCCTTTACTGCCAGGGGAAATCCAAAGAAAAGAAGTAAATCGTGGGAGATTTTATCAATGACACTTTTTTCAAAGTGCCCGCATGAAACCATTATTATACCTTTATTGTTCAATCAGATCCTGATTAAAATTTTATCCCTATTGAAATCATTTTTTTCATACGGGGGAGCAATGCCTGAATAGTTACCTGTCACTCTTTTTCAGGTCATATTTTTTAATCTTGTTGTAAAGTGTTGCCCTGTCAACATTCAGGGCTTTTGATGCCCGTGAGATATTCCAGTTATATTTATCCAGCATAGATGCGATATGTTTCTTCTCTAGATCATCGAGGCTCTCTATTGAGCTGCTCATTACCTCCCTGCCCATGGGAAGATCTCTGAGTTTTATTTCTTTCCCGTTACCAATGACAATTGCTCTTTCAATCATATTTTCCAGTTCTCTTACATTGCCCGGGTATTCAAGTTTCTGCAGATGGTTAAGTGCCGCGGGTTCGACCGATATCAGGTCCCTGCTCATTGATTTACAATATTTCCTTATAAAGTGATTAACAAGAAGAGGTATATCCTCCACCCTTTCCCTCAGAGGAGGGATTCTTATATTTACAACATTCAGCCTGTAATATAGATCTTCCCTGAAAATACCATTTTTCACCATACTTTTAAGATCCCTGTTAGTGGCACATATTACACGGAAGTCGGAAGTTATTTCCTTGTTTCCGCCCACCCTTACAAAAGTTCTTGTTTCGAGTACACGCAACAGTTCGATTTGCATTTTAGGTGAAATGGTACCTATTTCATCCAGGAAGATAGTCCCTCCATCAGCCATTTCAAATCTACCCTTTCTGTTAAATGTTGCGCCTGTAAAAGCTCCCTTTTCGTGGCCAAACAGCTCACTCTCAAGCAAGCTTTCAGTCAGTGCGCCGCAGTGAACAGTAATAAGCGGGAAATATTTCCTGGGAGAGTTTGAATGTATGGCCCGGGCGATAAGCTCCTTTCCTGTTCCACTTTCGCCGGTTATTATTACGGAAGAATTTGATTGTGCAACACTTTCAACTTCCCTGAGAACCTGTTTCATTCCTTCGCTCTCTCCTATCAGATCATCAACATCTTCAAGCGTTGTAATCCTTTCCTTAAGGCTTTTATTCTCTTCTCTTAAAGTAATGTGTGAAGCTGCATTCCTTATGAGATGAGACAGGTCATCCGGATCAAAGGGTTTGGTTACATAATCATAAGCACCATTTTTCAATGCCTGTACTGCGGTATCAACCGAAGCAAAGGCTGTCATTATAATAAATATTGGTTCTTTATTAAGAGTCTTTATCCTTCGGTGCATCTCCATCCCATCCATGCCAGGCATTTTTATATCTGCCAGAATAATATCAAAATCCCTGGCTTCAAGCATTATAAGAGCTTGCTTGGCATTCTCAGCGCATTCAACATCATATCCGTCGTCGATAAACCAGTTATACAGTGAATCCCTAACTGATTCTTCATCATCTACCACCAGTATAGATACTTTTTTTTCAGCCATGATTAATTAGTTAAATCCCTTTTCAAAGGGAATGTTATTGATATTGTTGTTCCTTGACCGACTTTTGAACTGACCTCAACCTTTCCCTTATGGCTTTTTATTATACCATGAACTATTGAAAGGCCAAGGCCTAGTCCGCTGGAGTCTCTTTTTGTTGTATAAAAAGGTTCAAAAATATGCGGCAAATCCTGGGCTGCTATCCCGGTGCCATTGTCAGAGATTTCAACCCTTATGCTGTCTTCGTTAACATTAATTGTTTTAACGACTATTTCACCATTTTCCCTTATGGCTTCCGATGCATTCACCATTATTGCAAAGCATGCCTGTTTAATCTGGTTAGGGCTGCAAAATACGAGGTCTTCTTCAGCTCTGAAATCCTTCACCAGCTTTATATCTGCTATTTTAGCTGAATGGGTTATTAAATTACATGTTGCTTCCAGTATTTCATGCAGGTTTTTGATCTCAAAATTATCCTGGTCTTTTCTTGAAAAATCGAGTAAGCCTTTGACTATATCTCCACATCGTCTTGTTTCTGATTCTATGAATTTAAGATGTTTCAGTATCGCATCTTTTTTGGGATGATGAAAATCAGCATTATTCAATTGTTTCTGAACCAATTTACTATAGACCAGGATACCGGACAGGGGATTATTGATTTCATGGGCAACAGATGATGACAGCTTACCCAGCGAAGCAATGCGCTCGACATGTATCAGTTCGTTCTGTGCTTCAGATAACTCCTCTGTCTTTTTCTGGACCTTGTACTCAAGCTGGTGCGACCAGTTCTGCAATTCTTTTGTTGCGTTTTCGATATTATCAAGCATATTATTGAAGGCAATTGAAACCTTCCTCATGTCATCCAGCAGGTTGGGCTTGATATCCAGCCTTATGCTGTTATCACCCCTTGAAACTGCTTCACTGGCACTTATGATCGAATACAAAGGGTCTTTTATCCTTCTTCTTGTAAAAACTACCAGGAATGTAACCATCAGCCCGGTGATTACCGTTGCCAAAATCAGGAAATCATTTGACGATTCATCCATAACAGAATCGATCTTATCGAGAGGCAGTTTAATGACAAGTGATCCCAGCACCTCATCATCCCGGTCATGGTAGTGACAGGCAGCGGTGTAGCATGATTTTTCATTAAGTATTGGCTTTCTTATCAATAGCTGCCTTGAATCTTCTCCCCCCCTCATTATGCCACAGTCGACAGTGTCGCCTATGATCCTGTAAGCCTTCTCTTTCTCCGGGAACATCTGGCTGAGGTCAGGGTGACAGTTCCTGCAATTAGGATCAATCCCCGAATTCGGATGGGCGCTTATGGATGTATATGCCAGGCTGTCTTTATCATCGTACATATTCACTTCATCAATACCTGACATGGTACTGATTATATCAAGCGTCCTCTGCAGCATTGCCTTGTCGTTCTCAAGCATGGAATAGTAAAGTGAGCCTTCCACTATAGAGCTTACATTATCGCCAGTCTGCCTTATTGTATTGTTGAAGAACTCATCATATATTGACCGGAAAACAACATTAAAAGCGATAAAAAGAACAATAAGCGAACTGGCTATTATGAAGACAACACGACCATATATCGAGGATCTGAACCTTGTATATTTCTTTATCAGGTCTTTATCCGATATACGTCTGTACAGTCTTTTTATTTTTTGTATCATTTTCACCCTGACTTAAGACAGAATTTATGAGCTTCTAAAAGGCATGAAGCATGGAAACCAGCCGGGGGCCGGGCTCCATACTATTGCTTCATCTATTGAGCTTTTAATATACTTCTAAATTATGAAAAAAATAAGCGAATAAATATTAAAAGCTTATTATTTTATGCCTCCATATCCATGAAACCTTCCTGGAAGTCTTTCCAGACTTCTGCAGGCATGCCTGAAAGGGGGTGGTCAGTTAATTCACCACCCTCCTGCAGTAATACTCTTGAAGTCTCAGGAGAATGTTCAGCCAATGAATGAGCCAGGAAATCCTTGAATTTCAACAGTTCTTTTTCTGACCATGCCCTTGCATTTTCTGCCATAACGAGATCTTTTGTTTCATCGATCCATTTTTCAGGTTTTATTTTGTAAAGCCAACCCCTGTTATACGGATCTTCATTCAGCAGAGCAGGTTCATATCTTACAACATCATTCACATCTTTTATTTCCCCGGATATTGGTGACATAATCCTTAACTCATTTCCATCCCTGGTCACCTCCGCTATGAGGTCTCCTCTTCTGACTCTTTCACCCGGATTTTTGAAGTTCTTTAGTTCCACCTCACCGGTTATATGCAATAACAGGTCATCCAGGCCAAGACTGGCATTGCCTGAACGTTCAAGGTGTGCCCATACATGGTTCCTGCTGTAAAACAATCCCTTTGGTATTCTCAGAACAGCAGCATTAAGAACTCCAAGAGTCTCACTTATACCCTCTTTAACCTTAACAGGTTTACTAAGGGCTCTCCAGAAAGGTATTACCAGAATCAGGAAACCAATTACTATCAGATACTCAATTCCTTTGGTATCAAAAATGTTTGTATAGCTAAATCCGTCCATTTTTATATTTTTTTATTATTAATACTTTGCCCATGAAGGAGCTTCACGCAAGACAGGCATACGGTTTATTATCCACCTGAAGATCCATATCTCTATGAATATGATGGTCAGTGTCACGACAATCTCCTTCCATGTCGGGTAATACTGTACTGCAGCATCCCAGTTATATCCTATTATGGTTACGTTCAGCCTGTTAATTATAATACCAAGCATGGTTACTATGGCTGCCACCTTGATAATCAACAGGTTTCTTTTCCTGTAACTGTAAAAGAAAAGGATCATAGGCAGCAGTACGAAACCCAGCATCTCCGCCAGGTACCAGTTCCCCATACGTGTACCCAGGTATTCATAGTTCTTACCATGTACAAAGGCGAGTATCTGGAGGAACAAATAAACGAACATTGTAATGGTACATACCTTTGCGAGTCCGTGTATTATGTTATGATGTGATTTATGGTCCTTTGCACTTATCTGGTCAGAGAACACCTTGTAACTTATCGATCCTTCAAAAATAACCATTGACAGGCCGGCGAATATACTAGATACAAAGAATAGTATTGGTATGAATTCCGAATACCACAACGGATGTATCTTTTCCTTTGCCATAAGATAGAGTGCACCCAGTCCAGACTGGTGGAGGGTTGAAAGGGTTATACCCAGGATCACCGCTCCCAGGGTCATCCCCGACAGGATCTTTCGTGCACGCTTTGCTCCCAGCCATTCAGCAATGGCAGGTGAGAATTCTATCAGCTCGGCAATCATGTACAGCAGGAAGTGCCATGCCACCAGGAATAACACAGAGCTGACGCCAAAGCTATTGCCTATTATAGGGTTAATTACATTCCATGGCTTGCCAAGGTCTAACAGCAGGGCTCCGGCGTAAAATACGTATGCCAGGAAGCCATTCAGTACCGTTACCCTCACTATGGTATGATATTGCCTTAGGTTAAGTATATATACCATGAAAGTTATAACATATGCCCCACCGGCAAACGCAACCCCGGTAACCACATCAAAGCCTATCCACAGGCCCCATGGTGTCTCCTGGGTAAGATTGGTAACAGCGCCGAGTCCCTTGGCAAATCTGATAACTATGATGATTATGCCCATTATTATCACCGGTACTGAAATCAGGTTGAACGGTGTAAAAAGTTTTCCTTTGGGCTTTAATTCCCTGACCAGGAAACTCCTGATTGATTTCCTGTCATTTTCTTTACTTAATACAATATCAGAACTACTCATTTTCATCTTCGGTTTGATTGTTTTTACGACTTGTTGCTTTTTGTATACCCAGCAACATTGCCGGCCACAATACAAATATTGAAGGAACACTATAAAGAAAACCCTTTGTCAGTTCGGGGTATGGTTTGTTCATCACGGAGGTATTGAAACCTATCTCCTCGAATGGTACTGGTGAAAGATAGAGAACGCTTGTTCCCCCGGCCTCGTGCTCGCCATAGATATGGTCATGGTAAAGTTCAGGATTGTCATTGATCCTCTTCCTTGCTTCAGCGATCATATCCCTTCTCAGCCCGAAGCTCAGTGCCCCGGCAGGACAACCTTCTACGCAGGCAGGCAATTTACCTTCCTTGACCCTGTCCCAGCACATATCGCATTTCTGGATATCCGGATTTGAACTGTGATAGTCGAATTTAGGGATATCATACGGACAGGAAACCATACAGTAGCGACATCCCATGCATTTCCTGTCACGCCAGATCACGGGACCCTCTTCAGTTTTATGCATTGCCTGGGTAAGACATGCTGCCGCACAGGCAGGCTGATTGCAATGCTTACATGAGTTTTTCACATAGACATCACCTTTTGAGGTTGAATAGACATTGATCACAGTCCTCCTGTTCTCATCCGTTTTCCTTATTTTTCCTACCTCGGGTATATCCTCAAGGTCAGGATCGGGCAAACCGTGCTGCAGGGCACATTCCCACTCACATCCCTGGCAACCGGCACAGCGTGTTGAATCATAAAGAATCGCGTAAAACTCCTTATCACTGTCTTTTTTGACCGAGGTTGCATTAAGTGTCTTTCCTGCACCAACAGCAACACCGGTCAGACCCAATGCTTTCAGAAAGTTTCTTCTGTTCAGATTCATAAGTTATATTTTTTATGTTCAGTAATATTTATCTATATCTGTGTCTGTTTTCTCAATTTTCACAACGAGGCATCGATAAACTTTCTCTGGAACTCCTCCCACACCTCGGGGCCAAAATTCTCAAGCAGATTATTCCTTATCTCCCCGCCATCCTGCAGGACAACCTGTGAATATGATATTTCACCCGACTTAACAGTCCCGGCAATAAAATCTTTTAACCTTGAGAATTCATTTTTCAACCATTCCCGGTAATTATTGCCCATTAAATACCCTTTTGTTTCTTTCAGCCAGTTATCCGGTTCAACTGCATAAATCCATCCATCAGAATAAGGAGAATTATTAATTATTGCAGCGTTAATTTTTAATTCGTGGTTAATGTCCGTGATAAGACCTGAAAGTGGTGAATAAATATCCAGCTGTTTACCATTCTGTACCAGGCTGATAACCTGTTCTCCTTTTTTTATCCTGGCACCGGGTTGTTTCATTTTTATTTTTGTGAAGTTCCCTGTTGTATGCTGAAGGAAGTCGTCAATTCCCATCTTTACTTTACCTTCCTCCTCCATAAAGGTCCATGTATGGGTTTTGTCATAGAATAATCCACCGGGAGCCATAACTGAGTTCTCATTAAATGCAGAAGATTCATCACCGGGCACATTTTTAGGCTCTTTTGGCCTGGCTTTCACCAACTTTGCTGTTACAAATATCAGGAACCCGACTATCAGGATTGTAGCAGCTATAAAGAAGATGGTGGCTGCCTTAACGGGATTTTGTCTGTCTTCAATTACCGCCAATTCATCCTGAGCCAATGCCTGTATCTTGGTTTGCCGTTCACCAGGGATCAGTTCCGAAAAACCTGCGTCAGATATATAACCCTGGCCATCCGAAAGTATCCACCTTATGAAACCTGTTTCACTTACAGCTATAGGTGAGTCTGCGGATACAATATGTATATTCCTGCATAGTGAGCCCGGGTATTTACCTATCCAGACACCCCTGTTAAAATCATTTAAGCAACCGTAAATATTTTCGTTGTGCTCAAGTATACCATTACCGTTAATATCAACGGGCACTACCTGTACGCCTTCTTTGATACTGTGGTTTTCGTAGTCAATAAGCCCGGATAATCTGCAGAATCCTATGGAATACTTATCACGGGTAATATTGCTTATTAACTCATTATCATCCGCTACTTTTTGTGGATTGCCTTTCAGGTTTTCTGCCTTCAGGAATTCTGAGAGACAACCTTTCAGTGATTCATCACCAATACAATAACAATTAATTGTTGTGTTATCATCGATATCCAGTACCTTTCCCCAGGTAAGCTCACCGGGTTCGGTATAAACGCCTGCGAACTGGCCAGGAGATAAACCATGCGTACTTATTATCTCACTGAAAGGATTGTTAGAACTGATCACAGGTACTATAACATCCCTGGCAACTACCATGCTCCAGAGTGATTCACTGCCGGCGGAACGCAGGTACTCCTCGGTAACGATACCAAGAACTCCTTCCTGCTTAAGATCATACCCACTGCTTTCATCATAAATATCTGCCTGCTGTACTATTACATCAGGATTACCTTCCGAATACTCGGTAATCCATTTATTAACCAGCTCAGACAATTCGGGACTGACCAGTAATTGCACCTTGTCTTTCTGATCCTGTGGATTAGAAAGTGGCGCAGATATGCCACTCATTAAGAGTGCCACGAAACTGATTAAAACAACTAACTTTTTCATGACTATTGATTTTTTCATTTATTTTGAGTTTTCGCTTAAATTTCATCTATCATTACCTTGCCAATTATAATGCCAAAGTTCATATATTATTGTATTACAACATGTTGAAGAGATAATAGCAGTAATACAAGAAGTAAAAAGTGATGTTCTTTTCAACACTTTATATTAGTGTTAAGTGTGAACTAGCTGGTTATCTATATATTATAAGGTATGTATATATTTTCAACATGTGTTGTATATATCAACACCCCCAGGAAGACACAAGTGTAACAGCTTGATTATTTGGTCAATATAATGATAGAATAATAATTGAGGCAAATTCCTTTTTTCTTTTTCATTTTTCCTTCTTCCTTTTATCTTTTGTCTTTTATCTTTTGTCTTTTCCCCCAGGCTCTCATTATATTCGGCCGGGGTTTTCGCTTCGCTCGCCATAGCTTCCGGCGAAGGCGGGCTTCGCTCCAACTTTGTACTTTTTCCCCCGGCTCTCATTACATTCGGCCGGGGTTTTCGCTTCGCTCGCCATAGCTTCCGGCGAAGGCGGGCTTCGCTCCAACTTTTTACTTTTATCTTTTGCCCTTTTCCTTTTATCTTTTTTCTTTTAAATTGCCTTACTTAGTACCTAATTAAACTAGAAATGAAAAAGCCGCTTAAATGGACACTTATCAGCCTGGCCTGCCTGGCAGGTCTTTTCCTGGTTTTCATAATTATAATGATAATCAGGTATTCATATGCAACAAAGCAGATGACCCCGGCGGAAACGCAGACTATTAACGACACCGTTTTCTGTATACGTGACAGGTTTGTAAATGCTTACATCTTTAAGGGATATGACGGATATATGATGGTAGATGCGGGAATGAACAAAGACAGGGTTAAGGAAGAATTAGCTAAACTGGAGATAAATCCTGATGAAATCATGGCTGTTGTACTGACCCATTCAGATATTGATCATGCAGGAGGACTTGATGCATTTGAGAATGCCAATATATTCATGCATGAAGAAGAAGAGCAAATGGTTACCGGTGAAACAGCACGTTTTGTATTCAAATCAAGATGGAAGCACCATGATTATAACCTTATCAAAACTGGTGAGATTCTCAACATAAACGTTTTTCAGGTAAAAGTACTGCATACTCCCGGGCACACCCCCGGCTCATGCTGTTATATAGTCAATGGCGATTACCTTCTAACAGGAGATAACCTTATAATGGAGAATGGTAAATATGTCAACTTTTTTGATATCATAAATATGGATACTGAAACCCAGATAGAATCGCTGAAGAAACTACCGCCTCCGGAGAATTTTGAGTATATCCTCACAAGCCATACAGGAATCAGTAAGAGAGATGAGAGATGAGTTATGAGAGATGAGTTATGAACCGAGCCCCGAGAATTCGGGGCGAGCTCGCGAGTCCCGAATCTTTGATTCGAGGATCCTCGAAAAAGCAGAGCTTTTTCGGGACGGAATGAGATTGTGGCTGGCGGGGGCGATCAGTTATTAACCGAATATTCATGGCGAGCTCGGCAAAGCCAATATCGAACGCCGAATGAAGAAAACTTGACGTTCTATCACTTCTAAAATCGACATTCATTATTCGAAATTCGAAATTTACATCCTTTCTTATTCTATCCCCAGGGAAATAGGCTACTGGTGGCTAAGCATATAGTATTAATGATTTCACCCCATTAAATGCTATTACATTTATATTATCCACGTATAGGATAATATTAAGTACAATAAACACGAATGCCAAAAATTTAAATATAAAACCCCTGATGAATATGCCTCTAACTTTACTGTATATGGTAGCTGATCAACCCCTGATGAATTTTTCAACAGATGTTATGCCGTAGCCCGGTATGCCAATAAGTTCATCAATATTTTCCCATCTGTTTTTTATATCATTCATTTTCAATTCTTTTTAGGTTCTCTTCCAGTTTTCTACGGACCCTAACCAATCTTACACTTACTGCAGACCTGGACAATCCTGTTATCTCGGATATCTCCTCTTATTTCTTTTTCTACCGTCCATTAATCAGTTTTCAGCTTATGAGTCGTTAAGTTCGGAAAAAAGCTACATCTTAAGGTTTAAAAATTGATAAAATCAGGTTTGAGCGCTTGAATGTTTGAATTATAAACGTTTACGCTTCGCCCGCCATAGCCTCCGGCGAAGGCGGGCTTCGCTCCAACTTTTTACTTTTTACTTTTTACTTTGTACTTTTATCTTTTATCTTTTTAACATTTCACATTATGAAAAATATTCTCATTCCAATCATCATTATTCTGCTGGTTTCAGTTTCATCCTCCGCGCAGGTCAGTGAAAATAAGCTAAAAGCCATCGATAGTCTCTTCCTTGAATGGAACCGTCCGAATCACCCCGGGGGCACTGCTGGCATTGCAGTTCACGGCATACCTGTATTTTCGCAGGCATACGGACTGGCTAGCATGGAATATCATGTCCCGAACACATACGGAACTAGATTCAATATAGCCTCTGTTTCAAAGCAGTTTACAGCCATGGGCATTGTTAAGCTACACCTGGAAGGCAAACTGTCAATAGATGATGATATCAGGAAATACCTGCCTGAACTACCCGATTTTGGTCATAAGATAACTTTCAGGCACATGCTACATCATACCAGCGGCTTAAGAAGTCTTCATACCCTCCTGGCACTTGCAGGATGGAGGGATGATGATATGAAGAACAACGATGACCTGCTTAGGTTCATGACCAGGCAGCAGGACCTGAACTTTGAACCAGGGTCTGAATATATGTATAGTAATACAGGATATATACTGGCAGCAATAATAATAGAAAAGATAACGGGTGACAATTTTGCAGACTGGATGAAAGAAGAGATATTCAAGCCACTGGGACTTTATGATACCTATGTTGAGGATAAATACAACAGGATTGCACGTAATTACGCCACATCTTATAATGGATCATACAACAGTGGATTTGTAAAAGAAATAGAATACTGGGCATATACAGGATCCGGGAATATCCATTCAACTGCAGCAGATCTTCTTAAATGGATGAGATATTATTATGATTCGCCTGAAGGATGGGAAGAAGCATTCTCAATGATGTTAACGCTTGATCCCTTTAATAATGGAAAACCCAATAACTATGCCTTTGGTGTACAAATCGATGAATACAGGGATGAGAGAAGAATCTCCCACAGCGGTTCAATTGGTGGTTTCAGATCATATGCCTGCACCTTCCCTGAACATGAGACTGAAATTGTCGTACTTACTAACTTCTCCTCATCCGGTGTCTCAGGGAAGATAAACAGTATTGCAGATATACTTTTTGACAAAGAAAAAGAAGAGGAAACCGCGTTTAACTTCACTGAAAAAGGAATAGATGACAGTATAATCAACAGGTATGCCGGTGCCTATAAGTCTGGAGATATCCCTGACAGGTTGTTCGAAATATACAGGAAAGGTGATACCCTGGTATGCAAGTACACTGGTGGTGGCGATACCAGGTTATTTACTGCCAGTGACAGTGTTTTGTTCAATAACAACAGGAGACTGAAAATAAATCTAATTGATACCGTACCGGAAAAATTAGTTATATCCGTCAATGGCGCCAGTCATAACTGGGTGAAAACAGAAAAATATATACCCGGTGAAAAAGAACTCCAGGATATCGCAGGGAAATACTGGTCGCCAGAACTGGAGACCCAGTACCGGTTCTATCTGAAAAACGGTGAACTATTTGGTTACCAGACCCGCCACGGTGAATTCTCCCTTGAGTGCATTGATAAGAATGTCTATGTTTCCGACAGTGGCTTTATTAACACGATCACCATTGTCAGGAAAAGGAATAAGATAACGGGGATGAAAGTAACCAACTCAAGGGTAAGAGACCTGTGGCTGGAGAAAAGATGAATAATGAATATCGAATAGCGAATAATGAATTTCGAAGTTTGACGCTGGAGGCGTCATATAATTGTAGATCAATGCTATACAAACCATGCATACCGATCTGTACGAGCCCCGAGGAACATTTACCCACTAATGCGATTACCTTTTTAACGATTAAACCATCAAAAAATTAATATACCTCTCAACATACGATCTAAACAATTAAACATCCCAATTCAACGATTAAACGATTCAACAAATGAAACACCTCTCCTTACTAACAGCACTTCTCCTCCTTATCACTGCATGTAATTCAGATATAAAACAGGCTCCTGCTGGCAACGATATTATTCTAGGTATTTTCGGGGGTATGGGGCCGGAAGCTACAGCAGATCTTTACAAACAGATATTGGATATCACTCCTGCAGAAACAGACCAGGAGCATATTCCGACTATTATTTTCAGCAACCCGCAGGTACCTGACAGGATGGAATCGATAGCCGATGGCGGGAACCTGATAAAGCCGTATCTCAGGTTCAGTATAAAAAAACTGGAGTCAGCCGGTGCGTCATTTATCGCAATACCCTGCAATACAGTACATTATTTCTATGATTACATGCAGGAATCGGTGGATATTCCAATTATCCATATGATACGGGAAACGGCAATCGAGGTAGCCGGTAAATATCCTGATATTAAAAAAGTTGGTTTGCTGGCCACTTCCGGAACTATTCAATCTGGCCTGTATAATAAGGAACTGGAAGCCAAAGGTTTTGAAGTATTAACACCGGTCGACTCAATAGAGGGTAATATGGTTATGAAGGCTGTATATGGCATTAAGTCTAAAACTGATCATCAGCTGAACGAGGATCTTCTTGCCATTGCAAGTCAGCATCTTGCCGACAGGGGAGCTGAAGTAATTGTTTTGGGCTGTACGGAAATACCCCTTGCCTATAACCCGGACAGGATTGACCTGCCGGTTGTTAATGCTACCATGGTGCTGGCAGAGAGGGCAGTGCTAATGTATCAAGAGATGAGAAATGAAAGTCGGCAGTCGGCAGTTGGCAGTCGGCAGTCGGCAACAAGCAGGGATAATATATGAATTAGACTGAGGATTGGAAACTGGAGACTGGAGACTGAGGACTGAGGACTGGGTATTGAAGCATATTAGACAATTAATTTAAATAGTAATGAAAAATCTCACAATTATTCCCGGCGTGGGCAAATCAATAGCCAGTGACCTCTGGCACATAGGAATCAAAAAGGTTGATGACCTGAAAGGGCAGGATCCGGAGGAGCTTTACAGGCTGTCAAACAGTTTTGCAGGCGAGAAGCAGGACAGGTGTCTTCTTTATGTTTTTCGCTGCGCGGTATATTATGCTGAAACGCCGGAAGACAAGCGGGATCCGGAGAAGCTGAAATGGTGGAACTGGAAAGACTGAATGATTTAGTTATTGAATTTAATCACGAACACAGCGAACCGAGAATCCATTGGCTTTATAAGTATAGTCTCTCTGTACTCCACTATTATCGTAATTTATAGACCTTCTCCATGCATTATTTGTATCAAAGTCAGTCATACTCCACCAGTTGCCATCGGATCCTATTGTACGAAATTGAGCATAAACGTAGGATAAATAGCCCCCGGGGAGAGCTACAAATTCACTTGATCCAAAGGCCGGATCATTTTCCAGTGCCCCATCATCCCACAAAAAAGAATACCGTGACATCTGACTACCTATATCAGTGCCTCTAAAGCCTGTATTATCAGCATCTTCCTGGCTCATTCCAAGAAACATCTCAAGATGTTTCCATTCATCATCCGAAGGTAGATGCCATCCGTCGGGGCAGGCCTCTATAGCTGCAGGCCAGTTATACAATACGCCATAGGTTTTATAATTATCCGAAGCTTTTGCTTCAGCAACATTGGTTCCGTTGTAATCATAGACATAATAAATAGGGATTGTAGTACTCGTAGTCCCGGAACTTACTTCCGGAAGATATGCCAGGTTTACTCCCATCCATATCTGCTCACCCATTTTAATCCAGGGATATTCATTACCATCCCTCGGATCGTTAAAAGTCCCGCTCTGTGGCCATTCGGTATCGAAACTTAGCTCCTCACCATATGATGTGCCAATTGAATTGGTAGCATAAGCCCGTACATAATAGGTGGTACCCGGATCAAGGCCGGTCAGGTCACCTACGAATAATCCTATCTCATCGCCATTTTCTGTATGGCTGTCTGCAATTGTGGGCCCAGTAATCGTTGACCAGCATACTCCTCTCATTATAAGTTTCACCCCGCCATCATCTATGACCTCAGCCCCGCACTGAGCAGAATTCTCTGTTATATTATGTACTGCTGTTGTTATAACCGTAGGTTCTCTGGGGGCAAGGGTAACAAATGACTCCTGATCACCATAGAACTCCTCATCATGACTTCTGGCAAAAGCCTTTATATAATAAGTAGTATTGGGAGATAGTCCGGTTAGAATATCCGAATATACGCCGGTTGAGTTTCTGGGACCTAATTCCTTTTTATTATCAGCCAATGTTGGATTCTGGGATGTTGACCAGCAGAAACCATGCTGGGTAATACCATCTTCTCCAATGTCAATAATACTACCCTGAGCCGTGCAGGATGTGTATCCAATATCCGTTATTGAAATGGTCTCTACCTTGACTATTCTTTTCGGTTCGATTTTCTTACATCCAAACAGAAGGATAATCAAGAAAAAAAAGATAACAGCCTTAATAACATATTGAGCGGTAAGTATTTTTTTATTATAGCCCATAATAAAATATGATCATATTATTCCGGAATTATTCTCTCTTAATAAATATAAATTCTCCACCCTGGTCTCCAACATTTTTGATCTCTCCATACTGGGGTACTGCATCACTGTTGTTAATGACCGCTAACCGTATGCTGCTGAACAATTGTTCAGATGACAGGTATTTTTCAGTATTGTCCGTCAGCCTTTCACAGAGAAATTTAATAAAAGAGCTGCGGTCAGGCACCTCTTCTGTCATTGTGCCACTGGTCATTGCTTTACGGCTCGGCAACTCATAAAGTTTCTGAATAGCTTTCTCTGCTTCGGGGAAGGCCTTTCTTGATCTAAATATTGACCCCCCGAAACATGCATCGGTGATCAACAAAGTATGTTTTGATTTTATTTCCTTTAAATAATCAACAAGTGTACTGTTACGGAACCAGTCTGCCTTACTGTTACGTCTTGCATCTGAAGGGAGCCAGTAACCTATATTGGCATCTTCATCCCACCAGCCATGACCGGCATAAAATATAAGCAGGTTGTCATTGGGAGTAATCAAGTCAGCAAATTCATCAAGAGCATTCACGATATCTCTGCGTCTAGCATCTTTGATTAATTTCACATTTTCTTTTTCAAAGATATATTCACGGGTTAATATCTCATATATTCCTTCTGCGTCAGATATCGGGTTATCCAGAGGCAGGATGGTCGGATCTTCATAATTGTCTATACCAATTAAAAAACCATAATACTTTGATTCTTCCTCTACGATTTCAGCAAGAGTTGGTTCGGGAGGTGAATAATCAATATAGAATTTCTTATCCAGGGAATTGTATTTTTTATCAAGAACAATTACTGTAATTAAATTTTCTCCGGGCTCCAGCAACAACCTCCTGGAAAACATCCCTGTCTCGTTAATTTCATTGATCTCCGAATTAATAATAACAGATGCTATACCGCTTTCATCTATAGCCCTACCTATAAGAATCATTTCCGGTGAAGTGCTTATGAATCTTTTACCTTCGGTAATAGCCGGTGATATTATTTTCAGTTCAGGAGAAATTGTATCCGGTATCTCTATTGCCTCTTTTTTCGGCTTGACGTTTAACTTCAGGTACGATTTTTCACTTTTAATCACCTGTGCCTTAATAAAAGAAAAGCAGAAAAGAAAAATCAAACTGAATACGACATGTTTTAAGTTCATATCTTCCAGGGATTATGTTTCTTGTTTTTTCTAAAAAGTATATGTAACTGTTACCATTTGTGCTCGCATTGATGGTTCATACACCGGATAAACTGAGATTCTTCCTGCCTGGCCGTAATTCGGTCCCCTATTTAGCTTTGAGGAACCGGCAACAGTCCATATCAAATCCATTATCCAGATACCTGCCGCAGCATAGGCAAATAATTCTGACAGGTTATCCTCTCTAACCGAGTTATTATAGAACTCATTTCTTTCACTAAAATCAGATGTATCTTCATAATCTTCATAACTTGTAACTGCCTTCCTGTTGTAAACAACAGATGCAGCAATACATCCATATCCTGCCAATCCCTTTATCCAGTGAGGTTTACCTTTATTTACCCTGGATAATCCCCAGCCCGGAAATACCATCGACTGACCAATTACGGCAGCACGGCTGATTTTCTTATCCTGCAGAATAATATCAGTTGCCTCAACAGTTGTCAGCAATTCCGCATTTATCTGAACATAGATTCCGGCCTCAGGATAAATATTGTCTGAAGCATAATCCCATGTTATCATTTTATCATTGCCCCCTTTTACATCGTCACCTATATCACCACTCAAAGATAAAGCCGGCAAATAATTCCCCGTTGAATCCGTAATCTCAATCCATATCCTGAAAATGTCGGTTTCCAGACTATTAAGAATATCATATCGAATATTAATCTGATTATCTTCCAGCTCAAGACGGGGCTTCGAAATCTTTGCTTTGGTTTGTGCATGACAAACGGAACCGGTCAATACTATGGCCAGGGAGCATATGAATATGATTATGTCTTTCATTTATTGAAATATTCGTCTTGACATAAATATTATGAGGTATATGCAAATTACTAAAAAAACATAAGTTTATGAAAATGATTTTTGAATTTTACAGTCTGCATAGCGACATGCGAATTGAATGAACCTGCTCACCCGTTGATAATTTGAGTTATTAACCTCTTCATGTTCTCAAAGTGTGAGCCGCTCCAGTAGATGCGGTTGCATCCCGGACATCGTTTGAAACTGGAATAATAAAGCCTTGTTTTTTCTTCAAGACGTTCTGCAATATCTTCTTTCTTAACATCCTCAAGTGGCGAGTTGCATCGTATGCAACGTGTAAAAAACCTTATCTGATCCTTAAGGTCAAAACGCGTTAATACTTCCTTAAGCTGCTCTTCATGTATTTGTGACCTTATCCAGTAACCGTGCGTTACCCGGTTGTTTTTTAAAATACCCCTGTCACGTGTCAGGATAATCCTTTTTTCTTTCTCCGAAATATCCACTATTTCAGGATCACTGAAACGATTGCTGAAAAGAGTATCAAATCCACATAGCCTGAGATACTTGGCCAGTCGTCCAAGGTGCGCATCAAGAATAAATTTGACCTTACGAAGAGGTTTTTCCCTTAACCGTATCAAAGGAGTGATATCCAATCCTTCAAATACCGGGTAAACAGATATATTATCCCCGTTTTTCAGGTTATATGCAAAGTCAACCGACTCTCCATTAACAAGGATAAGATCAACTTCAACGTGCGGAACTCCCAGTGCCTCTATGGCATCCTTTACTGAAGGTTTCCCGCCGAATTCATATGAAAAAGAAGTTTTTCTTTTTTCCTCTGGAAGAAATTCATTCAGTTCCTCATAAAACCTGAAGTGAGCCAGTTTCATAACATCTTAAAAAAAATAATAAAAATTAACATCCAAACTGCTGCTGGACTAATCCTTCAGGCAACGGACGGAGTACCCGTTTGATTTTGGATTGAAGCTAACCCAGAATACACTGCCGGAATTATAGTTAAGGCCGCGCTCAATTGCCCAGTCGGCGTTAGACTCAGTTGCCGACCACCAGCTGCCGGAAACACCTATGAACATGAATCCGCCGTCCTGCCGGCTACCCCCGGGAAGGCCTGTAAAACCTGTTTCGTTTGTTGCACCGAAGTTTGGACTATCCCAGTGCAAAGTTCCGGATTCTTTTAATTTTCCACCTGCAACGACCGCACCACCAATATAATCGGTTAAGGTGGTCCACTCGTCGTGAGTTGGCACATGCCAGCCTGCGGGGCATAATTTATCTGTATTAACAGCATACCAGTTATAAAGAGCACCATAAGTATTTCCATAGCTGTCAGCATCATTCCCATACCAGCAGAAAGCCGCCGTTTTCATGTTTTTCCATTCATTGTTGGCTGTTACCTGGGGTATTGAAGTACCATCATTATACGTTGTAGTTCTGAGATTCTCAGCCATCCAGACCTGTGTCCCTATGGTTACAGTGGTGTAAACATTGCCATCAGTATCTGTTACTGTTTCAGGTGGGTCTTCGTTTTCTTTCTTACAATCAGTTGCAAGAATCAATATTACTACCATAATTATATATGGGCAATGGTACGAGATTCTCTTCATTTCCATTTGAGTTTGCCGGCTGGCTCTAATAACTTGCTCTTTTGTTAATAAATGGTGTTTTTATCTCTGTATTTGTCAGAGATAAAAATAAACCATTAAATCGAAAGTAAGTTAATTTTAGTGGTAAATTTCCCAATTGAGGACGGTTCTGCATTTTATCTCAACGTTGGGAGCATCCGGAGGTGATCCGGGCTTCAGTCCCCCATCGTAGAAGCCAACATTTAAGAAACCCTTTGCTATATCCATCATGATATATACGTAATATATGCCGGGTTCCACATCACTTATGTCATACGAATAATGAAATTCCCCTCCCGTGAAAATATCGGATAATGCCTTCACATGATTGCCGTTATCAGGATCTGTGTCTACATCAATGTACATTATAAATGTACATCCTGAATAGTCCTGGTCGGGGCCACATGTGGTCAGCGTGCCTGAAAGGTTACAGTCTGTTACTTCTTCATAATATTCAGTACAACCGGCAAAAAGAAAAACATGTATAATAATAGACGCATATAATAATAACCTTGTCTTCATATTGCTCATTATCAATGAATTAATAAAATACTTTAATGTCTCTGGTAAAACCATGCAGAAGCCATATTATATTTTGACGATTGATTTGCTTGAGGTAACAGTGAAGCAGGGATAAAATATGTTAAATTTTAATGTTTTTAACAACCTTTAACAATTACCCGGAAACTAGCTACAGTCCTAGCATTGACGAGAGTTCGTTGCCTTATATTTTTAGGGATATATTTTATTTGCGTTCGGTATTCACAACGAATGCTTATTATATGATCATAATGACGTTATTGCAGGCAAAGCTGAAAGCGCTGGAATTACGAACCTCACTTCATTCGGCTCGTGATTCCGCGCAGGAGGGCTTAACAAGCTAGCGTTTTGGTGTAAGTCTTGGATTTAGATCGGATGCTTTTATTCCTTCAGGCATTCCTTGAGGGAATCGTGCATATTTGCTCAATTCTTTAAAACCATTGGAAGGGTAATCAAGATAATTTACTCTTTTTGATTCTGCAACAGTAGTTAAAATACCGGAGACTAAAACAGTGGGTAAGGTGAAAATAAAAAATCCACCATTTGAAATAGTAAGTAAACTTCCGGCAACAGTCCAAATTAAATATGCACCCCTGGCATTATTAAAGATAATAACTCTTGCAAAACTAATATTCGATATGGCATATATTTGAATTTCTCCGTTTTGCATAATGTATATAGAGTCTTCATTAGCAGCAATAAATTCACCGGTAATTGAATCATTCGATGAATTAATCGTCATTTCCAGCCAGCCCCCATAAGCATCAGTTGTTAAAGCTTTTCGATTAGGGACTGATCCTATCGGGGCTTTAATTGTACTGCAACAGTTAAGCATTACAATTAATAAAATAGAAATAATTAACTTACCTTTTTTCATATCTGCTATTCCAAAATGTTTCCTCCATAAACGGCTCTATCTTTTTGTATTCAGGTGCAGCCACTTTTAAATACTGCGAAGGACGGTTGAACATAAGATTGAGTTTTCGAAAATTTTGTTCTCTTACCCACTCATCGCGAATCCACTCAAGATAAAATCCTTGTGAATCAAGAAATAATTCTGCATTTTCAAAAGGAAGACGGTATTTAATCCGGTAGGAATCTCCCGGATAAGTTACCAGGTACTTGTTATTTTCAATAAGATTGCTTAATGGAAATGTTTCTGTTCCTGTTATAGTTTCAACCTGATAGGGTTGGATCAAGATTGGAGCAACTTGTTCTGAAATTGTTGCTAGCCCAAGGTAATCGATTCTCCATAATCCTTTATTCAGCCTCAGCTTTAATTCAACTTCACCATGCTGATTATTTGCGAGCGGGATAATATTAAAGTCTGTCGCAATAGGACCTGTCTCATTGATTTCCCCTTCCAGTATCCAATTACCGTAAGTATCTTTACTGAATACTTCAATACCACCTAATAGTCCAAAAATGTTTTCCCCTGTTGTAATCTTATTTCTTTCAAATTCAGCCATCCAATAGGTAGTAGATTCCCCCATATATGCCAATCCCTGGTACATCAAGAAAGTAGTCAGAAGTGTTTGTCTTTTACCAATCAACAATCCCACTTTACCGTCATTTTCGACTTCAAATGTTACTATTATTTCTTCTTTTGAATCAAGGTTGTCGGGATCAGCCAGTGAAAACAATTCAATCCTGTCAACGTTAACAACTTCAGCCAAACATTCACCATTATTATTATGGCATCCAGTCGGTGGCAGGATACCTTTGGTTTTGTAGAATATACCTTCCGGGCTATGAAAAACTCTTTCATCGTTTTGTTTTTCAAATACTAATACATTAGCATAGCGGATAGAATGTGTTTCAAGAGCTTCGTTAGTTACAACCAGTACAAAATCATTTTTTGCCCTGGCTGTATAAAGCATATCAATATCATTCTTCTCTAATGAGGGGGAAATACTCGAAGAAAATCCTTCCGCTTGAATTTCCAGAGTATCTCCATTCGATGCATAGAAAGTGGGACAAGAACCAAAACAGGCTTTGGGATTTATTAAACAATAGACTCCAATTCCAGCTGTGACACCTGTAACCACTGTTAAACCACCTGCAAGTGACGGCCCCGGGACATTAGTTTCGAGCAGTGAAATGTCAGAAATATCTATTTTGTATGGTTCTATGTAAGTTTTGGCTCTATATTTTACATTACCTCGGCTTGATATAATATTTCGATTTATATCTAAAAATGAGCCGTATCCATTTAATAAGTTAGCAGTAGTATCAAAATGCCAATCATATAAAATGTAAACATTCCCATCTAGCAAATGAGCCTTAATATACTTAAATGATGGATCGATATTAGCAATCTCATTTACTTTTTTTGTCTCTCTCCTAACAGGAACAGTGGCACAACTCATTAAAAAAGACATTATGAATACAATTAATACGTAACCTGGTCTTTTCTGAATATAATTTATGTAGCACCTGATTCTTAGCATATGCAATAGTCTAAAGTTGAAGTTTTTATATAGTGAAAGAATCTATTAATGATAACTAAGATTTTTGGGATCCTCAAGATGGTCACAATTAAGGTTAGTTTTGATAAGTTATTTAATATAAATTTATGAAATTAGGAATTACCACCAAAAATAATTATTGTGGTCTAAATTAATAGAATAATAATTCCTCATTCCTCAATTATATGATTTTATAAGCTTTGAAATTGTGAATTGAATAAAATTCCTCTGGATTTTAAATTATGATGACCTGGATGCAATTCCGGTCTTGCTACAAGTAAATACAACCCTGCTTTTGATGAAAAGCGCGGGAATTACGAACCTCACTTCATTCGGTTCGTGATTCCGCGCAGTGGGTGCTTTACAAGTGTGTAAATGATCATACGGGCAAAGCGCGGGAGTTACGTCTCCCTTACGGGAGCCGTGATTCCGCGCAGGGGGTGCTTTACAGGGGTGTAAATGACCATACTGGCTTCGCCAGGATGGTATTTTTGATTTTCAAAACCTCATTTATGCAAGCATATGAGGTTTTGAAAAACAAAAACCCGGGGATTTCATCCCCGGGCCATTTACACCCCTGTAGCGAGACCGGGAATTGAACCCGGGACCTCAGGATTATGAATCCTGCGCTCTAACCATCTGAGCTATCTCGCCGCGTTTTCATGACAGGTGGCAGCATTGCCAGATGCCCCGCATTTGCGGGTGCAAATATAACACATATCGGCAATATATCAATATGGTTTTTTATTTATATTATTTTTTCTATATTGCAATAGATCAATTTATTCACGAGAACATTCATTCGTTGATGAAATCACAATATGAACTCGAATATACCCTGAACAGTTCCCCTAAAGTACTGTTTTCAAGGTTGAGTACAGCTGAGGGACTGGCCGAATGGTTCGCAGACGATGTGCAGGTTGAAGGAAACGTTTTTGTTTTTATATGGAATAATACAGAACACAGGGCAAAACTCGTGCAGTTAAGGGAGAATAAAAATGTCAGGTTCAAATGGACTGAAAAAGGTGATGAAGAAGACCGGTATTTTGAATTCAGATTGAACATAGACGAACTGACGGGTGACGTGGCTCTCCTTATCACAGATTTTGCTGATGAAGATGATAAAGAAGATGCAATTAACCTCTGGGATACCCAGATAACAGAGCTTAAGAGGACTCTTGGCTTATAAAAACCGTAGTATATCCCCCATATCATTTAAGGCATGATTTATGAAGCATATTTTACGCTTTCCCCCATTGAGGCGCAGTAAAGCAGTTTCTTAAGAATATTTTGTAGCTTTGAACCCGTAGCGGAGTATCATGATAAAGAAATTAGACTGGCTGGTTTTTAAATCTTTCGTAGGACCTCAAATACTTACTTTTTTTATTGTACTGTTTGTATTTGTATTACAATTCCTGTGGATGTATATCGACGACCTGGCCGGTAAAGGTTTGGAAATTAATGTGCTGGGAGAACTCATATTTAATTTCACTCTTGTTTTTGTGCCAAATGCACTACCCCTGGCCATACTGCTGGCTGCCTTGATGACCTTTGGCAATATGGGTGAGAATTTTGAGCTCACAGCATTGAAATCATCAGGCATATCCCTGCAGAGAATAATGAGTCCCCTGATAATCTTTATACTGCTGCTAAGCGTGGGGTCATTTTTCTTTTCAAATAACGTGGTTCCATATGCCAACAGGAAAGCCAGGACTCTTATGTATGATATACAGATGAAAAGGCCTGAGCTGAATATCCAGGCAGGTACTTTCTATAATGGCATAGACGGGTTCAGTATTAAGATAGGTAAGAAAGACCCCGAAACCAATAAGCTTGAAAAGATTCTTATATATGATCACAGGGATTCGGAAGGTAACAAATCACTGGTGATGGCTGACTCAGGCTACATGAATATGACACCTGATGAAGCAGGCCTTGTCTTCACCCTTTATAACGGTCATGCATATAATGATATAGAAGAAAAAAACAGGCCGGCCACTATGAAGAAGTATCCTTTCAGATCAGACCGGTTCAGGGAACAGACAATGATCATCGAACTCAGTGGCTTCGATTTGGAACGATCAGATCTCAACCTGTTCAAATCGAACCAGACCATGCAGAATATGGCACAGCTGGAATATTTCGTGGATTCTTTAAGTGAAAGACTCGAGGCACGCCAGGAAAATTATGTGCGGGAATACACCACATCAAAGATTTACACGAGAAGGAACTACCAGAGGGAAAATGCAGAAAAGGACACAGGCAATTATAAAAACCCGGTGTTTGATATTGACAGCCTGTATGAATCACTTGAACCCATACAGCAGCAGATGATAGTCAGCCATTCACTTAACCAGGCGAGATCCGGTCTTCAATTTCTGCAGGAAAAAAGCAGCATAAGCTATGGCGAGTTAAAACATGTACTGAAATTCAAGGCTGAATGGCACAGAAAAATAACCCTGGCAGTGGCATGCATTATTTTCTTTTTCATAGGTGCTCCCCTGGGTGCAATAATCAGGAGAGGAGGCCTGGGAACACCTGTGGTTATTGCTGTGTTGTTTTTTGTCATATGGTATGTCCTCAGCCTGTTTGGTGAAAAAGTTGCCAAGGAAGGTATTGCCCCCGTTCCCCTGGGTATGTGGGAATCAACAGTGATATTGATGGGTGTCGGCATATTCTTAACATACAAGGCAACAAATGATGCGGCCATAATGAACAAAGAAACATATACGCACTTTTTCAAAAATATCGGCACCAAGCTGAGGCTTATAAGAAAAGAGAGTACAGATGAGGAGACTGGCATGCAATGAAAATTTCTGCAACTTTTCCCTGTTATCACAGAGCAGTCAACAGGCACAATATGAACCAGGGGGCTTTTGATGTGAGTCTTATATGTTCTCAGACCTTTTTTGAATTTTTATTTATGGATTTTAGTATACAAATAATACTTTTGCACTGTAATAATTACAGCGAAAGGCAAATACCATAATGGCAAAGCAGACAGCACCGAACAGTCCCTTCAGTACAATAGATGTAGCAATTGAAGATATTCGCCATGGGAAACTGGTGATCGTGGTGGATGATGAAGACCGGGAAAATGAGGGTGATTTTATCTGCGCTGCTGAACTCACAACTCCTGAAATAGTTAACTTCATGGCTATCAACGGAAGAGGTCTTATTTGTGTTCCTTTACCTGAAGAGAGATGCGAGGAGCTTGATCTTGACCTTATGGTAGGGAAGAACACTTCTCCATATGAAACACCATTCACTATCAGCGTAGATCTTATCAGCAGTAATACCACCACCGGTATATCAGCTCACGACAGGTGCCTCACGATAAATGCCCTTGTTGACCCACGTACCAGACCTGAACATCTTGGCCGACCTGGCCATATATTCCCTCTGAAAGCAAAATCAAAAGGTGTATTGAGGCGTGCCGGCCATACTGAAGCAGCCGTCGATCTGACCAGGCTTGCAGGTCTTCGCCCCGGGGGAACACTCGTTGAGATAATGAACGACGATGGCTCAATGGCGAGATTACCCGATCTCATGAAGCTGTCAAAGAAATTTAACATTAAAATTATCTCAATAAGTGATCTTATTAAGTACAGGCTTGAAAAAGAGAGTATTCTTGAAATGGGTATCAAGGTTCATTTACCAACGGAACATGGAGAATTTGACTTTATTCCGTTCAGGCAGATAAGCAACGGTCTTGAACATGCCGCACTGGTAAAAGGAACATGGACCAAGAACGAGACCGTACTTGTCAGAATACATTCTTCCTGCTTTACAGGTGATATTTTCGGATCGCTGCGGTGCGACTGCGGCCCTCAATTGCATAAAGCCATGAAAATGGTTAATGAAGCCGGCAAAGGGGCAGTTATTTACCTCAGCCAGGAAGGCAGGGGAATAGGTTTATTCAATAAGATCCGAACATATAAGTTACAGGAGCAGGGCAGGGATACCGTTGAAGCAAATCTCGAGCTGGGCTTCGGGGAAGATGAAAGAGATTATGGTATAGGAGCAAATATCATGAGGGAACTGGGACTTGGAAAGGTAAAACTAATCTCTAATAACCCCGTTAAAAGAGCCGGGCTTGAAGGTTATGGAATACAAATAGTTGAAACTGTCCCGCTGGAGATACCATCAAATCCACACAATGAATTCTATCTCCAGACCAAGGCAGATAAAATGGGTCATTATCTCAGCTGCTATAAGCATCACAGAACAAGGGAAGAATAATACATTGTTCAGAATCATTATGACCTGTTGGTAATAAGACCGGGTATTATATCCTTATTCTGCATCATTTTTTTTAGCTTTGTTACTTAAACATTCATCTTCTGATGACAGAACCACGCATAATATTCATGGGCACACCTGAGTTTGCTGTAGCCAGTCTGGGTTCCCTGCTTATTAACAATTTTAACATTGTGGCAGTGGTTAGTACCCCTGATAAGCCTGCCGGCAGGGGATTGAAAAAACGAAAATCGGAAGTTGCCCAATATGCTTCGGAAAATCTTCTGCCTCTTCTTCAGCCTGATGAACTGAGCGATCCTTCCTTTGTTAAGCAGATTTCCGATCTTAAACCTGATATTATAGTTGTGGTTGCATTCCGAAAGTTGCCCGAAGAGATCTGGCGTATACCTGCAATAGCCACATTCAACCTGCATGCCTCCCTCCTGCCTCAGTACAGGGGTGCAGCACCAATAAACCATGCTATTATAAACGGGGAAAAAATAAGCGGCCTCACCACTTTCATTATAGATGATAAAATAGATACCGGGAAAATAATCTTCAGAAAGAAAATTGGGATAGCCCATGATGACAGTGCCGGCAATCTGCATGATAAACTGATGCGCGAAGGTGCAAAACTGGTGGTTAAAACAGTAAAAACCCTGGCCAGGGGAAAGGTAAAAACCACAGACCAGTCGAAGCTCATCAAGCGTAATGAAGTACTGAAAAAAGCCCCCAGGATAAACAGCAGGGACTGCTATATCGACTGGGAGATGGAAAATGGTGATGTCTATAATTTTATCCGGGGATTATACCCCCAGCCCGGAGCGAGAACTGTCTTCAGGAAAGACGACCGTGATTATACGGTAAAGATTGGCAAGTGTAAATGCATAGACACGGAGAAAAAGCTGAATCCCGGGGAAATAGAAAGCAACGGTAAAACCTACCTGACAATAGGAACAGGCGGACGTGCAATAGATATAGAGATGCTTCAGATGGAAGGGCGTAAACTTATGCCGGTTGATGAATTCTTAAGGGGATTCGAAATTAAAAATACAATAATAATCAAAGGCCCTCAGGCTTAAGCTTGCGTAGCCACAACTCAGTGCCTGGCGGCGGTTCATAACCAGGCTCTATCCTGTTCTTTTCGTAAAGAACCTTAAGCTTTATACCATAGTGCTGGGAGATAGAATACATTGTCTCACCTTCTTTTATTATATGATAATCATTCCCGGCCGCTGCCCTGTTGCGCTTGGGCTGCAGATATAATACCTGCCCCGGGTAAAGACTGGCATCATCATCCAGATCGTTATACCTGTAGATCTCCCACCTGAGCAGTTCAAATTCTTCAGCAATACTTTCAAAGGTATCATCCTCTCTCACAGTTATATACTCAATCCTGTTTCTTAGTTCCATCCTGTTGTCCCTGCTGACAACAAAATTATCATCAATAACCTCAGCAAAGGATTTAGCATTGTCAACCTCCATTCTTCCAGTCCCGCTTATATCATCCAGGCCGGTAGAAATATCGATTTCCTGTTTAATTTTACCATTGCCACTTATAACCATTTCATCATAGATATGAAGATTGTTTTTTTCTATCATATCAATCAGCATTCTGTCATATCCGGGGTTTGTAGCATATCCTGCCCTTTTTAATCCCCTGGCCCATGCTTTATAATCATCCAGGCCAAGGTCGAACAGGAAACCATACCTCGAACCCTGCCTGAGAAAATCAGAATGGTCTTTAAATGATTCACCTACTTCCGTGTATTTCCTGAAACACTCGTTGCGCCTGTCATCATGATGGTAAATTGTTTCCCCTTTCCATCCATTATGACATTTGATTCCAAAATGATTATTTGCCTTGCGGGCCAGCCTGCTCCTTCCGTAATCACTTTCAATAACCGCCTGAGCCAGTGTTATACTGGCAGGCACACCCGTCCTCCGCATTTCACTCATTGCCAGGTCAGCATACGTATCAATATAATTTTCAATATCCCGGTCAGCCTGTCCCGTAGCTATGGTACTTCTCCCCAATCGCGCTGAATGGCATGAGGAAAACACAATCGTAATTATTATTACATAAGGTAAAACACGCATAACAATAAATTTGCCATAAAATTATTAAGCATATATGTATTTACATTCCTGTAAACGGGAAGTAATTAACTAATTGTATATAGTTATTAAAAATACACCCCCCCCATTATGATCTACGATTACCTTATGATAACATTTTTTTGTATTTTGCAGCACATGCTATACCTATGGTTAAGAAGAAAATAATTGAACTCATCATCGAAGAGTATCCGGGTCCTGAAGAATTAAGCAAGGAAGAGCAGCTCCTGTTAAATGAAGCAATAAAAGCAAGCAAGCATGCCTATGCACCATACTCACATTTCTCGGTTGGCGCAGCGCTGATGCTTGACACGGGTGAGATAATCACCGGTAATAACAGGGAAAACGCATCATTTCCTGCCGGCGCCTGCGCCGAACATACTGCGGTTGCATATGCAGGGTCCCAATATCCCGGTTCCGTGATTACCTCCATTGCAATATGTGCCCGCAAAGGAAAAGATTTCACTGATATTCCTGTATCACCATGCGGTATATGCCGCCAGGTATTGTCTGAAGAGGAAGACCGTTCAGGAAAAAAGATTAAAATAATACTCTACGGGAAATCAGGTATTTATATAATAAATGGTATTGAGAACCTCCTGCCCCTCCGTTTCAGCAGTTCAGTTATCTGTCCTTAATCATCAGTATCTATAATCATCTGGAAACCTGCACTATGTATATTTTTTATCGAAATACTGCTGTCATCTGACAGGTATTTTCTCAGCTTGGTAATATAAACATCCATACTTCTTGCTGTAAAATAATCATCAGCCCCCCAGATAGTCTTCAAGGCTGTTTCGCGGCTTACAAGAGTATTGGGTGATTCAGCGAGAAGTTCAAGAAGCTGTGCTTCCTTGGGTGACAATTTCCTCTCATTCTGTCCTGACTTCAGTGACCTTACCTTGGTGTTGAAAGTATATTTACCAATTTTTATCTCATCTCTGGTTTTCTTGATTCCTTCCCTGCGACTGACAATGGCTTTTATTTTTGCCAGGAGTATATCCGTATCAAAAGGTTTGGTAATATAATCATCGGCTCCTAATCCGTATCCGCGAAGTACATCTTCCTTAAGTTTTTTAGCGGTTAGAAAGATAAGGGGAATGGTCTTGTTTATTGCCCTTATTTCAGAGGCAATGGTAAAACCATCAACATTAGGAAGCATAACATCCAGGATGCACAGGTTAAACTGCTCTTTTCTGAATGCATCAAGGGCATTTTTACCATCGTCTATCCATACAACAGAAAAATCATTAATTTCAAGATATGATTTTAATACTGAACCGAAACTCAGGTCATCTTCAACAAGCAATATCTTTGAGTTCTCGCTCATGCAGGGTTTTCATTTTGTGGTAAATATACTTCAAATGTTGTGCCTTTACCTGATTCACTGAATACTTTGATATCACCATTATGGGCATCGACTATAGCTTTGACATAACTAAGGCCAAGACCAAAGCCTTTGATATTATGAATATTGCCGCTTGACTGCCTGTAAAACCTGTCAAATATTTTCGATTGAACTGACCTGGTCATTCCTATACCTTTATCAGCCACTGATAATACAAAATAACCGTTCCTGTTAGATGTGCTGAGGGTTATCTCAGGCTCATTTACGCTGTACTTATTAGCATTATCCAGCAGGTTATGTATCAGGTTTGTCAGATGTTCCCTGTCTCCGTATACTACCGGATCGTCAGCTTCAGGATAGAAAAAGATGTTACCATTCCTTCCTTCCACCTGTATTTCAATGGTTTCAATTGACCTTTTTATTATGGAGTGCATGTCAATTTCAGAGTAATTGAATTCCATCTCACTTTTGTCAAGGGATGAAATCTGTAAAATATTTTCAACCTGCTTGTTCATCCTTGTATTTTCTTTTTTTATCATGCTGATAAAATGCTTCACCCTTTTTTCATCATTAATTATTTTAGGATTACTTATAGTATCTGCTGCAAGTGAAATAGTGGCTATGGGTGTTTTGAACTCATGGGTCATGTTATTGATAAAATCCGATTTCATATCGGATATTTTTTTCTGGCGGATAATAAAAAATATACTCAGGGCAAAGGTTATCAGTATTATAAGGCTGAAGAGCATTGAACCACCCAGCAGGTAAGACATTGATGAAAGGATATAATTTTTACGTTCCGGGAATACCACTGATATCCGGGTATTCCTGCGTATTAACCTGTCATTAAACAGGTTAACTGTATAATTACTGCTCACAAGATCTGCAGGGGAAGATGATTCATGCACTCCGTCGATAATTCTATTATTTTCTATAATAGCAAATTCAAAAGGTGTATTTATCCCTGAATTAGCCAGTTCACCATAAAGAACTGACAGTATTTCGTTTCTATCGGCACTGCTATTGAGTTCCCAGTCATAAAGTTCAGAAATCATTCTGTCACCCATCTGGCGCAGGTCATTTGATTTCTGCATGAGCCATGTCGTGAACCTTTTCTGATCAATGTTTAAAGGCTCATTTTCCCGTGATTCAATACTGTATTCAGGCATTTCCCTTTCAGAGCTATCGCCAATAAAATACTGCTGGTAATCACCCAGCACATGTATATTTTCTCCATCATCCGTAAGGCTGAAAGAAAAGCTCTCCCCCTTGCCCCTAAGGCCTGTGGCTCCCTGCATTCCCCGGGTTCCTGCATATGAGCCGGCAAAAGGTATTGTCTGCATTTCATCAGCCTGCGACTGAAGCAATGAATCAGCTATCATCATTCGCTGGTAGAAACCCAGTTGTCTTGATGACTCTATTTTACGTGCAGTGCTCTGAAGGCTATTGAAAACCGAGCGGTTAAACAGGTCATTCCTCACTCTCACAGCATTATTAATCCAGATTATCTGTACCCAGATAATGCCCGTTAACGATACCAGCATTAATGATATGAGCCCTATAAACTTCCAGCGTTTCATAGTACAAAAATATAATTATAAAATTATACCAACCCATATTTTAACTTTTCCTTAACGAGTTTTAACCTTAGTTTAACTGACTCAGAATAATTATGTTATACATTTGTTACCGGGTTTCGTAATACAATAATAAGTAGCCGGCTGAAATATGCAGTGAAAATTTAAATTGCACACAAGTAAAAGGAATGATGCCGGCGAATAATTTTGACATCCTGACCTCTGATATTTTCAGTTTCGATGAAGTGGCTGTTTTGACTCTAAAGCAGCCATTTTTTCATATCATGGGCCTGATCCTGCCCCAGATATCATTATCAGGAAGAGGGGCTATCAACTCTATTTCCTGATTCTTAACGGGGTGGTTAAATTTTAACTTCCATGCATGCAGGGATATGCTGCCATCGGCATTTGATCTCGGGAATCCATATTTAAGGTCACCTTTTACAGGGCATCCTGCTTTTGCCAGCTGGCACCTTATCTGGTGATGCCTTCCTGTATGTAGCTCAATCTCAAGTATATAATATCTATCGGTTCGCATGAGCAGCCGGTAGCTCAGGGAGGCTTCCTTACTTCCTTTCACCTGCTCATCATATGCATATGATTTATTCTGTTTTTCATTCTTCTTCAGGTAATTAAACAGTATGCCCTCTTCTGCAGGGGGGGTGTTTCGTACCACGGCCAGGTATTTTTTTGTCACCTGTTTTTCCTGGAACATTTTGTTTAACCTGCCCAGAGATTTTGAAGTACGGGCAAATAATACTGCACCGCTTACAGGCCTGTCGATGCGGTGAACCACCCCTAGGAACACATTACCCGTTTTATGGTATTTGTGTGCAAGGTATTTTTTCACCCTGTCAGACAGAGGTTCATCACCTGTCTGATCGCCCTGCACCAGTTCGGTGTTCTTCTTATTAACGGCAATTATATGGTTGTCCTCGTACAGTATTTCCATTACAGGTTTTTCAATACTGTTCTTTCTCATTAGGAAAGTCAAGTGAGCGGACATCTTTTATATATCCCTGTACTGCCCCGGTTATTTCCTGGTAAAGGTTATGGTATCGCCTGAGAAACCTGGGTGAGAATTCCTGATTAATGCCCAGCATGTCATGAATTACCAGCACCTGTCCATCAACCTTGCTGCCTGCACCTATGCCAATAGCAGGTATGCTTAGGCTTTCAGCCACTTCTCCGGCCAGTACTGCAGGAATTTTTTCCAGGACAATAGCAAATACTCCCTTTTCTTCAAGCAGTTTTGCATCTTCCTTCAATCTTTTCGCTTCCTCCTCATCACGCGCACGTACAACGTAAGTACCGAATTTATGTATTGACTGAGGTGTTAATCCCAGGTGCCCCATTACGGGGATGCCCGCTGATAGTATTCTTTCAACCGATTCTAATATCTCAGCCCCTCCTTCTATTTTAACTGCATGAGCACCTGTCTCTTTCATTATTCTTATAGCTGAAGACAGAGCTTCCTTGGAGTTACCCTGGTAAGTCCCGAAAGGCATATCAACCACTACCAGAGCCCTTTTGGCTGCCCTCACTACAGATGCAGCATGGTAAATCATATTATCAAGTGTAATGGGCAGGGTTGTTTCAAAACCTGCCATTACATTTGATGCAGAATCTCCCACAAGTATGACGTCTATGCCTGCTTTATCGACGATAGATGCCATTGAATAATCATATGAAGTGAGCATTGCAATTTTCTCCCCTTTCAGCTTCATCTCTGCAAGTACATGTGTGGTTACTCTCTTAACTGTACTGTGGATAGACATAACCTTTGTTATTTTGATTATATCAGTAAAGCTACAAATTTGTTTGGTATTATAGGATTGTAATCAAACTAAAAAGTGATTACTGCCTTTTTGTCATTCTGACATTTATTTTGGTCATGCAAATGTTATAATGAGTGTCATATTAGCATAAATACAGGGATAAAAACCGATGGCATAATCATTGAGTGGAAGAAGTAAAAAAACAGAAAAACAATAAAAACATTATAAAATGGGAAAAATAATTGGTATAGATCTTGGAACAACTAATTCATGCGTTGCAGTAATGGAAGGCAATGAGCCTGTCGTCATTCCTAACAGTGAGGGAAAGCGAACCACACCTTCTATTGTGGCCTTCGTGGAAAATGGTGAACGCAAGGTAGGTGATCCGGCAAAGCGCCAGGCCATTACTAATTCAATCAAGACCGTATATTCAATAAAAAGATTTATGGGTGAGACTTACGATAATGTAGGCAAAGAGATGGGTCGTGTACCGTACAAGGTTGTCAAAGGGGATAATAATACACCCAGGGTTCAGATTGATGACAGGAAATACTCACCCCAGGAAATATCAGCCATGATTCTCCAGAAAATGAAGAAGACAGCTGAGGATTATCTGGGACAGGAAGTTACAGAAGCTGTCATTACTGTTCCTGCTTACTTCAACGATTCTCAGCGCCAGGCAACAAAAGAAGCCGGTGAAATAGCAGGTCTTAAAGTGAAAAGGATAATAAATGAGCCAACGGCAGCATCCCTGGCCTATGGCCTGGATAAAAAAACTGAAGACCTCAAGGTCGCCGTTTTTGACCTTGGTGGTGGCACTTTCGATATTTCAATACTTGAACTCGGCGACGGTGTTTTTGAGGTTAAATCCACTAACGGTGATACGCATCTGGGCGGTGATGATTTCGATGAGCTGATAATTAACTGGCTTGCCGAGGAGTTCAAGAAAGATGAAGGCGTCGACCTGAGGAAAGACCCTATGGCACTTCAAAGGCTTAAAGAAGCAGCCGAAAAGGCTAAGATAGAACTGTCCAGCTCTACAAGTACTGAAATTAATTTACCGTATATAATGCCTGTTGACGGTATACCAAAACATCTTGTTAAGACACTGACAAGAGCACATTTTGAGAAACTCACTGATTCGCTCATACAGGCAGTAATTGAGCCATGTAAAATAGCGCTTAAAGATGCAGGGATGAAAGCTTCTGACATAAATGAAGTACTTCTCGTTGGTGGCTCAACACGTATTCCTGCAATCCAGGAAGTTGTCCAGAAATTCTTTGGCAAGACTCCTTCAAAAGGTGTTAATCCTGATGAAGTTGTTGCCATTGGAGCTGCAATCCAGGGCGGAGTGCTTACAGGGGAGGTAAAAGATGTGCTTTTGCTTGATGTTACCCCGCTGTCACTTGGCATAGAAACAATGGGTGGCGTGATGACCAAACTGATAGAAGCAAATACCACTATTCCAACCAAGAAGAATGAAACATTTACCACTGCCGCCGATAATCAACCATCAGTAGAGATCCATGTACTTCAGGGTGAAAGACCTATGGCAGCAGGCAACAAGACCATAGGCAGGTTCCATCTTGACGGCATCCCACCTGCGCCAAGAGGTATTCCACAGATTGAGGTAACATTCGATATTGATGCAAACGGCATACTTAATGTTTCTGCCAAAGATAAGGGCACCGGGAAAGAGCAAAGTATCAGGATTGAAGCATCATCGGGTCTTAGTGAAGATGAAATCAACAGAATGCGTGAAGAAGCAAAGGCTAATGCAGAAGAAGACAGAAAAGCAAAAGAAAAGGCCGATAAGATCAATGCCGCTGATAGTATGATCTTCCAGACTGAGAAGCAGCTTAAGGAATATGGTGATAAGCTTCCTGCAGATAAGAAAGAACCTATTGAAAAAGCCCTTGCTGATTTAAAAGAGGCACATAAGAAACAGGATCTCGAAGCTATTGATAAGGCTTTAAATAACCTGAATGCCAAATGGCAGGCGGCCTCTGAAGACATTTATAAATCTGCACAGGCTGAAACACAGCAAAAGGGAGGCCAGCAGCAGGGTCCCCAGCCAGGTGACCAGGGGCAGAAAGGAAGTGATGATGAGGTGACCGATGTTGATTTCGAAGAGGTTAAATAATTAAAATCTCAGAATATAATAACTAAAACACTCTGATTTTTTCAGAGTGTTTTTTATTTTTACCATAATAAATATGATTATATGAGACACATTCTCCAGATAATATTCACCCTTATTTTAATATTTCCACTTTGTGTTACGGCAGATGCCCAGGAGAAACTTAATCAGACCGATCAAAATGGAAAGAGGCAGGGCCTATGGATAAAAAAATACCCGGATGGGCAAATAATGTACGAGGGGTACTTTCATGATGATAAACCACAGGGCGAATTCAAACGGTATGATGAAGATGGCAACCTGATTTCCGTACTCAACTACAGGTCTGATTCCGATACCGTTACGGCATCCTTCTACCATCCTAATGGTTATATCGCCGGAAAAGGTAAATATGTTAATCAGATAAAAACCGGTGAGTGGTTATATTATTCTGATTATGTTAAAGATCATTTGTTAATGAAATGCAGGTACGAAGATGATCAAATAGAAGGTACCAGAATTAAGTACCACTGGAACGGGAAAATTGCTGAGGAGCTTGAATTTTCGGATGGTACTGAATCAGGAGAATGGAAACAATATTTTACCGATGGTACATTGGCTCTTGAATCGACTTATGAGAACGGGAAACGCAACGGAGAATTCCAGACATGGCATATGAGTGGTGAACCGGAAATAACAGGCCGCTATGTTAAAGATGTTCGAACAGGTTTATGGAGTTTCTATAATTCTGACGGAACGCTGAGAAAGGAAATAAAATATAATAACGGTATTCCCGAGAACAGGGATGAACTGATAAGGGAGGAGACTGAATACCTGGATAAACTCGAAAGAGAAGGCGGAAAGCTTAAGGATCCGGAAATAACAGGTATAATAATTAAATAGCCTCCGGTATATTGTTAATATATTATACTTAACTATATTTCTCCTGCTAACTAAGACTGATATTGTAATGGATGATAATAACGACAGGTATTCATTAAGTGAACTACAAAAACTAATAAAAAAATCACTTGAGGAAAAACTCCCGGGTTATTATTGGGTTAGTGCTGAAATATCAGAATTAAAGATTAACTACTCGGGTCACTGCTACATCGAGCTTGTCGAGAAAACCAATCAGGATGATATCAAATCAAGAATAAGAGCAATTATATGGTCTCAGAAAGCCAGGCTTCTGATGCCCTATTTTGAAAATATAACGGGTCAGACATTGTCTGAAGGAATTAAAGTTCTTCTGAGGGTAAATATCGAATATCATGAGGTATACGGACTCAGTCTTATCATACATAATATTGATCCGGCATATACAGTCGGTGAAATGGCTCTTAAACGTAAACAAATAATAGAACGGCTCGAATCCGAAGGTGTAATATATCTGAACAAAGAACTTCCATTCCCCATGCTTCCATACAGGATAGCCGTTATCTCATCGGAACAGGCCGCCGGATTCAAGGACTTTACAGATGAACTTGACAGGAATGAATATGGCTATAAATATTTTACCAGGCTTTTCAGTGCTGTCATGCAGGGTAAAGAAACGGAAGCATCAGTAAGCCATGCCATTAATAATATATTCGAAGAGAAAGACAATTTTGACCTGATAGTAATAGTCAGGGGAGGCGGATCACAGGCCGACCTCAGCTGGTTTGATAATTATAATATTGCATATCTCATTACCCAGCTGCCTCTGCCCGTGTTAACAGGTATAGGTCATGAAAAAGACCTCTCAATTACCGATATGGTTGCCCACAGGTCATTCAAGACCCCAACTGCCGTAGCCGATTTCATAATAAACCAGAGTCTCAAAACAGAAGAATACCTTGCACAAATAAGGGAATCAATTATTGTTTTAAGCAGGGAAATGGTCAGGAGACAGAGGATGGTCATCAACAGGCTCAGTGTCAATATGGCTCCCATGGTAAGAGCATCCCTACATAGTAAACGAATTCTTCTTAACAGGTCAGGCTTACGGCTTTCCGGCAATATACAATCATACCTCTCTCATAATCGTGCCAGACTGAATACAATCAAAGTAAATGTCGGTAAAAGATCTCTGAAACATATTGATGATAAATACAGGCAAATAAAGGAACTTACTATCAGATTCAAACCGGCAGTTACAAGATTTAAACATCAAAAACACACGATTCTGGACAATTTTTCCAGATCAATTGATTACCTTCGTCCTTCCAGGGTACTTGAACGGGGATATTCAATTACCCTGTATAATGATAAAGCCGTCAAATCGTCGAATGAATTGCAGCCTGGCTCCGAGATAAGTACCATCTTACACCTCGGCAGAATAGAAAGTAAAGTATTTGACCTGAAGAAACCTGATAAATGAGAAAGGGGAAGATATTTTTTATAAGCCTCATGCTTCTTTTGATAAGTATGGTACTCTATGCCCAGTATACATACTTCCCATATTGCTACAGATACCCCCCCAGCGAAACTCTCAATAACAGGTTATTTGAAGAATTATATATAAAAGCAAGGGAATACCTTAATAATGCCGACATTGACAGTCTTGAATTTTCTTCCTTCCAGATGCAGAGCCTGCCATGCCATAGCTATCCTCTCTATGATGGACTGATGGAAATCCAGGAAGGTGTTATTTATTATTATAAAGGTAATAATAGTGAAGCCCTCAAACACTTTTTAAAGGCACTTACGGTATATTCTGAAGAGGAATTCTATTCAGGGGTGAACACAGTGCTTAATAATACAGCAATAATTTTTGCTGTCGTGGGCGATTACCAGTCGTCAAGGAAATACCTGTTGCGTGCAATCGAGATGAACGAAAAAGAAGACCTGGATAATTCCGCCCTTTTTACCTATAACCTCGCGGAAGTAGAGATGGAACTGGAGAACTATGAGGCAGCATTAGATATTCTTAAAGGATTGCTCAGGGATGAGGATATTATTATGAATAACATCTCACCCGTTTCTGTTATCGGTTCCATTATCAGCGCATATAATAAGCTGGGTAACCGAGAAGAATCTGAAAGCTGGATAAACAGGGGGTATCTCGCCATGGATGAAAGCAAATACAGTGACGTTGACAGGCTTGGTTTTTATACCTCGGTAATGGAGTATCACCTTCTTAATGAGGACTACGATAAAGTGCTGAATACAGCCCAACAATATAATATAGATGAGAGATACAGCCTGCCCGATCAATATGACCATCTTGAATACCTTTGCAGGGCTTATACTGCAACAGGAAATTACGATAAGGCCTGGAAATATGAAAAGATTCTGAGTGATATTCATGCGGAAGACAATATGATAGACAGAGAGGAAATCATTTCTCTCCTTATGGTTGAGTATGAAGAGACAAGAAATCTCAGACTTAAAGAGAGTATCGATCGTGAGATGAACCTGAACAGGACCAGGCAGGATGCAGCACACAAATTAATGATCACTTTCATAATAATTCTTGTTGCATTCATTGTCCTGTTTTTGATATTGCTGTATATAAGAAGGATAAGAAATGATTCCAAGGAAGAGTTCAGCATTGAAACGGAAAAGTTTGCACTGGTTAATCGCGAACTGAGAAAAACCAATAAAGAACTCGAGAAAGAAAATAAGCTGCTTGACACACTTATTTCAGTATTTGCCCATGACCTGATAAACCCCTTTCAGGCCATACTTGGTTTCAGCAGATTAATGGTTGATGACTATGAAGCCCTGGATAAAGAAAGTATGATAGAGTACAGCAATATGCTGAGTGAAACGTCATTTCAACTTAACCAGCTGTTAATTAACCTTAAGAGTATTGCCACAATTCAGGAAGGAAAAGACAAGCTTGTTATATCCGAAGTCAGAGTAAAAAATATAGTGGATGATGTTGCAATTCTATACAAACCTCTTGCAGAAAGAAAAAATATAAATGTGAAAACAGGAGTCGACAATAAAATAACTGCCATGATAAATCCTGATGTTCTAAAATCAGTTATGCGTAATGTCCTGAATAACGCAATAAAATACAGTAACACAGGGGGAGAGATAAGGATTAACGCATGGGATGATAAGGAATTTATAAATATCACTATCGAGGATGATGGTATTGGTATGGACGAAGAGGTTCGTAACAGCGTACTTCAGGGTAATTACCTGATGTCAAAGCCGGGTACCGGCAGTGAAAAGGGCAGTGGGCTGGGTCTCACAATATGTATCGATCTGCTTCAGATGAACAAGGGTGAACTTGACATTGACAACAGCCGTGAAAACGGTACCACAATAATATTAAAGATCCCCAAAGCAAATGCTTAAAAGGAATGGTTTATTTATCATAATTTTTCTATTCACCAGCTTTTACAGTTACGGGCAGGCGGGAGTAACTGACAGTATACTGTCAATAATATCGGAAATGCATGATTCAGTTAAGCTCAGGATTTTGAAAGATTATGCCCTGGGTGAACAATACAGGTCTTTGAGAACAGGCCTTGTATATGCTGATAAAAGGATGGAAATAGCTCGTAAAATTAATGATTCTGAAAAAATAGCCGAAACATTTCACATATATGGCAACCTTTATACTAACTCAGGATTGCTCAACAGTGCAGAAGAAAACTACCTGAAAGCACTCTCCATATCCGACAGCCTCAATCTCAATGAAACCAGTGCATCAATATTGCATAACCTTGGCCTGGTGTATTTCAAAAAGAAAGATACCCTGAGAAGTATTGAATATTACAAGGAATCAATTGCCCTCAGGAAGAAAGCGCTCGATTCAAAAAGGATTGGCGATGAGCTTACCACACTGGGTGAAACATACCTTTCATATGAGGATTATGAAAAAAGCGTGCAGTACCTGCTGGAAGCTCTGGAATATTACAGGAATATGAAAGGGTATGGAAGAAAACTGGAAACTTACGCCTTCCTCTTTGATACATATTACGTTACAGGGGAACAGGGCAGTATGAGGTGGATTGATTCAATGAAGATTGAAAATAATATACTCAGCTCCGAGCATTATAAAAGCATGATTAACCTGAGACTGGTCAGATTACATATTCTTAATGATAACCTCAACCTCGCGGAAAATTATCTCGACAGTATCAACTTTGAATTACTGTATAACAGTGAAATTAATGAACCTGTCGACGTATTTTTTAACCTTTCAGAACAGTATCTGAAGAAAGGGAACCAGAGGAAAGCCATCGACTACAGGTTATCATACCGTAAACATAAAAGTGAAATGATTCACAGGGAAGTTCAGGATCTTGTGTCAGATTATAATGTAAGGTTAAGCATAAGGGCATCCGAAGAAGAGATTGAATGGTCGAAAAAACAAAATGAGTTGATATTAAAACGAATGAGAATAGAAAAAACCATTTCTTTCATTATATACTTTGCCCTCGGGATAACCTTTATTGTATTGCTTTATCTTATATATAGTGTCATAAGTATAAGAATAACAAACAAAAAACTTGTACAAAGAAGGGCCGGACTACAGGAAGCATATGAGAGGTCTACGAAGTATAAAGAAAGAATACTCAGTATACGAGAAAATAAAAATGATTTCTTTTCAATTGTATCACTCAAGCTAAGCAGACCGTTTAATGGTCTTACACACAGGCTTACTGAAATCAGTAGCTACCTGAAGGATAATAATAAAGACCTTAAACTTAAAACAATGATGGAAGTGCTGCATAAGGAAGCTTCAGGTATAGAGAAGGGACTGGAAAGAATCCTTCTCTGGTCAAAACTGCAGCGCAATAAATATATGGCAGAATTCACTGCTATCAACCTTAATGATTTCTTACACGAAATGTTACCATCCCTTCTAGGAATTGCACTGAAAAAGGATATCAGGTTAAGATTTGATATAGACCCCGAACTCAATATAATGTATGACAGGTTTTCACTGAAAACCATAATAATGATCCTCACTGAAAACAGTATTGACCATTCATCACCAAAATCAGACATTATAATAAGAGCTGAAAAAGCAAAATCAGATTGCCTGCTCTCAGTAACCGACTTCGGTAGTGGTATTCCGGCAGATTTACAAAACAGAATCTTTGACATAAGAAGGGTTAAAGATGAATCGTCGCATTACCCTGATAAGATTGGGCTGGGCCTTCTTATAGTCAAGCTTATGGTTGAGAAAAATAACAGTACCATAAGCCTGGAAAGTAAAGAATACTCAGGAACAACTTTTTTCATTCATATTAATAATAGAAATGAGCGATAAGAAACCTTCATTTAATCAGGCTGTAGAAGAGCTCGAAAAAATTCTTGAACAGATTGAGTCAGGAGAGCTTGATGTTGATGAACTCTCAGGGAAAGTAAAACGGGCTTCGGAATTATTAAGACTGTGCCAGTCAAAACTCAGGTCTACAGAAGAAGAAATTGATAAAATCATAGACGAAATGGAATAAAAAAATCAGGACTTGAAGCCCTGATTTTCCCTAATGTCCCTAAACCTAAATCCCAGAAAACAAACTACTGTTGTTGTTTGGTGTTACCTTCTGTTCTTTTAACGATTTAAAAGTATAAAATGTTGCAATAAAAGGCCAAAAAAATCGAATATTTAACTTTTTTTTAATATTTATGCTGGTTTTTCAATACCTAATACTTCTTTTATTGCTCTCTCAAACGTATCTTTTGGTAATGCTCCCATAGCCATCTGAGGCTGACCATCCTTTGGAACAAATAAAAGTGAAGGTATACTCCTGATACCAAAAATTGCGGCAAGCTCCTGCTCAGATTCAGTGTCGATCTTATATATGTCTAATGAACCATTGTACTCTTTTGCTAACTGCTCGAGGATGGGTGCAACCATCTTACAGGGCTGACACCAGTCGGCGTAAAAATCTATCATACAAGGTTTGCTGCCTTCAAATTTCCATTCCTTGTTTTGCTCGTAATTGAATACCTTTGTCAAAAAAGTCTCTTTAGTCAGATGTTCTACCATAATGTTATGCTTAAAAAGTTTGTAATATAACGTCAAAGACTGTACCGTTGTTCAAATGCTAATTTAATAAATGTTTTTTAAGCATTAAATTGTAATTTTGTCATATATTATGAACAAATCGTCATATTTAGATATTAACAGATTTATATCTGACAGGATATTCAGCATAATCGCCGATTCTGCGTATGAATCAGGTGTTGAAGCATATGTTATTGGTGGTTATGTCAGGGATTGCTTGCTGGGTCGCGATTATGAGAAAAGGGATATTGACATTGTTGTGGATGGAAGCGGTATTGAACTGGCAATAAAAGTTGCAAGAAGGATCTCTCCCGGAATAAAGATTACAGTATATAAGAATTTCGGCACGGCAATGTTCAGGACCAAAGGTCATATCATTGAGTTTGTTGGAGCCAGGAAAGAATCATACAGCAGTAATTCACGCAAACCTGTTGTTGAGAATGGCACTCTCGAAGACGACCAGAACAGACGTGATTTTACCATAAATGCACTTGCAATAAGCCTTAACAGGAATAGCTACGGAAAGCTGATTGATCCATTTAACGGTATAAAGGACCTCGATAAAAGGATAATACGCACACCACTGGAACCTGGTAAGACTTTTTCAGATGATCCGCTGAGAATGTTAAGGGCAATAAGGTTTGCATGCCAGCTCGAATTTGATATTCACCCTGCAACTTTCAAATCAATAAAAAATAATGCTGAACGCATCTCCATCGTCTCGTATGAAAGAATCACAATTGAACTGAATAAAATATTACTGAGCAACAAGCCTTCCGAAGGTTTCAGATTGCTTTATGAGAGCAGCCTTTTAAAAATAATCCTGCCGGAGGTTTATAACTTGAAGGGAGTAGAAATGATTGAAAAACATGGTCACAAGGATAATTTTGAACATACCTTGCAGGTTGTTGACAATATCAGTATTAAATCTGATTCCTTATGGCTGCGCTGGGCAGCCCTTCTGCATGATATTGCCAAACCCAAAACCAAAAAATACATAGAAGGGACAGGATGGACATTCCATGGACATGAATATGTCGGCTCCAGGATGGTACCCGGTATATTTAAGCGACTTAAGCTTCCTATGGATGACAGGATGAGGTATGTTCAGAAGCTTGTTGCACTGCATCTGCGACCAATTATCCTTTCGCAGGAATCTGTAACCGACTCCGCGGTACGAAGGTTATTGTTCGATGCAGGAGATGATATTGATGATCTTATGATGCTATGCGAGGCTGATATTACCTCGAAGAATGAGAAAAAGGTAAAACAGCATTTACGTAATTTCAGTATAGTAAGACAGAAACTGACTGAAATTGAGGAAAAGGATCATGTAAGGAATTTCCAGCCCCCAATTGACGGTAATAAAATAATTCAGATGTTCGATCTTAAACCGGGCCGGCAGGTTGGATATTTGAAAGAAAGCATAAAGGAAGCCATACTTGACGGAATTATACCAAATGATCATGAAGCTGCCATGGACTACCTCATTAAGAAAGCTGCAGAGATAGGCCTTAAGCCTGTGGATAAATAGTTTTACCTTCTCACCAGTCTTATCGTAACGGGAAGATGATCACTAAAACCACCCGTATATTCGTAACCCCACCATGTGCCGTAGGGTCGAAGACCCTTGTACGAGGTATCCCCTGTCAATAAAGCATCCTCGTTAACAATCCTGAAGCTTTGTTTTTCATAACAAAAACCGCCTTCCTCCCTGTAAAGTGATGAGGATAATATCACCTGGTCGAACAGGTACCATGTTCCCTGGTATTTATAACTTCCCTCACCGTTCTCATAGCCAAATACTGTGTTCACCAGGGCATCATTACTCCTGTCCTCTCCTTCCCTGACAGCCTGTAAAATTTTATAAACCGAATCAGAACCGGGTTCATCATTCAGATCGCCCATAATTATTATTTTCCTTTCTTTACCGAGACTATCTACTTTCTCTCTGATAAAGGATGCCACTCTTTTACGCATGTTTTCTGATTCTATGGCCCCTCCCCTTCTTGAAGGCCAGTGACACACAATGATATCAAGGGTATCGTTCCCCGATTTCAGCCTGCTGTAAAGCGCTGCACGGGTAGCTATATAAGCTCCATCATCGTTCACCGGGCACCATGAAGCAGAGGAAATTAACTGCAACATATCCTTTTTGAAAAGCAATGCAGTATTAATCCCCCTTTCATCCTTTCCTGAAGATATTATATAGTCATATTTACCCCGGTAGAGATATGTCCTTTCACAAAGGTCTTTCAGCACCTTCTCATTCTCAACTTCACACATCCCTATAATATCTGGAGAAGACATATCCCTGCCACACAATAATATTACTTTATAAACATTTCTCAGCTTCCTGTAATATTTATAAGAATCCCATCTTCGCGGTGACAGGGGCAGGAATTCATCATCATCAAGGTCACTATCTATTGTGTCAAAGAAATTCTCAGCATTATAGAACATTATGTCAAGGTCATTTTTCTTACCGGCCTGAGGGCCTGTTTTCAATATACCGGCAGGGAGGATAATTATTCCTGCGAGCAACAGCGGGAGCAATATTTTATGCTCGTTCAGCATAATTAATATGCAGCGTGACTAAATCACTAATACTGGTTCAGCCAGCGGTATCTTCTAGCATTATCTCCGAATTTAACTGCAAATGACAGCTCGTGTGACCCGAAACTGTGCTTTCTTATATCGGTTAATGCAAAGTCAAAGGCATAAGCAAAATAGAACCTGTCATACGTAAACCCGAGCAGCATTATTACAGCATCCTGTGTACGGTATGATATGCCAGCCCAGTAATTTTCGCGGTAATATATCCTTGTTGTGATATCAACCTGGGAAGATGTAAGTAGCATATCCGATGTTTTTATGAATGCAGATGGTTCAAGAACCCAGTCGTTCCCTGCAAGCGGAATTTTCACTCCACCGGTTATAAAGAAGTGGCCCAGCTCTGTACGGGGATTCTTAGCGGTATTGCCAAGTGTAAGGGCTCCCCTGAACAATTGGGTGGCAGAAAATCCGAGATAAAATTTCCGGGTTGTATAGCTCACTCCGAAATTAAAATCCGGGATAAACACTACCCTGTCATAATTATTAAGAAATTCATCGTCAATATCGGCAACGACTGCACCATCAAGGTCTATTGCAAACTGGTAGACCGTAGAAGCCAGGCCGAAAGAAAGCTGTGATGCGTACCTGTCAATGTCGATGTGATACGCATAGGCCAGCTCAAAACCTGTCCTTCGTATAATACCATTCCGGTCATTGAAAATATATCCTCCCAGTCCAACCCTGCTTTCCCTGGTTGGAAGGACATTATCTTTGCGGACTGTTGTTGACCTCTGGATATAACTGTTCCTGAGCAGTCTGGTCTGGAAACTTACAGCATAAGTACTTGGAGAAGAAGGGATTCCTATCCACTGTTCCCTGGCTGTGAGATTGAGGGTGGTATACCCGTCATTACCTGCATAAGAAGGATTGATTAAAAATCCATTCATTACATACTGGCTATACATTGGTACCTGCTGAGCCTGTAAAGAGATACCCAGCAGGATGCCACATATAATAAACAGTATTTTTTTAGTATTTCTCATATTGACGCTAAGAATTAGTCAATTTTACCTAATTATTGTTATTGTCCCTGTTCTTGGTGTAGACCCATCGCCAAGATCAAGAATATAGTGGTATGAATCGACCGGCAGAGCTCTACCCTGATAGGTACCATCCCACTGGTTATCCTCAAGGTTTTTAGCACTGAAGATCAACTTACCCCACCTGTTGAATATCTTGATTTCAGCATTGGGATACAGGCTTATATTCCTTATTTTCAAAACATCATTCTTTCCATCAGCCACACCGGGAGTAATCACCTCCGGAACCTCAAGGCAGTTTATACCGATGACATTCACCGTAATAAATGCCTGTTCTGTACAACCATTGGCATCTGTTACCTGGACAGTGTGATTGCCGGCAGATATTGATGAACGGTCTTCTGTAGTTGCCTCGTCGCCCCAGAGGATTATATAGGGAGTCACTCCTCCCGTGATAGTCAGGTCAATTGAACCATCGGCCACATCCGGGCAGGAAGCATCGGTAACATAAAAATCTATATTAAGTTCATCCGGTTCAGTCAGGCTTACTTCATAGGTCTCAGAGCACCCTGTTCCGTCTGTAACGGTCAGTATATAATCACCTGCTACCAGATCATAGATATCCTCATCTGAAGATGTAAATCCGCCCGGTCCTTCCCAGCTTGCAGTCAATGTACCGGTGCCTCCGCTTACATCAACTTCAATATAGCCGTCAGTATCACCGTAGCAGCTCACTCCATACCCGTTATAATCTGATATGGCAACCGTTGTAATCAATATCTGTGGCGGTTCGGTTATCAGAATATCAAGGGTAAACACATTGCAATTATTGGCATCTGTCAGGTTCAGTGAATAGAGACCTGCTGAAAGGTTAACCAGGTCCTCGTCTGTCGAGGAGAACCCATCGGGACCAGTCCAGCTGATAACATAGGGCTGGGTGCCACCGGTAACAGTAATACTTATCGAGGCATCATCCGAGCCATAGCAGCTATTATCGGTTACATTATCAAGTGTGTAGTCTAATACATCCGGTTCAATTATTGTTATAGTGGTGTCTCTCCGGCAACCGTTGTCATCAATCACTGAAAGATCATAATCACCTGCTGACAGTCCTGAGTATTCTCCTGATGCCTGGTAAGGAGCACCATTAATACTGTATAGGTATGGTGCTGTTCCGCCACTGCCACTTATCCTCAGCACTCCATCTGTTAATCCATTACAGGTTATATCAGAATGTTCATCAACAATTATCGCCGGCAATTCATTAATAGTTATAATTTTTTCGTCCGTGTCTTCCCCGCATGATCCACTGCCTGTTACTGTCATGGTCAGTGTTACTGATCCTGCACTTATATCACCGGTCCCGAAGGTATACACGGGATTATCTGCTGTGGCATCGTCGAAGCTGCCGTCTCCGCTGCTCGTCCATAAAACAGTTCCCCCGCTTGATGATGCATCTGTAATGGTGTATGCAGTTTCTGAAGCACACACGGCATCATCTGCTCCGGCATCAGCCACTGCTGCTTCACTTATAGTCAGTTTCATTGTATCACTTACTGCTGTACATCCTACCACGGGCGTTACATCCATATACAGTTTTACACTGTCTGTGTCTGATGGACCAAGTGTGTAAGTCGGGTTAACAAGTGTCGGATCATCAAATACTCCATCGCCGGTACTGCCCCACAGCACTGTGCCATTAACCACTGATGCAGCAGTCAGGCTGTATGATACATCAGTTATGCAAATATCGTAGTCAGGCCCGGCATCAGCAACAACAGTGTTTGTGTCGCTCACCGTTACCGTAGCTGTTCCAGCGGCACTGTTTCCTGTTGCATCATATGCAGTTACATTTACAGTATTGGGCCCCAGCATGCTGCAGTCGAAAGTACTGACATCTATTATGACGCTGGTTATACCACAATTATCATATGAATTAATAGCATCCCAGACATAAGAACTGTCAATGGTGACTGTATTACCCGGACCAATATAAACTGTAGTATCTTTAGTCACAAGTACGGGATCAGAATCATCAATAACAATCACATCGGCAAAGCAATCTGTTGAATTACCGCTTCCGTCAGTGGCAGTCAACGTAACGGTAGTTGTGCCTGCAGGTATCACTGTTCCGGCAGCCGGTACCTGTGTAATTACAATGCCAGGACTGCAGTTATCTGTTGCGGTAACTTCACCTGTAAGATCAGGCATTATTGCTTCACAGTTAATGTCGGGAGGAATAATTCTGTCAGTTGCACATGTTGTTATCACCGGGGCTTCCTCATCTATGACCGTAATATTGAATGTACATATTGCAGTATTACCGCAGTCATCTGTTGCTGTATAGGTTACTATTGTTATACCCATGCTGAAGGTAGCTCCCGGAACATGACTGCCGGTGAAACTTGCCAGGCTGCAATTATCCGTAGCAGTGGGTTCTGTCCAGCTTACTACTGCGTCGCACGTTACCCCATCTGCAGGTACTGTTATATCAGCCGGGCAACCTGTTATTACAGGATCAGTTATATCATCAATTGTGATGGTTTGCGTAACATTAACTGAATTTCCGCAATTATCTGTTATTGAGTATGTTCTGGTTATTATCTCAGGACAGGTATTGCCATCACTTAAATCACTTACAAAGGCTACAGCCGGTGCTGCTGTGCAGTTGTCCGCTTCATCTGTAACAACTGTGATATCCGGTGCAGGCACATCGCCTGAACACTCCACGTTAATTGGTGGAGGATTACTGGCTGTGGGTGGCGTAATATCATTAATTGTGATGGATTGTGTGACATTTATTGAATTTCCACAATCATCCGTAACTGAATATGTCCTTGTTATTACCTCAGGACATGTATTGCCGTCACTAACATCACTTATGAAAGCTACTGCTGGTGTTGCAGTACAATTGTCTGCTTCATCAGTCACTACTGCAATATCCGGTGCAGGTACATCAGATAAACACTCTACATTAATTGGTGCAGGGTTAGTGGCTGTTGGTAAGGTTACATCATTAACCGTAATAGTCTGTGTAACATTTATCGAGTTACCGCAATCATCGGTCACTGAATAT
>JAFGLJ010000016.1 GCA_016928075.1 Bacteroidales bacterium | reverse complement strand
TAGAAATATTGCTGAAGGTTATTGTAGAAAGAGTATTTCTGAGTATTTGAACTTTCTGAATTTTTCTCAGTCTTCACTTGGTGAATCAGTATCAGGAACTAATACTTATTATTTTTCCGATCAGATTAAGAAGACTGATTATGAAGAATGGGATTCGGTGGCATATAAATTGGAAAATGGATTGAGAAAGTTGATTGAAAGCCTTGAAGTAAAGAAATATACTGGGACCTGGTAAGACAGCCAAGTAGTTAAAGAGTCTAATGAAATCTACCTAACCACTTAAATAATGAGACCCCAATGTCCATTATTCCATCATTCCAGTATTCCATTATTCCAGCATTGGCTCACCCCGCTTCGTGAGGCAGGTTACGCCATGCGTAAGCAATTTGAAAAAAACTTGACTTCAGGTCATATTTGGTATAACTTTGCCATATACTTAGTACTGCAATTACATTATTCTCTTATAGCTTAGTTAAATACAATTCAAACCAATAATTATACACTTTTCTAATAATAACCCTTATAATAAGTAGCCATGGACCAGGATTTATCAAAAATCAAAGAGATCCGGAGAACTGCAGATAAACGCATTCTTAAAAATCCGAATGTGATTGCCATTGGTACAGGTTTCAAAACTGTGGATGGTAAAAAAACCGAGATACCGAGTATTATTTGCTCTGTAAAAGAGAAATTACCCGTTTCGGAATTGGCAGAAAAGGATATCATACCATCAGCCTATGAAGGTGTTCCCACCGATATAGTGGAAACCGGGATAATACGTGCATATTCAAATACCGGAAGGATACGGCCTGCCCCGGGTGGTTGCAGCATAGGTCATATAAGCATTACTGCAGGCACCCTTGGATGCCTTGTAAAGAAGAATAATGAAGTATTTATTCTGTCAAATAATCATGTACTGGCAAACAGCAATGATGCCACCATCGGTGATCCAATATTACAGCCCGGGCAATATGATGGCGGGACCTTCCCGGCTGATCATATTGCTAACCTGTACCAGTTTATTCCAATTAGTTTTACTGATGATCAGGGTACATGTCCTGTAGCATCCTTTATTGCTAATTTTCTGAATTTACTGACAAAGTTAGTGAACAGCAAAACCAGGTTTAAGATAATAAGCACGGAAACTGTTTATAACCTTGTAGATGCCGCCATTGCAAAACCACTGGACGATAGTATGGTCAGTAATGAAATTCTTGATATTGGTACAATAAATGGTTCTGTGCCAGGCGAGTTGAATATGGATGTGAAGAAAAGCGGACGAACAACCGGGCTGACAACAGGAATAATTACGCAGGTAGATGTCATTGTCACAGTTGATTACGGCGGTTCAGGAGTAGCCATGTTCGAGGATCAGCTTATGGCGGGTGCAATGAGCCAGCCAGGTGATAGTGGTTCTGCAGTATTGACCACCGATAACCGCCTGGTGGGTTTGCTGTTCGCGGGCAGTGACTCATCAACTGTCATCAGCAGGATCGAAAATGTTTTTTCAGCATTAGGAGTAACTGTTTAATCTTTGTTTTTCAACATAGAAGATACTTTAAAACGGCTTCAACACTATCTCGTGAGATATACCTGAAATTATATATTAATAAAGAAATAGGATGTCGCTTACAATTAATGAAGTAAAAAGCAAGTATGAATCCTCTATTATGAAAATTGAAGGAGTAGTATCTCTGGGGATTGGAAAAGGGCGTAACAATAAGCCGGCAATTATCATTGGTTTACGGGAGAAGAACAAAGATACAATGGATCTCCTTCCTTCAGAACTTGAAGGTTATCAGGTTGAGATAAAGATTTTAGGTACTATCAGGGCAAATTAATTGTTACCAGCATGCTGATGATCCTGGATCATTTCAATATTGCTCGCTCCCACAAGCCACAATCACCGTCTGCTCGCGAACTCGCCTCGAATACTCGAAGCTCGGTTCCAATGGGATGATTCCTGGAAGGGCCCGGGATGAGGAATATTTTGTATCTTCAGCTTATGAAATCCAGGATCAGTTTGTTCGGGAAATCGCTTCAGCTGGTGCGGCGTTCGGCACCGGGCTGGACAACAGCCAATATGTTAATCTCGCTGGTAAGCAGCTTCATTCCCCTTGCACTGATATGGTATATCAAGAAACTTATTGATGCTGTCACCGTAGCTGCCGGCGATGTGAGTGCCACCAATACAAGGATGGTCCTATTGATGATCCTGGCCATAGCAATAGTATATTTCCTTGATGAGGCTTCACAATCAATAGGCAACCTCGTAAGGAGAAAGCAGGCTTATCACCTGGAGTTGTACATGTACGGACTGATTCACAAAAAGTCGGTTTCCCTTGACCTGCAGCACTTCGAGAACCCTGATTATTATGACCACCTGACAAGGGCTTCGAGGGAGGCACCGTTCAGGCCGGCATCCATAGTAAACAATCTTGTATCGATGCTGAGAGCAGGCATCTCTTTAATACTGATGGCCGGCCTGCTGGCAACCCTTAACTGGTGGCTCGTTGTGATACTTGTTGTTGCCAATATACCGGGGATATGGCTCAGGATCTATTATTCGGACGTGCTGTATAATTTCCGCAGGGAACTGACACCGGTTGCACGAAAGGCTGCATATTTCAACTGGTTGCTCACGGGCGACAGGCCATCGCGCGAACTGAGGTTGTTCGGGCTGGGTGAGCTTTTCTCCACTCTCTTCCGTGAGAATTTTGATAAGCAGAAAAAGGAAGAGATTGACATAGTAAGAAAGCGCTCACTTATTGAACTGGTTTCGGGTATTTTTAAAGCTGCTGCCGTACTGATAACCCTTTATTATATTGTTATCAAGACCATCAGCTCGTATATCAGCCTGGGTGACCTGGCCTTGTTCCTGCTGGCCTTCAGGATGGGCATGACCTACATAAAACAGATACTCAGCGCCACAGCCGGTCTGTACGAGGACAGCCTTTTTATCAGTGATGTGTTTGAGTTTCTTAACCTGAAGGAAAAGGTTGTTATCATGCCCCCCGTAGTGGATGTTGACAGGTTCAGGAGCAATATAAGAATTGAAAACCTTTATTTCAGGTATCCCTCTTCAGCCAGTGATGTGCTCAGGGGAATTGACATAAAGATCAGTAAAGGTGAGACAGTGGCTCTCGTCGGGGCCAACGGGGCAGGGAAAACAACACTGGTGAGACTTATTTGCAGGCTTTATGATCCGCAGGCCGGGAAAATACTTATAGACGGTAACGATATAAGAAATATTGACCCCGAGAAGTACCGAAGGTTCTTCTCGGTAGTGTTCCAGGATTTTATGCTTTACAATCTCAGCGCGGGAGATAATATAAGGGCGGGGGATATTTTTGCGGAAAAGGATGATAAAAGGATGCATGAATCGGCTGTGAAGGCCGGGGTGCATGACCTGCTGAACAGCCTGCCCAGAAAATATGATACGGTGATAGGAAGGTTGTTTGACGACAGCAGGGAGCTGAGCTGGGGCGAGTGGCAGAAGATAGCCCTTGCACGTGCTCTGTACCGCGATTCAGAAATACTTATACTGGATGAGCCTACAAGCAGCCTGGATGCAAATTCGGAATATGAAATATTTACCCGTTTTAAAGAGCTGGCGTCAGGTCGCACATGCATACTGATAAGCCACAGGCTGGCCAACGTGAGCATAGCCGACAGGATAATAGTGATTGACAGGGGAAGGGTTGTTGAAACGGGATCGCATAAGGAGCTTATCAAGGCCGGTGGTACTTACAGTATGCTGTACAGGCAGCAGAAGAGTATGTACCTCTAAAAGTTGAGAATGAGTTGAATAAAGTTGAGAATGAGTTGAGAATGAGTTATTTAGTAACTTTTTCAACTCATTCTCAACTTTATTCAACTTTATCTAAACTCTCATTGCCTCTTATCCACGGATAGTCGGAGATTATTAAGCATATAGGAAATAATATTCACGTCTTTCCTTAAAACCTGAACATCATTTTCTGTAATATAGTCCAGGTCTTCACTGATTAAGAACTGGTTTACATTCTCCATAAGGCTGGAGTAAGCCAGGTTATAGAAGTGTTTTTGTTCGTTTTTTGAAATCCTGGAGGAGCCTTCTGCAATATTTGAGCAAACAGATATAGCAGATCTTCTGAGCTGGCTTGTTAGGACAAATTTCTCTTCTTCAGGGAACTTTTTAGTCAGGGCATAAACCTTTTTGGCGAATTCCTTTGCTTTCTTCCAAACATCAAGTTTTTCAAAATTAAACATGTACATGATTTGAATTTTTAGTTAAACACAGCGAGATATCACTCCAGGTTACCAAAAAAAATCCAAAACTCATTCTCAACTCATTCTAAACTTTATTCAACTTTATTCAACTTTTATATGTCGCAAAGCAATTGTGATTATTGAGCTGATCTGATTAAATTAGTGGATCAAAAAATCACCGTACTATGGAACACCAGCTGCAGATCTTGATCGTAATGGTTATCTACATGGGATTATTGATCCTGTGGGGGTTATACCAGGGAAGGAAAGTAAAGACAAGTAAGGATTATGCTATTGCGGGACGTGGATTGCCGGGCTGGGTAGCTGCCCTCTCGGAGAGGGCAACGGGTGAATCGTCCTGGGCGCTGCTGGGATTACCCGGGGCCGCATACGCCATGGGCTTGACGGAAATATGGACAGCGCTTGGCTGTGTGTTTGGCATAATTACTGCCTGGGTGGTACTTGCCTGGCGCCTGAGGGATGAAGCAGAGAAATACAACGTCAACTCCTTTGCAGAATATATATCTAGGAAGCATGGTGAAAACGGAAGGCAGATAAGGATTGTGGGCAGCCTTACGATAGTATTCTTCTTCTTTTTCTACGTTGGTGCACAATTCCTGGGAGGTGGTAAAACATTACATACATTGTTCGATATCGATGCCCGGCTGGGCATGTTCATCACAGCGGCAATAATAGTTCCGTATACCATTTACGGTGGATTCAGGTCGGTTGTATATACTGATGTGATACAGGCTATTGTGATGATCATAACCCTGATTGTAGGTCCGATAACAGGTATTATTTACCTTGCCAACCACCCTGAGATCTTTGCACAGAGCATACCTGAAGCATTGCAGTCGGCGGGTGATTCATACACATCAGTCACAGGTGCTGCCAGGGGTTTCGGAGCAGGGCTGATCATTGCCGGAGGCTTTTCCTGGTTTTTCGGTTATTTGGGTGGCCAGCCGCAGCTCAGCATGCGGTTTATGGCGATAAGGGATACCAGGCATGCAAAGAAGGCCCGTAATGTAGGTATAGCATGGACGATAGTTGCATATATCGGGGCGCTGAGCATAGGGTGGATAGGAATAGCACTCTTTGGCCCGACAGGGCTTGATGACCCAGAATATGTTATGCCAAGGGTGATACTAACCCTTTTCCCGCCTGCTTTTGCGGCTATACTCATTACGGGAGCCATAGCAGCCATGATTTCAACGGCAGATTCGTTACTTATCCTGTCGGCTACAGAGCTGTCGGAAAACCTTCTCAAAAAGGAAGGCGCCGAGGCGGCAAAGTTAAAAAAGGACAGGACACTGCGACGCTCCAGGCTGGTGACCGCGCTGCTGGCAGTGATAGCACTGGCAATTGCTTACGTTTCGCCTTCAAACCTGATCTTTACCCTGGTGAGTTACGTATGGGCAGGAATAGGATGTACATTTTCCGTTGTTATCCTCCTTTCACTTTTCTGGAAGCGTTTTCACGGAAGGGCCGCACTGGCAACAATAATAATAGGCTTACTCTTTACGGTGTTCTGGATAAGCGGCGGCTTCGAGCAGCATTACAGGATAACTGAAGAAAAGACGTCATTCCTTATAGAACAGGATGTGATAACTGAAGATGAAACCGTTTTATTTGAGGAAATGACAGGCACCAAATATGTTGGTGCAGGAAGCTTTGAAGAAGATCTTACAGCACTGGTTTCAGAACAGTGGAGCAGTGAAGAGATTGAAGAGAAGATACCTGTATTGGTGACGTCATATACAGAAAAAGGCATACCTGCACGACTGCTGACGTTCATTGTGGCATTATTAGTGGCAGTAAGCTGCACATACCTTGTGCCCAAAAAAGGGGGATAAGCATCACCCTTTCAGATAACCTTCATTAGCGCATGAAATGGTTTGATTATTTGCGAAAAGATTTTAACTTTACGTTAGATACAATACTTTAAAAATCATGGAAAAGGATAAGGAAATTGTTGTAGTCCCATGGGATTTTACAGAAAAAGCTGAATTTGCACTTGCGCATGCGGCCAAGATATCAAAGATGATAAATGCACAAATACACCTGCTTCATATAGTGGAAAGGAAAATAAAAGCCGCGGAATATAAGAAAAAGGAAGACAGACTTAACCAGTGGGCTCAATACGGCAAAGAGGAATATGGTGTGGAGGCAGGGACAGTCCTCGTCCCGGGATCTATTTTTAAAGCTATTGCCGAATATGTGAATGAGGAAAAGGCCAGCCTCGTAGTAATGGGTACCCATGGCATGAAAGGTATGCAGAAAGTAACGGGAAGCTGGGCTCTCAAGGTGCTGGTGGGTTCAAAGGTGCCTTTTATCGTGGTTCAGGATAAGCCGAAAGATATGGAGAAATACCAGAATATAGTTTTTCCCGTTGATTTCAGGTCAGAGAATAAAGAAAAGCTCAAGATGACCATCTTCATGGGTAAATATTTTGACTCGAAAGTACATATCCTCAAAACAGTCACTTCTGATAAGAGCCTTCTCAAAAAAACCAATATAAACCTGAATTTTGCCATTAAATATCTTATCCAGAATAATATCGAGTACGAGATACATGAGATGAAAAGAGGCCACCTGGCGCAACAGACCATCGACTTTGCCGAAAAAATTAATGCTGACCTGATACTGATAATGACAACAAAAAATATCTCCACGGTCGATTACGTGCTTGGTGCACAGGAACAGCAAATCATAGCCAACAGCTCTAAAATACCAGTGTGCTGCGTGAACCCTAGAGCAAGTTTTGCGTCGAAGGCTCAGTTTATGTATGGTTGATGCGAAGATATGCGAACCTGTTGATACGAAAATGATGCGAATAGAGAAACAATATTTAGGCTAAGGATGAATGATCCTGACCTCTGAATCTCTTAATATTTTAAACCTTAAACCACTTAAACCACTTAGACGGATTAAAAAATTCCCCTGACTCCATTAATAAGGGATCAGATAGAAACCACAGAGAAGGGCGATTAGCCCACAAAAATCATGCTAAATCAAATATTAGTTTATATTTTTGTCATTGATTAAAATGACAAAAGCAGGATTAATATGCGCAGGGAGAAAATAAAAAATATACTCGATTCTGAACCCGGCAGGGATGTCCTGGTAAAAGGATGGGTAAAAACAAGGAGGGGAAGCAAGCAGGTTTCCTTCATTGCCATGAATGATGGTTCAACCATAAATAACATACAGGTGGTGGTTGATATGCAGGCTTTTGATGAGGAGATGCTCAGGCAGATAACAACGGGGGCCTCTCTCGCAGTTGAAGGAAAGCTGGTGCGGTCGGAAGGCAGGGGTCAGCCCCTGGAAATACAGGCAAGGAAGATTGAAATATACGGACCGGCAGATCCTGAAAAATACCCCCTGCAGAAAAAAGGACACTCAATGGAATTCCTGCGCGAGATAGCACACCTGCGGTTCAGGACCAACACTTTCGGGGCGGTATTCAGGATAAGGCATGCCCTGGCATATGCCGTTCATAAATATTTCAATGATAAGGGATTCTATTACCTTCATACACCGATCATCACAGGTTCGGATGCTGAAGGTGCGGGAGAGATGTTCAGGGTAACCACCTTCGACCTCAATGATCCACCCAAAGACGGAAATGGCAGGGTTGACTTTACAAAAGATTTTTTCGGCAGGGAAACAAACCTGACCGTATCAGGCCAGCTTGAAGGTGAGCTGGGCGCGCTTTCCCTCGGCGAAATATACACTTTTGGCCCTACTTTCAGGGCGGAAAACTCAAATACGCCAAGACACCTTGCCGAATTCTGGATGATAGAACCGGAGATGGCCTTTTATGATAATGATGATAATATGGACCTGGCGGAAGAATTTACAAAATACCTGATAAAATATGTCCTGGACAATTGCGGAGATGATATAACGTTTCTAAATAATATGATCGATAAGGGCTTACTGGAAAGGCTCAATTTTGTACTTGCCAATGACTATGTAAGGATAACCTATACCGAGGCTGTTGATGTTCTGTCAAAGTCGGGCAAAGACTGGGAATTCCCGGTTGGATGGGGAAGGGACCTGCAGGCCGAGCATGAGAGATACCTCGTTGAGCAGTATTACAAGCGACCGGTGATGGTTACGGATTATCCAATGGATATAAAGGCTTTCTATATGAAGCAGAATGATGACGGTAAGACAGTGAGGGCACTGGATGTACTGTTCCCCCTGATAGGGGAAATAATAGGAGGGTCACAGAGAGAGGAAGATTATGATAAACTTATGAGAAGGATAAAAGAGCTGGGTATACCGGAAAAGGAACTGTGGTGGTTCCTTGAAGCGCGCAAATTTGGCACCGCACCTCACAGTGGTTTTGGCCTGGGCTTTGAAAGGCTGATGCTTTTTGTAACGGGAATGAAAAATATAAGGGATGTGATCCCTTTCCCGCGTACGCCCAGGAATGCCGATTTTTAGTTGATCTGAGAGAAAGATGTTAAAACAAAGATTATCACAAAAGCTGTTACAGAAACTGTCTCCCCAGCAGATACAGATGATCAAGCTGCTGGAGATACCCACCATGCAGCTGGAGCAGAGGATTAAGAAGGAGATAGAGGAAAACCCCGCCCTGGAGGAAGGCCCTGATGACGAGGAGAATGAAATTGCAGAGGAGGATGATAACCAGAATGATAATGACCAGGATGAATTTTCACTGGATGATTACCTGGAGGATGAAGATATTCCTGATTACAGGCTGGAATCGGTAAACTACAGCAGGGGCGAAGAACAGAAACAGGAGATACCATTCTCGGCAGGAACATCATTCCATGAATACCTTGCCAGCCAGATAGGCTTGCGTTCGCTTGATGAGAAACAGGAAATACTGGTTGATTATATACTGGGGAACATAGATGATGACGGGTATCTGAGGAGGGAAATTGAGAATATTGTCGATGACCTGGCTTTTTCACAGAATGTTACAACCACGGAAGAAGAGCTCCTTGAAGTGCTGGCGATTGTACAGGATCTTGAGCCTGCCGGAGTAGGAGCCAGGGACCTGAGGGAATGCCTGATGCTGCAGCTGGCCAGGAAAGACCAGGATAATACTGAGATAAAAAATGCCACTGCCATACTTGACAAGCATTTTGATGAGTTTACCAGAAAGCATTACGATAAAATAAAGACAAGGCTCGGGTTAAGTGAAAAGGAACTGAAGGATGCCCTTGATATTATCCTTAAACTGAATCCCAAGCCGGGCGGGTCGTTCAATGATCCAATGCAAAAGGACAGTTATCATATAATACCTGATTTTATACTTGAATATAACGAAGATGGCCTGGAGATAAGCCTGAACAGCCGGAACGTCCCGGAGCTGAGGCTCAACAGGACTTATGCAGAGATGCTTCAGGCCTACTCGGCGAGCAAGGAAAAGACAAAAAAACAGAAAGAAGCGGTTTCATTTGTAAAGCAGAAACTGGATTCTGCCAGATGGTTTATCGATGCCATGAAGCAGAGGCATAATACCCTGCTGCTAACAATGAATGCAATACTTGGTTTTCAGGCCGAATATTTTATGGAGGGTGATGAGACAAAGCTCAAGCCAATGATCCTCAAGGATATTGCAGACATGACCGGACTAGATATTTCGACCGTATCAAGGGTGGCCAACAGTAAGTATATACAGACCCACTTTGGTATCCTTCCACTGAAATATTTCTTCTCTGAAGGATTACAGACAGATACCGGTGAGGAAGTGTCAACGCGTGAGATAAAGAGTATACTGCAGGACTGTATTGATAGAGAGGACAAGAAAAAACCACTGACCGATGAGAAGCTAACAGAAATATTACAATCGAAAGGATACCAGATTGCCAGGCGTACCGTGGCCAAGTACCGCGAGCAATTGAATATACCTGTCGCAAGGTTGAGGAAGGAAGCATAATGACACAATATTCAGATAATAAACCATTGAAGGTGGCTTCACAGATACTGGCTGCAATATTTTTCCCGGGCTTTATGCCTGTATACGGATTACTGATTATATTCAATGCCCCCACCTTCTTTGCCTACGATCTGGCAGTGCGGTACGGAAGTCTCAAGGGGGTTATCCTTCTGCTGGCTTTTGTTAACATGACCGTTGTTCCCGTAGCCCTCATGCCCCTGCTGAGATACAGGAACATCATTTCGTCATATAGCATGAACACGAGGACAGACAGGTTGGTGCCACTGGCTATCGGCAGCCTGATGTACCTTATTACGACCATAATATTTTATTCGTTCCAGATACCTGGAATAATAAAGTCTTTTATTCTTGGCACAACCATACTGTCTGTTCTTATACTGGCAATAACCCTGAGGTGGAAAATATCGGTTCATTCTGCAGGACTGGGCAGCCTCATGGCCACTGTCATGGCCCTTTCGGTAAGGATGTATGCCAACCTGGCGGCAATATGGATACCGCTGATACTTATTTCAGGACTGGTAATGGCTTCGAGGTTATACCTGAATTCTCATAACCCGCCACAAATATACGCGGGTTTTGCACTTGGCTTTCTTACCCTCTGGCTTGCCCTTGTAGTTTTATAAGGAGCCGGTCCAGCACCTTACCGGGCAGATCTGTATTTTTCTCAGGCCATTTTATGTCATTATTAACAACAGGTAAATCACCATGCTGTGCCAGCTGCTTTTGTTCAACAGTGGTAAGATTATATTTCCCGGCCAGGTGATGTGCCAGGTGTTCCTGCTCGGGTTGCCCCGGTGTGGGTACCAGTAGAGCGCCTCTGCCCAGGTCGTAGAGATCCATTATCGTGCTGTACCCGGAGCGGCAAATAATAAGGTCAGCCTTTTCCATGAGATGCTTCAGGTCGGGGCCGTCGAGCCAGGGATATCTCATTATTTCATCATCAGTTTGCTTATTATCTCCCGGTGTTCCGGCAACAATAATCAGCTTACCGGGTAAAATATCCTTTCGGGCGATAATAAGATTTTCAAGGATGGTGCGTTGCGGTTCGGGACCTGAAAGGAGAGCGAGGGTGAAGGGAGATTCGTATTCTATGCTGGCGCAGGACTCCAGACCTGTGCCATCTGTATTGGCATGAGCAGAAGATTCCTGCTTTCTCAGGAATGACATCCTGCTCAAAGGACCAATGTAGTGAGTATTTGCAGGTATTTTGCATTCGTGTGAGAGCATGCCGCTGAGGTTGGCATCACCGGGAAGATCGGGAATCCAGCATTCATCATACCTGGCAGCAACAGAGCGGTGGATAGCAGTTACCAGTGGCCGGGCAAATCCAAGTCCGCGGGGAACAGCTACCCTCAACTGGTGAGTGATATAGATACTGTATATTTTCCTGCTCCACATCCCAAAGCAGTTGTCACTGATTAAAAGGTGTATATCATAATTACGTATTATGCGGGGAAGACGGAGGCGGTCGGCAAGAAATGATGCAAGGAGCACTGGAATCTGGAACATCATTGCGATATAAAGGGGGAGGTGTCCTGAATAATATACCGATGCAGACCACAAGGGTATAAGTTCATCATATACAGATTTATCAAATGTTTCATGAAGTCTGCGAGATGCTGCAATGTATATCTTATGACCTCTTTTTTTCAGTTCACCTGCTATGACCTGTACCCTTGTTGCATGACCGGTTCCCCAGTTAAGGGGGCATATAAGAATGTTCTTTGTATCAATACTTTTCATGGGCCAGCTATTGAGGGGGTTCAGCCCAGGTGATTTTTACGAACAAAAATAGCATAATTTGAAAGATAAATAATATTCACCTGCTGTCATGACTATTGTCATTTTATTGGCATAAGCGTGTTGTATATTTACAATCTGAAGTTAAAGGCCATAATTAATCAGAAATATCTAATGAAAAGATCAATCAGCCCTGATCCTTATACCTGGAAGAAAGAATATGAATTGAACGATAAGCTGTATGACGAACAGGCCAGGAAATTCCTTGAGATTATAAACCAGATGAGAAAGATTATCGCGGGGGGAGTGAAAGACCGTGATATATCAGATATTTTTTTCCAGCTTACTTACTATCATGAGCAATATATGATCAGGGAGGAGATAAACATGAAGAAGCTCAATTATGATGATTTTGAAAACCACAGGGAATCACATAAGAAATTTATTGATCATATACTTGCCTTCAGGGAAGGATACGAGAAAGGTGATGAAGATGTGTATGACGAGATGTATTTCTACCTCGAGAAGTGGTTTGATGATCACATGATGGTTGCCGACAGGAGTGCGGTGAATTATATTGCAGGCACCAGGATTTAATTCTATAACAGTCGTTTAGCCCTGCTTTCAGCTTTAAGTCTCAAATTTTCAAGATCAGCGTTTTCTATCAGCACCAGGCCAGGTGTTTTCCCGGTTTCTATACTGCCGTAACCACTTTCAATCTTAAGTGCCCTTGCACCGTTGATGGTAGCCCATGTCACAAGTTCTGCAAGCGGGATGGAGGGGAAATTACTGCTTATGAGCTTAATTTCCTCAAGCATATTCAGGCTTTTATTTGATGCAAGGCTGTCAGTGCCAATAACTATTGCTGATGTTTTTTCCCTCAGGTCATTTACGGGAGGCAGTGTATTTTCAATAAACAGGTTCGACCGGGGGCACAGGCAGAAATAACAGTTCCCTCTTTCTGCTGCTGCCTGAATATCTTCTTCACGGGTAAAAGTATTATGGACCAGAATGAGATTGCCGCCAGCTGTTATATATTCCCTGATCCCGGTAATATGATCAGGTATCCGGTCATAAAGCATATCGGGATCAATGCCCATCGCTTTGTAGGATTCCATAAGCTCGCCAACGGCATTTTTTAACAGCCTGTCTTCCTGCTCCGATTCCTTGAAATGCACCGTGGTAATTTCATTGTCTGATGTCAGTTCTTTGATCTTTTTAAGCAGGGTTGCCGACATTGAATAGAAGGAGTGAGGAACAATATAAGATGGTGATGAGTATTTTCCTGCTTCTTCTTTGAGGTTAATCACCTCTGCAATCCTTTTTCCGGCTTTTAGCGGGTCTATACCGAATACTTCAAGGAAGTTAATATATTTTACAGGGCTTTTCTCCTTTATTTTGAAGCTGAGGCTGCTGTTACATATATCACCGCATGCGGAGATACCTGCATCATACATAATTTTATCGGAGTCAGCAATTGATTTTATTTCCCCGGTGCTTTCCCCCGGCCTGTTTTTCCTCAGGTTTTTTATGAATTCGCCCAGGCCTGTTTGAGCTTGCAGGTGATTGTGCATTCCTGAGAGTTCAAGGTGGCAGTGGCAATTCACGAAACCGGGAATAATGATGCCATTATAAAATTCAGTTTTTGACAGCTCGGGTGGTTCCCCTCCCGTATCAAAAACATTGGTAATGCGCCCCTTGTCGTCAGTTGTTATTATACCCCTTTTGAGTATTTGTCCTGTAGCGGTAATGATATATTGTGCTGAGAATCTTCTCATCAGAGTGGGTTTAGTCGGTATCGCCTTCGGACATTGTAATGGTAATGTTTGTTACCATGGCATGTTTCTCCCAGTGTCCCGGCTGATCGGTGTGGTTAAGTAATTTCCCTTTAATATGTGTCACTCTCGGATCATCAAGTTCCTTTTTCAGAGTTATTATAACGGGCCTGCCGTTTTTTGTAAGGGTTTCCTTTTCCCAGGGTATTTTATGTCCTTCTTCGGTACCGTCATCATACCAGAACCATACCTGGGTATGGGGATCGATACTCTGGTCATCTGCATAAAGGATTATCCTTGCTTTAATAACATATTCGCCCAATCCTGCGGTACGAACGCTGAATTCTACCGGATCATTCACACCAACATCGGGGAGGCTGTAGCTTCTTTCCCCGTTCCACAGGTTACGGAGATGACTGGCATCCTGTGACAGCGCAGCTATCACATCAGCTTCCATACCTGACAGCTTTTCAATCACCTTGTCATAAATTGCAGCATATTTTTTTGGCCTGTCGATAAAGTAATACTTCATACTGTTATCCACTTTTTCTTTTGTATAGCCATGCTCATGGATAATATCAATATAATTCTCAGTAGAGTCTTTCATGGAGAAGTCGCTTCTTATTGGCGGATAATTAAGCAATCCGTCAGCAAGGTACAGGTCACAAAGTATTTCAACCATTTCTTTTTCAGGAATGACATCCGATTGTTTGATGCCCGATTTGGTGGTTTTGTTACATGACTGCAAGATAAACAGCAGCAGTAGTATTAAAAGGCCGGTATTTCTAATTGCTTTTTTCATTCTTAAGGTATTTTCTTGACATGTAATGAGCCGGATACCAGGCTGCAATATATCCTATGAACAATACTGTTCCAAGCACTGCAAAGAAGTCGGTCACCCTCATGGCAACGGGGTATGCTTCAATTATCAGTGTTTCACCCTGCAGTTTTACCATCCCGAATTCCTGTTGCAGCCAGCATATTATAAGACCGAGTAACAATCCGCTCACTGCCCCTATAATGGATATCATCCATCCTTCGAAGATGAAAATTTTCTTAATGAGATTGTTATCAGCCCCCAGGTTACGCAAAACATTTATATCCCTCTCTTTTTCAATTATAAGCATTGTCAGCGAGCCGATAATATTGAATGAAGCGATAATTAGTATGAATGTAAGTATAAAGAATATAGCCAGTCGTTCCGATTGCATAACTTTGTAGAATATCTCCTGCTGCTGGTATTTATTCTTAATAGTATACCCGGGGCCGAATAATTCCTCGACAGCCGGCTGCACATCTTCCGCTTTTGTTCCTTCAGTGAATTTGATCTCGAGCGAAGATACTTCGTTATTATACATAAGTAGTTCCCTCATTACGTCAATGGGCACATAGACAAATCTCGAATCATATTCCTGTTCAATTGAGAATATGCCCGAGGGGAAGATCACTTTCCTGACAAAGGCATTGGCGGGGTTGGTGACGTCACCTTCCCTCTGGGGGACATAGATTATCAGCGGAGAGATGAAGTTAAGGCCTATCCCGAGATTGTTTGCCACACCCAGTCCGACAACTGCATATGGCCTGCCATTTTTTTCCTTCAGGAGGAATGACCCGTCCCACATCACGCTGTCGAGGCCGGTGATATCGGGGTAGTTTTCATTCACCCCTTTTACAGTTGCTATATATTGTTTTTCATCGTAGTGCAGGAGAGCATTCTCCTCCAGAACAAGGGAATAATCATCTATTCCCTCAATCTCTATCAGTGCTTTGAGTTGATCGTCCGTGGGAACAAATACTTTTCCCCTGCTTATTCTCACCTCGAGGTCGGGGTCGAAAGTGGAGAACAGGGAATTAACCATGTCCTCCAGGCCGTTAAACACGGAAAGCACTATTATAAGCACCATGGTGCCTACGGTTACACCTGCTGCCGAGATACCGGATATCACATTTATTGCATTACGCGATTTTTTTGCGAACAGGTATCTTTTTGCTATGTATAACGAAAATTTCAATGCTCCTATTTTTTTGCAATAACCAGGAGGCCTGTTCCCTCACTGTGTTTTAAACGCACATCCAGGTAGTTAAGTATAAGCATAAATGGTATTGCCAGAATATAGTAAAACGGTAGTATAATGGCAAAAATCACTGAAGTATTCAGAAGGAATATCGGGTATTTCATGGATATCTTCCACGATATTTTACCCGGGCTTCCGTAGGTGTAAGCGGTTTTTATATCGTTGAAACCTGCCGACTGCAATTTTTCAGTTATTTCATCCCTTCCGTATCCGTCCCTTACATGTTCTTCAATAAATGAGCGGTCATTTTCATCATGCACATCTGATCCCCCTTTGTCTGATGGGGTTGATATTATCAGCCACCCTTTTTCGCGCAGTGAGATGAAGAAATTGCGGAATACCGCCCGGTCGTTTTCAATATGCTCCATCACATCAACACAAAGGACAAGGTCATATTTCTCATCTTCTTTGTAGGAGGTTAGGTCTGTAACCCTGAATGATACATTAACTGCAGCTTTTGTGTTGCTGATGAATTTATTGCAGTCGTTTATCTGTTCCTCCTTGATGTCGGTGCCGAGGATTTTCCAGTTTTTATTAATATTCCACATCCTCCAGGTGTACTGACCGAATCCTGACCCGGCATCCAGTATATTTTCAGCACCTGTATTTTCTGCAACGTACTGCCTGAGGGCTTTTTTAACATGCCAGGCACGGAGCAGAAGGATATCCAGGAGTGAATAGAAAATCTTCCTGAGCCACACCGACATGCTGACTATTTTACCAATACGGCTTTTTACCGGATCATATTTCATTATGTCAGTATTAGTCCTTGTTCAGGATGGAGTCAATATTATCGATATAATCAAGGCTATCGTCGAGATAGAATGCTATTTCAGGGATTATCTTCAGCTGGTTGCGTATCTTGCCACCCAGTTCATTTCTTATCCTTGGTGTATTGTCGGTTATATTCTCCAGAGTCCTTTGGTTATTATCGGAAGGGAATATGCTGAGGTAGATCTTGGCCAGGCTCAGGTCAGGGCTGACCCTCACTGTTGTGACCGTTAACATTTTCCCCCTGGCCAGTTCCGTGGTTTTCTGTCTGAGTATCTCAGCCAGCTCTTTCTGCAATAATCTAGCTACTTTCTTTTGTCTTGTTGATTCCATGAGTTGCTGATTTTTGCAAAGATAGTAAAAGCTTAAAGGGCTTGTAATCTTAATTGGTAATTTATCAAAAATAAAGTAGGTTTGCGTTGAAATTTAATTTTTCAGAGATGGATACGGTAGTAAGCGGCATCAGATCAACAGGGAACCTGCACCTCGGCAATTATTTCGGGATGGTACGCAATGCCGTAAAGATGCAGCATGAGAACAGGTGTTTTTTCTTTATCGCTGATTATCATTCGCTTACGACGCATCCCCACCCCACCGACCTGCACTGGAATATACGACAGGTTATGGCCGAATACCTGGCCTGCGGTGTTGATCCGGATGTAGCCACCCTGTTCATACAGAGTGATGTACCGGAGGTGTGCGAGCTGTACCTGTTACTCAATATGAACGCCTATGTTGGTGAGCTTGAGCGCACCACTTCATTTAAGGAGAAGGTAAGGAAGCAACCTGGGAACGTGAATGCCGGGCTGCTTACCTATCCGGTGCTCATGGCCGCGGATATAATTATCCACAGGGCCAACAAGGTGCCCGTGGGTAAGGACCAGGAGCAGCACCTGGAGATGACACGCAAATTTGCGCGCCGCTTTAATACAATGTATGATGTTGATTATTTCCCGGAACCCGATGCGTATAATTTTGGTGAAGAACTGATAAAGATCCCCGGTCTCGATGGAAGCGGGAAGATGGGCAAGAGCGAGGGGAATGGCATTTTGCTGGTGGATGACCCGAAGACCATACGGAAAAAGGTAATGAAGGCCGTTACCGATACAGGCCCGGAAAAACCAAACCAGGAACCGTCGGAGCCGATAAAAAACCTCTTCACCCTTATGGAGGTTATGTCTGACCCGTCCACTGTTGAATATTTCAGGGAGAAATATGCTTCATGCGAAATACGGTATGGTGATATGAAGAAGCAGCTTGCCGAGGACATTATTAAGTTTACCACCCCGATACGGGAGAGGATAAATGAAATAACGTCAGATGATGCCTTCCTGGCAAAGGTTGTAAGGGAAGGAGCGGAGAAAGCCAGGGAAAGCGCGGGGAAGACCATCAGGGATGTCAGGGAGATTATTGGGTATAAGGACTTTTAGTGGGTTTAGGAGCGTTGGATTTAAGATGGAAGATTAACGATTTAAGATTTAAGAAGGAGGATGATATTACACGTATGGTTCTTTCAGTATATTTTGCTGTGCCGTTTTTGCAGTTTTAACAAAAATTGATATCAATTCATTACTTTCAGCAATTCCTTTCTCCAGGATAAATACGTCATCGATTAAATTTCTTCTTTTAATTATTTTCATGCAAATAAGACTTTCCCTTAATTCTTTCAGAATTACCCTGATTTTGTGTAGAAAATCTTTCTTTGATTCTGCTCCCTGCGCTTCTCCATAGTTAAGTGCAGGAGAGGTTCCAGATCGGATTAATTGAGAACTAAGGTGCCTCCCTTCAAATGTGTTTGGTAATAATTTTGCTATTTCCAGACTTAGTACAGCATAGTCAATGAGTCTGTCCTCAAGAGAATATTTATCCATTTTTTTAAGATTTCAGCGAAACATTTACACTCTAATTTATTAAAAAATGGAATAGGACAAAAATAATTACTACCCCTGAGTGAAAAATATATTATTCCAGATATGCTGGAATTCCCAATACTTGTTCAATCTAAAATCGTTGATCTTCAATCTTCATTCAGCCCCTGACAAGGATTATCCATTTAAATATTTTAGAGAAAGCATGCAAAGTAAAAGCCAGGTCCAACTTGTGTCCCTGGCTGCCCTAAAATTCGAGGTATATATTGGAGATTGCCTGTGTACAAAAAGAGAAGCAAATAGTGTGCCAAAACCCTATTTGCTCCTCTTAAATTATTAACCCTATCTTCAGCAAGTCATTTCTTAAAGAAAGAAAGGCGGTCGCAAACCCTAACAACCAGACTGTCGAATGGAAATG
>JAFGLJ010000015.1 GCA_016928075.1 Bacteroidales bacterium | reverse complement strand
TGAAACCTGAAACGTGAAACCTGAAACGTGAAACCTGAAACGTGAAACCTGAAACGTGAAACCTCCATCTAGGAACCATAATCCGGAACATTATTCCAGTATTCCATTATTCCATCCCTATATATCACTGAACTTCATCAGCCTGTCTTCCCTGATGCCTTTTGGAGTGTCTTTAAGGGTGCAGCACTCAGTGTGGATGTCATGCTCGAAAAACAGTATGTAATTATTTGACAGTGATTCCTCAAGGATGTTTCTTTTCTCTTCGATCGTGGTAAGCTGGTCAAGATCATAACTCATATTCCATAACAGGGGTATATGTGCCACCGTGGGTATCAGGTCGGCTGCAAAAACAAGTTTTGTCCCTTTATAAGCTATTACAGGTATCAATTGTCCAGGCGTATGACCGTTCACTATCCTTACATCAAATCCTTCGAATAATTTCCCTGGTTTCTCCACCATATGAAGTTTCCCATGTCCCATCATTGGGAGCAGGTTTTCTTCAAGGAAGCTGTCGGCCTCCCTTGGATTGGGATTAACGGCCCAGTCCCACTGTTGCCTGCTGACCCAGTACTTGGCATTCGGGAAAACCATTTCGTATCCCTTGCCTTCCTCCGCTTTTTTTACCCCGCCGCCGCAATGATCAGCATGAAGATGAGTGAGGACTACATCCGTAACGTCCTCGAGCCCGCAGCCTGCCTTCCTCAAACCTCCCTCAAGTCCGTCACCTCCATTCAGATAAACATGACTGAAAAACTTTTCACTTTGTTTATCTCCGTAGCCGTTATCAATCAATATCACATTCTCGCCATTGTCAACTAACAGTGACCGCAGAGCCAGATTGATAAGGTTATTCTCGTCTGAAGGGTATTTTTTATTCCATAATAACTTTGGCACCACTCCGAACATGGCACCACCGTCAACTTTGAAATTCGTAATATGTACCGGTGACAATCTCATACATAAAATTTTTGGCAAATATACAGTGCTTTAACAGAGATTAAAAGTATTTGTTAAATCGTCAAATTGTTAAATCGTTTAAATGGGTATTTTTGTACAAATATATTTTTAATGAGGATTCATTTTATATCCATTGGGGGAGCTGTAATGCACAACCTTGCGTTAGAACTGAACAGGAAGGGTCATATTGTAAGCGGTTCAGATGATGAGATATTTGAGCCTTCAGCCGGGAATCTAAAGGCACATGGATTGCTACCTCCTGAAAAAGGCTGGCACCCTGAAAAAATAGGCACTGATATTGATACAATCATACTCGGGATGCATGCGCGCAAAGACAATCCTGAACTTCTAAAAGCTCAGGAGCTGGGTCTGGATATCAGATCCTTCCCCGAATACCTTTATGAGCAGACCAGGAATAAAAAAAGGGTGGTGATCGGCGGCAGCCATGGTAAAACAACCATTACCGCCATGATTATGCACGTTTTGAAATCATGCGGAATGCAATTTGACTACATGGTAGGCGCACAGGTTAACGGTTTTAATACTATGGTTAACCTGTCAGACAATTCAGAGATTGCTGTTTTCGAGGGTGATGAGTACCTCAGCTCAGCCATTGATCCGAGGCCAAAGTTTCATTTGTATAATGCAGACATTGGGGTTATAAATGGCATTTCATGGGATCATATTAATGTATTCCCTGCCTTCGATACATACCTGGAACAATTCAGGATTTTTGCAGACACCATAAGTAATAATGGCAAACTCATATATTATCAAAATGATGCCCTCGTAGAGAATGTGGCAAAGGGAGCACGTAAAGATATTACCTTAATCCCTTATGATATTCACGGTTATTTCCAGAACCGGAAGGGATTCTTTGCCGCCACTCACAACAGGGTGCAGAAAATGGAAGTTTTTGGTGAACATAATATGCAAAATCTCAGCGCTGCAAAAACTGTATGCGGTGAATTGGGAATTAGCGATGATGATTTTTACCAGGCTATAGGTAGATTCAAAGGATCGGTTAAAAGGATGCAACTGTTAAGTAAAAGTGAAGATTGCTCAGTATATCTTGATTTTGCGCACGCCCCATCAAAGGTTAAAGCAACCGTCAATGCTCTTTCGGAACGATACCCGGGCCACAGATTGGTTACCTGCCTGGAATTACATACCTATAGCAGTCTGAATACAGATTTTCTGGATAATTATAAAGGAAGCCTGGCTGAAGCTGATAAAGCATATGTTTACTATAACCCGCATGCTCTTAACCTGAAAAGGCTTAAAATACTTGATAAACAACAGGTAAAACAATCATTTGGCGATGACAACATAATGGTTCTGGATGATTCAGATGAATTATTTTATAAAATAAAAGAGGAAGCAGGTCCGTATACAGTATATTTGTTCATGAGTTCAGGAAACTTTAATGGCTTCGACCTGGCCCGTTATGCAGAAGAACTGATTAAATATTGACCTATTTATTCGTAAGTATGGAATTTCCTGTTGTTTTGAACGCCTTTTTACTGACCCTTTTTGCCGGACTTTCAACCGGAATAGGCTCAGCCCTTGCTTTCTTTGCCAAAAAAACAAATACGCGCTTTCTTTCGGTCAGCCTTGGATTCTCAGCAGGAGTGATGATATATGTGTCATTCGTAGAAATCTTATTTAAAGCCAGTGAATCACTGACTGTTACCTACGGAGAGAACAAAGGATGGTGGTTTACTGTTGCCGCATTCTTTGGTGGTATACTGCTTATTGCATTAATAGATAAATTGATCCCCGCAGTTGAAAACCCGCATGAGGTCAGGCTCATTGAGGACATGGAGCGCAAGCCTTAAAAAACAAGCTCATGCGAATGGGTATGTTTACTGCACTTGCCATTGGTATTCATAATTTTCCCGAGGGACTGGCAACATTTACCGCTGCACTGAGCGATGCCGAGCTTGGAATGGCTATTGCTATTGCCATCGCTATCCACAATATTCCTGAAGGAATTGCAGTGTCGGTCCCTGTGTATTATGCCACTGGCAGTCGCAGGAAGGCATTCATCCTGTCATTTCTCAGTGGAATGTCGGAACCTATAGGTGCCTTAATAGGATATTCTGTATTGATGCCTTTCATGAGTGAACAGCTATTCGGGATACTTTTTGCAGGCGTTGCGGGAATAATGGTTTTTATCTCCCTGGATGAATTGCTGCCGGCCGCCAGGGAATATGGAGAGCACCACCTTTCAATATACGGGCTTCTTGCAGGGATGGTCGTTATGGCATTCAGCCTGCTTATATTATGATTAAAATTAACACTTTGAGAAGCAACTTTATTTTATTAAAATTGTCAGTTTTATGAGAGTGAGTTAATAATATTATTTAATGAGCCAATGAAGAAATTTGTATTGATTCTTATTACGCTTTTTGTTCTAGGATTAACGGTTAACTCCCAGGACTACCGCACCAGTCTTGGCCTGAGAGCAGGTTTCCCTTATGGTGTTACAGTTAAGCACTTCCTTAATCAAAGCAATGCTGTGGAGGGTATACTTGCAAGCAGCTGGGGAGGCTTTGTCATAACAGGACTTTATGAAAATGAACACTGGACAGGTCAGTATCCCGGACTTAACTGGTTCTGGGGTTTTGGTGCCCACATAGGTTTCTGGGATAATAACCGATATATTGATGATATTAACGTACGTTCAGTTCTTGGCGCCGATTTTATTCTTGGCCTTGAATATACTTTCGACGAAATACCGCTAAACCTGTCACTGGATATAATGCCCAGTGTAAACCTCATTGGATATACAGGCTGGGGAGGCATCAATGGTGGATTATCTATCAGGTATGTCTTCTAAAATCCCCCTTTGAAGAGGAATGTCCCGAAAATCCAGGACAAGGGGTATGTTATTCTGGAATGATGGAACCAAGGAGCCTGAGTTTCCATTAGCATGCTAGGGTGAGAGCTCGACGAATCCCAGTGATGCAAGTGCAACGAGGTAAATAATTACCCTTAATGTAGGAACACAATATTCCAAAATTCCAGTATTCCAGTATTCCAAAATTAAAAACCACTACCTTCTCTTTTTATATGCAGGATTTGTCTTATTCAAAAAAATATATTTTCTTTGCATCCGCTTTCTGTAAAAGAGAGTTTATGCTCCGTTCGTCTAGTGGTTAGGACGCAAGGTTTTCATCCTTGTAGCAGGGGTTCGATTCCCCTACGGAGTACAAATTTTGAGAATAATAGGAGACTTATAGAATGGCTAATCACAAATCAGCGGAAAAAAGAAACAGGCAGAGTGAAAATCTCAGGCTGCATAATAAATATTTTGTTAAAACCATGCGTAACAGTTTGAAGAAACTGCGTACCACAACAGATAAGGAAGAAGCAAAGGAACTTTATCCAAAAGTATCTTCCATGCTGGACAAACTGGTAAAAAAGAATGTTATACATAAGAATAAAGCAGCCAATCTTAAATCATCACTGACAAAACACGTGAATAGCCTTTAAAAAATGCTGACGAAACTAAAAAGGCTGCTCCGGAAAGGGCAGCCTTTTTTATTTCTCATTCAGTTTGTGTAAATTGCAGTAGAATAAAAATCTTGCTGCATGACGCTTAAAATCAAAGACTGGGCCCTTGAGGACAGGCCCCGTGAAAAACTCCTCTATAAAGGTATTTCGAGCCTCAGCGACGCTGAATTATTGGCCATACTTATCGGTTCGGGAAGTAATGATAAATCCGCAGTCGACCTGGCACGTGAAATATTGAATATTGCTTCCAATAACCTTAATCAACTTGGCAAGCTTGATGTATACGACCTTGTTAAGCTCAAAGGCATAGGAACAGCCAAAGCAATTAATATCATGGCAGCCCTTGAACTTGGCCGTCGACGAAAATCGGCCGAGATAATTGAATCGGCAAAAATAAGATCGAGTAATGACGTATATACCATCTTTAATCCCCTTCTGGCCGATCTTACCCATGAGGAATTCTGGCTGCTATACCTTAACAGGTCTAATAAGATCCTGAGCCGTCATAAATTAAGCCAGGGAGGCATCAGTGGCACAATTACCGATGTGCGTCTGATTATTAAGAAAGCTATCGAGTTGCTGGCTTCTTCGATAATAATATGTCATAACCATCCTTCAGGTAATCTCGACCCCAGCGAGGCCGATACCAGGATAACACATAAGATCAAAGAAGCTGCCGGATATTTCGATATCAGCCTGCTGGACCATATTATCGTAACCGATAACGGATACTATAGCTATGCGGATAATGGGGCACTGTGATCCCCGATCCCCCTTTGAAGGGGGTTAGGGGGGATGTGATCCCCCTTTGAAGGGGGTTGGGGGGATGTGATCCCCCTTTGAAGGGGGTTGGGGGGATGTGATCCCCCTTTGAAG
>JAFGLJ010000014.1 GCA_016928075.1 Bacteroidales bacterium | reverse complement strand
TCTTTTTCATGGATTCTTCTTTTTTTTGGTTATTAGCAAATACCAATTTAGGAAGAATCCATTATTTTATATATCTGAATATCAAATAGTTATGAACAATATTTAATTTAAATTGTTGATAACTAAAAGATTATTAAATATTGTGTTTATGTCGAACTCACGTTAAATTATAATCAAATATACACAGATGTATGGAATATTGGATTGATGAATTGATGTAATTTGCTCCCTCTGCCCGCCATAGCTTAAGCGACGGCGGGCTTTGGTCGCGTAACTTGCCCTGCTATCGCGGGGCGCAATTGTTTTATTGCTTTGAAAAAGCTTGCTATTTCCTCCTTACGCTTAGCCTTAGCCTTAGCCTTAGCCTTAGCCTAAAGAATTATTGCTCGCTTCCACCAGCCACAATCTCATTCCGCTCGCGAGCTCGCAGGACTCGCTTGCTTTCAGCAAACTCGTCCTGCTCGGTTCCAATATTCCAGTAATCCATTAATCCAGTATTCATGTAATCCAGCGAAAAATAGTTGCAACTCATTTTTTTGTACTTAATTTAGAAGCATTAATGCAGGATTAAAATGCCATCTACCTTCAAAAAGGATTTACAATACTACAAGTTCTGCCTTTATGGTTTTTTGAAGAACCAGAAGTTTTATGAGCCGTTCTTTTTACTGTTCCTCTTAAGCAAAGACATTTCATATTTACAGGTAGGTATCCTTTACAGTATAAAAGAGATAACTGTAAACCTTCTGGAGATTCCTGCCGGGATGATTGCCGATTCAGCAGGAAGACGTAAATCCATGTTACTTTCATTTACCTTATATATCATATCGTTTATAGTATTTTACCTTTCTTCTGGCTATACAATACTTATAATTGCCATAATAATATTCGGCATGGCTGATGTTTTCCGCACTGGCACCCATAAAGCTATGATATTCAGCTATCTTGAAGCAAATAACTGGTCGCATCTCAAAGTTGATTATTACGGACATACACGGTCCTGCTCCCAGTTGGGTTCTGCATTATCGTCACTCATTGCTGCAGCCATAGTTATCATCACCAAAAACTATTCAATGGTTTTTGCATTTGCCATTATACCGTATATTCTCAACCTTATTAACCTGGCCACGTATCCTTCATGGCTTGACGGAGAACAGAAGAAATTTGATGCCCGGCTGTTCAGGCGGAATATAAAAACGACACTGATGTCACTCGTCACAGCCTTCAGGGATAAATGGACGATCAGGATATTCATTAATTCATCATTACCAAGCGGGTACTTTAACTCGGTAAAGGATTATCTTCAGCCGCTTATACTGTCACTGGTAGCTGCCCTGCCTGTACTGGGATCCTTTGCTCAGGAAGATAAGGGCTCAGTCCTTATCGGGCTTATATATTTCTTTATTTTCATTCTTACCAGCCGTGCCAGCAGAGGGGCCGGAAGCTTTTCACGGAAGACAGGATCAATATTTTCCGGTATGAACATCACATTTCTCATAGTGGCAACGGCAGGAATACTTACAGGTTTGCTCTTTCACACCGGTATTTTAATTGTATCTGTACTGTTTTTCGTTCTTCTTTACCTGCTTGAGAATCTCAGAAGGCCGGTATGTGTTGCAGGCATAGCAGAACGTTTGGGCGACGAATCACTAAGCACATTCTTGTCCACTGACAGCCAGTTGAAATCATTGTTTACAATGATACTGAGTCCGGTGGTTGGTCTGCTGGCAGACCTGGTGTCGCCAGGAGCAGGAGTGATGATTGCAGCAGCAATTATTTTAATTGCTTACCCTTTTGTAAGGATCAGGGAAAGTAAAGTTGAAGGAGTTGAAGAAGTTGAAAAAGGTTGAGAATTAGTTGAGAATAAGTTTTTATTGAGCCCGATTTAACAATTACACAATTCAACGATTCAACAACTTCATACATCCCCCTTACCCCGTTGACTCCCTCTGGTCGTCGAGCTCGTCCCGCTTTGCGGTCCTCGGTTCAAAGGGGGATCAATATTCAATTATTCCAGTGATAATATGTAAATTTGGCAAAACTAAAATTGAGAAAAAATGAAAAAAGGATGTTTAATCTGGATCGTAATAGGAGTTATAGTGGCACTGATCGTATTTGGAATTGTGTCATGGGGTATTAATACCTACAATAATATTGTGACACTGGAACAGGGGGTTGTTAGCCAGTGGGGGAATGTAGAGACTCAGTATCAGAGAAGGGCGGACCTGATTCCCAATTTTGTGAATACTGTCAAGGGTGCTGCTGATTTTGAACAGGAGACACTGACAGGTGTTATTGAAGCGAGGGCAAAAGCCACTCAGGTCACCCTGGATCCTGCAAATATGACAGCTGAGAATATGCAGCAGTTCCAGGAAGTACAAAGCGAAGTCAGTTCTGCTCTTTCAAGGCTTATGGTTGTGGTGGAAAGGTACCCTGAGCTGAAAGCGACACAGAACTACAGGGATTTGCAGGTGGAACTGGAGGGCACCGAGAACAGGATATCGGTGGAAAGACGTAACTTCAACGAGAGAGCAAGGGAATTCAATACCTATATAAAAAAATTCCCACAGAGTATAATTGCGGGGATGAAAGGGTTTACGGAGAGACCATATTTTGAAGCCATGGAAGGTACTGAAATTGCTCCGGTTGTTCAGTTCTGATCTTATCTGCATTTAAATGAAAGCTTCAACTTTCCTTACAAAAGAACAGCAATCGCTTATCCGCAATGCTATCATTGAGGCTGAAGAATCAACCTCAGGAGAAATCAGGGTTCATATAGAAACAGGTATTGAGGGTGAAGTGCTTGACAGGGCTGCCTGGATATTTAAGAAAATAGGGATGCATAAGACAGAAGACAGAAACGGAGTGCTCTTTTATCTGGCGCTTAATAACAGGGAATTTGCTATTATCGGTGATGCTGGCATAAATGCAAAAGTAAAGGGCGATTTCTGGGACGAGGTGAAAATAAAACTCGAAAAGAATTTCAGTACAGAAAAATTCACGGAAGGACTGGCCGAAGGGATACTGATGACAGGATTAAAGCTCAAGGAGTATTTTCCCCGTGAAAAGAATGATATCAACGAACTGCCCGATGAAATATCCTTTGAAGATGATTTAAATAATAAATAAAGTATAATGAGTAATATACCAGCATATTGCCGTTTTTACCTAATCCTGATTATTCTTTTTTCGGGGAATTTATCTGCCCAGGACATTCCTGACAGACCCTCTCCTCCCAGGCTGGTTAATGATTTTGCAGGCATGCTTACACCCGGAGATGCAGAAGCACTCGAAAATAAACTGGTAGCTTTCAATGATTCCACCTCAACACAGATTGCCATTGTTACTGTCAGTGATCTCCAGGGGTATGATGTGGCCGACTATGCACAGAGGCTGGCTCAGAAATGGGGCATTGGTCAGCAGGATCTTAATAATGGAATGCTAATTCTGATAAAACCAAAGACCGGCTCTTCCCGGGGCTATGTGACTATTCAACAGGGTTATGGCCTGGAGGGTGCAATACCTGATATCACATGTGCCCAGATAACTGATAATGAAATACTCCCGGCCTTCAGGCAGGAGGATTATTATGGGGGGCTTGACCAGGCTACCAGTATTCTTATGTCTCTTGCCAGTGAAGAATTCAGTGCCGAGGAGTATGGCAGCCAGGTAGGAAATGACACAGGTGCCTTCATACCAGGAATCATAATTATCATTGTTTTCGTCATAATGATGTTCATCCGCAGCAATGGGGGACGAAACCAGAGACATATAGCTGACAGGGGTCTACCCTTTTGGATGCTGCTTTCGATGATGAACTCCGGGAAAGGTTCACACAGCGGCAGCTGGGGAGGTTTCTCCGGAAGAAGTGGTGGTTTTGGAGGATCTAGCAGTGGATTTGGTGGATTCGGCGGAGGCAGTTTTGGAGGAGGCGGCGCCAGCGGATCATGGTAATAAAAAAAGGGTGACCCATACGGATCACCCTTTAAGCTATTGTCAAAATGAATTATTTACTTTCAAGCTGTTTCGACCACCAGAGCGGTGTATCCTGTACGTCAGTTCCCTGTGCGGCAACAGCGGCAGCATAGTTTGTCGGGTTGTTGTTCGCTGCTCTATTACCATAACGCATTCTTTCCGGATACTGACCATTAATGTCTCCAAGTCCGTATATATCGACATCGGAAACACCATCATACAGTTCGGCCGGATAACCCATGTCACGAACAATGGCAAAACCTTCAAAGCCGTCAGTGTAAGATGCTATCCATCTCTGAAGTGCGATCTTTTCAAGATTCTCCTCTTCTGTTCCGTCAAGCAATGCTATATCTTCATTATCAATAAAGTTTTCTATATCGCCACTGCCAACACCCCAGAGGGCCATAGCCTGCCTTATACCTTCCTGGTAGAGGTTCTGTGCATTACCTGATCCGAGGCCTTTTACAGCTGCCTCGGCCTGCAGGAAGAAAGATTCAGCGGTTGACATAACCAGTTCGTCCCTGATATCGGTACCTGAATTTTTGGCAGCTATTACTTCTTCAGTAGGTATTGAGAAGAATTCATAGGCAACATATGGATAAATCTTGCCATTCAATCTTGTAGGCTGTCCCACATAATATGCATTTTCAGGCATTTCAATGGTAACACTGTTATCAGGATTATCAGTCCTTACATATGATACACCTGCATCATCCAGTACATCGCAGATGAAATCAACTCTTTTCGTATGAAAGGCCTGTTCGGGTCCGTCGGGATAAGCCAGGGTTACTGTTCCGCCCGCTGCCGGCTGTGCATAGAAAAGCAGACGTGGGTCATTATTGTCCCTAAGAGCATCAATAAGTGTTTTACCCATGGTCCAGTTTGAACCAAGGCCGAAATTATACCAGACATCACCATAGCAGGCGGCTGTCCACTGTGATATTTCATTATCTTTTTCCATGAACACATTATCAGCCGCAGTTGACAGAAGCGGTGCAGCCAGTGCTTCAGTTATTGCGCCTGATGCAAATGTTGCTCCCTGAGCACCATAAGCACGCAAAGCAAGCCTGAGCTTTAACGTGTTTGCCAGTTTCTTCCACAGTTGGAGATCTCCACCGCAATATACATCATTTTCACCTACATCATCAACACCAACACCGGTGGCTGTTTCGCTTCCTATTGTTGCCATTGCTTCATCCAGTTCAGCAATAAGCCCCTGGTATATCTGGGCCTGGGAATCAAATTTTGGCAGTGTAATATTCGGATCAGTAGCCTCTGAATACGGGATCATCCCAAATAAATCGGTATACATCTGGAAATACAAACCGCGCATTATCTGGGCCATGGCATACATATACTGGTTCTCAAATTCACCTCCCACATCAGTTAGTTTCATGAAGTTATCAAGTCCTCCAATATATCCTTCCAGCCAATCCCATGCAGCATCGGTATAACTGCTGCTGTAGGTGTACCCCAACTCATCAGACCACCAGCAACCATTAAAGCCAAAGCACACATGGCCGGCATACCTGTCCACATGTATCAGGTGAGCCCTCCAGTAAGGATATCTGTCCGGTGCATAGAGCTTGAACTGTGGTTGTGTGAGGAAAAACTTCGCACTTACCTCGTCCTGAGTGAATGCATCAGGTATGGTATTTATTTCATTGAATCTTTCGGTACAGGCCCCTGTAATGAGCATTATACCAAAGACAATGAATATTTTAAATAAGTTCTTCATTTTAATTCTAATTTAAAATTTAACATTAATATTAAACCCTATACTCCTTGCGGTTGGAAGGTTGTAAGAGATAATACCCTGTCCGCTGTTGCCTGTACCAAGGCTTGCTTCAGGATCTACATCAGGAACATCCTTATATAGGAAGAACAGGTTTCTTCCGACAAGACCTATCGAAGCTCCCTGTATCGGTAGATTACCTAACAGTGATGAAGGAACGTTATACGAAAGTACAAATTCCCTGAGCCTGATGTTGGTTTGCTTGAAGATATATGCTGAAGCAATACCCGAGACCCTGCCCCAGTAATCCTGGGCACTGATGGTAGTTGTATTGGGAATATAGGATTCGTCAGGCTGTAAAATAACACCGTCAACCAGTATACCATCTTCCCTGTATTCAAGGCTCTCTTTTGAAACACCTGAGCCTGTCAGGGCTGCGCTTGTCTGTGAATAAACCTCTCCACCAAACCGGCCATCGATCAGGAAGCTGAATGATATATCTTTAAACCTTATATGATTCTGGATACCCCCGATAAAATCAGGTTGTGAATTACCCAGATACACTTTATCAGGTGTTGCCTGGGGACGTCCCTGGGCGTCAACAACGAGCTCGCCTGCTTCATTTCTCCTGTAATCAGTGCCGTAGATATCACCATATCCTCCACCAACTGTAGCCTGTATACTCAGGTTTCCGGAGTTAGTTGTATTAAATACATGACTTTCAAGATCTTCTGTAAGATCGACAAGTTCGTTAACATTCTTTGAGAAATTCACTGATATATCCCATGAGAAATTGCTTGTTCTTACAGGTGAACCGCCAAGCAGTACTTCAATACCTTTATTGGTGATCTCACCGATATTTTCCCTGAAGGTACTGTACCCGGTTGCTGCCGGTACAGGTACATCATAAATCTGATCGGTAGTGGTAATCTGGTATAATCCAATATCAAAGAATATCCTGTCAAGGAACATCCTTCCCTCAATACCAAATTCGAGCGAAGCAATATTCTCAGGCTTGAGGTCTTCGTTAAATTTAACACTTGGCCTTCCGAGCTGTGTCAATCCAAGGTAGCCATCTGAGGCGACTGTATAATACGGGTAAATCTGGTACGGACCTGTGTCGTTACCTACGTTTGCCCAGCTACCCCTTACTTTAAGAAGGTTAAACATTTCTCCTGCAGGATCAATGATCTGGTTCAGCAACACAGAACCTGTTACCGATGGATAAAAATATGACCTGTTATCCTCTGGCAGTGTAGATGACCAGTCATTACGGCCTGTAATATCAAGATAAACAAAATCGTTATAAGCAAGTGATATCTGCCCGTAAACTGAATTCACAATATGTTCATTCAACGGTCCGTAACTTGGTCTCTGAATTACACAGTTGGCGATTGTCGCCCTTGTCGGGATTTTAAACTGCTCACCATAGACACTTTGCGAACGACCTGTGCGGTAAGAATGGTTGGCTCCTGCCATAACCATCAGGTTGAGATTTTCTATTATATCATCCTTTGAAGCAGTAATCAGGAAGTCAGCATTTGTTTCCGAAGTCTGTGAGTTACCGAAAGTCAGGCGTCCTGACATGAAGAAATGGTGTCCTGCCTGGTTTACGGATTCACTATAGATTTTCGTAATATCAGTACCAATCCTACCAAAAGCAGAAAGCCAGTCAGTAAACTGGTAATTGACTTTAACAAAGCCAAGCATTCTGTCCCTGACTTCCTCGTTCCTGTCATACTGGAGAATCCAGTACGGGTTGGCATTCAGAGCACTGTAACCCCATGAATTTAGTGTTTCAGGATCACGGTAGGTTTTCATATCTTCGATATCAACATTTCTTGGCATATCGTAAACATAAGCCAGCACACCTTCACTACCCTGGCTTGCCCTGTTATTGATCTTCTGTGTGAAATATGTTGCCTTGGCATCAACTGAAAGCTTGCTGGTAAGGTCAACATACATCCTCAGGTTAAGGTTATGACTGTTAAGATCAGAGTTTGGAAGCATCGATTCTGTCATGTTATTTGTGTATGAGAATCGAGCCGAATAGTTCTCACCACCACCATCCAGGGATACTGTGTTAACATATTTCCCTGCAGTCCTGAAGAAATTCTTGACATTATCAGGCTCAGCTGAATATGGTCTTGTTTCACCAGTGTAGTAAAGTTGAGAGCTTCCGTTAAGCATTGGTCCCCATGATCCGGCTGCATTCTTAAGACCGGCAAGGTCAGCCGGCACATTACCCTGCGTTCCCTGGCCGTAATCATTCTGGTAATCAGGCAGGACCATAGGTGAATCAAAGGTAATATTTGAATTAACAGTTACACCAAGGCCTCTTCCTATGGCACCCTTCTTGGTTGTAACAAGGAGGACACCATTACCGGCCCTTGAGCCATACAATGCTGCGGCATTCGGGCCTTTGAGCACCGAGATCGATTCAATGTCATCAGGGTTGATGTCAGTGATACCTCCACCTGTAACCGTACTGGAGTATACACTGCCACCACTGTTCATACCACTGTCGTCAATTGGAATACCATCGACTACAATAAGTGGCTGGTTATTACCGGTAATGGAATTATTACCGCGGATGATGATACGGGATCCACCACCCGGGCCACCGGTACCCTGTGTAACAACAACACCTGCAACTTTTCCGACAAGTGAGTTTGCAGGGTTGTGGTCCTTAACAAGTGCGATGTCATCTGCACCAACTTCCGTTACGGCATAACCGAGAGATTTCTTCTCCCGGCTGATACCCAGTGAAGTTACAACAACCTCATCCATTGCCAGTACGCTTACATTAAGGACTACATCCAAACGTGTGCGTCCGGCAACCCCAACTTCCTGTGTTTCCATCCCTATAAAGGAGAAAACCAGTGTTGCATCTGAAGATACCGTTATGGAATAATTACCGTCAACATCTGTGGTGGTACCATTGGAGGTACCCCTCTCCAAAACGGTAACACCCGGAATAGGTAATCCATCTTCCGATGAGGTTACATTTCCTGTAACAGTAACCTGCTGGCCATAGACAATTCCTGCAAACATTAGTAATGCAAGCATTGAAGCCAGATACTTACTGATTTGTCTAATTTTTCTTTTCATAAAATTAGTTTTTGGATTGATTAACAATAGTTTTTCTTGGGAAAATTCATATGCAAAAAAATATAATTGCCTTTTGAATTTTTAAATATAACATTTTCAAAATGTTTCTCTGGTTATTATTAGCCTATGGTTTGAGTTAATTAATTTGACCTGCAATTTAAGAAAATATTTACATTTGAAAATAGTTTATAGTTCTTTTATTTATGAACTTACTAAACCAAATTTGTTGTATATTATAAATAAAATTTACCGTTTATAATAACCTGTTTTACTCCATAAAATTCATCGAAAACGGTCAGGTTGGCCTTATGACCTTCAAAAATACACCCATAATTATCTATCCCCATCAATTTAGCAGGGTAAGTGGATGCCATACGTAATGCTTCATCAAGTTCAAGCCCAACATGCTGAACACAATTTTTCACCGCTTTTAAAATTGTCAGGTTTGATCCTGACAGTGTCCCATCGGGTAAAGTAAAGCGGTCTTTCTGCCTTGTATGTAAATATGCCCCGTCCAGGTTCTCTTCGACAGCGTCGGAAACCAGGTAAAGCCTGTTTTTCATTATCTTTTTGGCAATGGAAATTGCATTATAATCCACGTGAATTCCGTCAGCAATAATGCTGGCATACACATTTTCCGCCAGAAATGCTGCGCCGGGTAAACCCGGATCCCTGTGATGAAATTGCGACATAGCATTAAACAGATGGGTTACAGCCTTCACTCCCCATTCAAACCCGGTCGTAGCTTCTTGAAAAGTTGCATTGCTGTGGCCGGCTGCAACAAGGACACCATAATCCCTAATAATCCTTACAAATTCGGCGTCACATAACTCGGGTGCCAGGGTAATCATTTTCACCACGCCATCCGCTTCCTCCAGTAATTTCTTTATTGCGTTTTTATCAGGTGCTTTAATATATCCTCTGTTGTGTGCCCCTCCTCTTTCCTTGTTAATATAGGGTCCTTCCAGGTGAAGACCAATTACGGCCGAATGCGGATTTTGTTTAATTATTTCAAACAACTGCAGGTAAGTATCAAAGGAATTTGTTGGTACAGCAATTAAGAAACCAGTTGTTCCGTTTTTTATTATGCTCTCAGTAATCGCTTCAAGGGCTTTTGCCGTCGGGTTTTCCGAGAACAGATAGCCGCCGCCTCCTGCAATCTGCAGATCGATCAGGCCCGGAGAGATAGAATAACCGCTGTAGTCCAATACTTTTGCTCTGTCCGGCACTGATGCAGGATCTACGATATCTTTTATTGTATCACTTTCTATTAGAATAACTTTCCCTGTATATTTATCCTTGCCTGTAAAAACAGTAGCGTTATTTAATGCATAAATCATAAAAATCAATTTACCTAAGGCTAAACATAAACTTAGTAATAATATTTCAATTTCAACAAGCAAACACAAGCAAGAAAATACCTGTCCTAACATAATAAAACCATCAAACGAATATTTATCTTTTTATCTTTATGCCCATAACATTATTGCTTAAAATGTATAAGAGGAAAATAAACTGAATAATTTCAATTTATGGCAACATTAGGTATTGACCTTGGCGGTACGAAAATTTCATCTATTCTTTTTACAGAGAAAGGAGATGTTCTGGAAAAAAAGGCTGTAACTCTTAATCAGAGAAAAGGGCCTGAAGTAGGGGCACTTATCACGGAACAAATCATTCATATGAAGGAATTTTCTTTATCGCATGGGGATAGTATCAAATCCATCGGTATATCAGTTCCAGGAATAAGCTGTTCAAAAACAGGCTTAGTATGGGCTCCGAACATCCCGGGATGGGAAAATTACCCCTTGCTGGATGATATAAGAACTGTTTCCGGCAATATAGCTGTAACAATAGAGAGTGACAGAACCTGCCACCTGCTCGGAGAATTATGGATGGGCAATGCCAAAGGATGCAGTAACGTGGTCTTCCTTGCTGTCGGTACAGGTATAGGTGCCGGTATACTGGTAAACGGAGAAGTGCTCCGCGGAAGTAATGATATAGCAGGCAGTATAGGATGGATGGCTCTTGACAGGCCCTTTCATGAAAATTATACTTCCTGTGGTTGTTTCGAATACCATGCATCAGGGGAAGGAATCGCGAAAGTGACCAGGCAATATCTGAGACATGATGATAAATATAGAGGTGAACTCGCGTACAAGGAGCCAGAAGAAATAACTTCATATGACGTTCTAAATGCTTATAATAATGGTGACCCCCTGGCTAATAAAGTCATAGGAGAATGCATCGAGTTCTGGGGTATGGCAACCGCTAACCTGGTAAGTATTTTTAATCCTGAAAAGATAATTTTCGGTGGTGGCTTATTCGGGCCGGCAGCATCATTATTGCCTGACATTAAAAATGAGGCAGAAAAATGGGCACAGCCGGTAAGCATCAGGCAGGTGATACTTGACACTTCCGCGCTTGAAGGTGATGCGGGGGTTTATGGTGCGGGATATATAGCCCTTGAAAATCTCTCTGAGAAAAAATATGATCTAGGCGATGTATAATAGAAAATTGTTATTCTTTTCTGCATGTATTGGAATGCTATTATTCGGGATTGTATTTATCACCCTTGGCTCCATTGCCCCTGATCTGAAAGAAAAGCTCATGCTGAGTGAAATAGAATCCGGCACCCTCTTCTCGATTTTACCGTTCGGAGTGTTAATAGGATCTCTAATCTTTGGGCCTGTTGTTGATAAATTCGGTTACAAGATACTCCTTGCCCTATCATGTGTTTTCATGTTTGCAGGCTTTGAAGGCATTGCTTTCGCATCTTCGAAGGAATTGATAAAGATATGGATCTTATTTATCAGTTTAGGCGGTGGTGCAATAAATGGTGCAACCAATGCCCTTATCTCGGATATCAGCGACACTAATAAAGGGGCAAATCTCAGCCTGCTCGGAGTTTTTTACGGAATCGGTGCCCTCGGGACACCTCTTATTCTTGGCATGCTCATGGCAAGGTTCACTTACGAAAACATTTTCGTGGTGGTAGGAGCTCTTACTGTGCTTGTGGCATTACTTTTTATTCTTCTTAAATACCCTTCACCCAAGAGCAAAGAGGGATTTCCACTAAAACACAGTATGACCCTTATGAAGGACAGCATATTGTGGCTGATAGCATTCTTCCTGTTTTTTCAGAGTGGCTTTGAAGGCCTGGTAAATAACTGGACCACGCTGTTTCTTACTGACCACCTGGCAGTGGAAAAAAGCAATGCATTATATGGACTCACTTTATTCGTGGCAGGCATGATGGTTATGCGATTACTTCTGGGCAGTGTATTCAGATCAGCATCAGTTGAAAAAATTATGACGGCCTCATTCGCATTAATGATTACCGGGGTAATAATCCTCAGGTTAAGTACTTCCTTCTACCCTGCCACTGCCGGGCTGGTTGTTCTCGGAGCCGGACTGGGGGGCGGATTCCCTTTAATGCTGGGGTTGGTAGGAGAAAGGTTCAGCAATCTATCGGGTACGGCATTCAGTTTCACCCTGGTTATTGCACTGATAGGTAATACACTTATTAATTACTGCATGGGATTGGTAGGACAGTATTTTGGCATTCGGCATCTTACATCTGTAGCAATGGCAGAGACAGGTATAATGATTATATTATTCCTTTTAATAATAATTAAAATAAGAAAGAATAGTAAACAAATAAAAACAGATTAACATGTTAGCAAAACAATGGCTTGAAAACTCACGTAATGTAATGAAGCGCATTGAGGAAACTCAAATTGACAACATTCGACTCGCCGCTGAAGCAATGGCTGCCACGATTGAATGTGAGCACTGGGTTCACACATTCGGATGCGGGCATGCCACTTTGCCCATTGAAGAAATGTATCCCAGGATTGGTGGTTTTGTTGGTTTTCATCCCATGATAGAGTTACCACTAACTTTTTTCACCCGGATAACTGGGGAGATGGGTGTGCATCAATTTGTTTTCCTTGAAAGGGTCGAAGGATACGGAGTTGAAATTATGAAAGGATATAATTTTGATGAACGAGATATCATGTGGCTGTTCTCACATTCCGGTATTAATAATGTTAATATTGACATAGCGCTTGAAGCAAGGAAGAAAGGGATGAAAGTGATAGTATTCGGATCAGCTGAAGAGGCTAAAGGTAAAAAAACCAGGCATTCATGCGGAAAAACGATCTTTGAGCTTGCCGATATTATCGTTGATACCTGCGTTCCCCTGGAAGATGCTTCGGTAAGCCTTAAAAATCACCGCGACAAAATCGGACCTGTCTCAACCATGGCATTCACGACATGTGTCTGGATGACTATTACAACTGTTGCCGAGATCCTTGCTGACAAAGGAATCAGACTGTATATACATCCATCGCATAATGTACCGGGTGATGATACCGCCAAAATACGCCTTGATGAAGCACTGGCCGAATATAAACGCAGAATTTCAGGTATTTGATTTGTATAGTGGGTTATCAGATATGTTTACCATCGAGCCGTGTAAGAGCATAAATTGCAGCTCCCTGCAATGAGGCATGAAAACCAAGCTTTGCTCTTACGATTTTTACATTCCTTCTGCAAAATTCCAGTGAATTTGCACTGGCACTCTCTTCAATCATTTCAAAATATTCGTCCCTTGCCAGAGACATTCCACCCCCGAGTATTATTATATCAGGTGAAAAAATACTAATAAGGTTTGCCAGTCCGGCGCCTATATAATTAGCATTGTCCTTAACAGCCATTTTTGCATAATGATCACCCCTGTAACTCAGTTCAAACACATCTCTTGCCCTCAGTTTTTCAGTTATGTTATTGTGCTCATCCTTTATCTGACCACTCATCACCAGGTAATTCCTGACCAGGGCCACAGATGATGCGTAATATTCAAATGAACCCCTGATACCCTTGTCACTGTACTGTCCAAACATATCGAGACTCATCTGTCCAATCTCGCCCCCTGCATTATGAGCTCCCCGGTATAACTTGCCATCAATAATTAAGGCACCACCGATACCACTTCTTAATGCCACAAAAATAATGTTGTTAAATCCACAGGCAGCCCCATAATAGAGTTCGGCAATGGCCATCAGGTTTGCATCATTATCTACAAATACCGGCAATCCGGTTTCCGAACTTACCATGCTTCCAAGAGGTACATCCTCCCAACCTTTTATGCCCTGGTCGGGGCCAAAGATTATTCCTTCCCGGTAGTCTATAAAGCCTTTTGCAGCTATGCCAATGCATAAAGGGTTAACCTTATAGTCTGCTGCTTTAGCCCTGGTCGATGAAACTGCATTAATGATATTTTTGATCAACATATCCCTGTCGGGGATAGTTTCATAGTTATAACTGAAATCAGAAATGATCTTGCCGCCATACCTCACTATGGCTGCCCTTATCATCGTGCGACCGATATCCAGTCCTATTGCAGTTGCGTATTCGTACATATGTGTTCCGTGTTCCGTGTTTTGTGTTCCGTTTTCCGTGTTTTAGACGCGCTGAAGCGCGTCTCTAC
>JAFGLJ010000013.1 GCA_016928075.1 Bacteroidales bacterium | reverse complement strand
TCTTTTTCATGGATTCTTCTTTTTTTTGGTTATTAGCAAATACCAATTTAGGAAGAATCCATTATTTTATATATCTGAATATCAAATTGTTATGAACAATATTTAATTTAAATTGTTGATAACTAAAAGATTATTAAATATTGTGTTTATGTCGAACTCACGTTAATTTAGTAACTTTGATAGATGGCAAAATGATATTGTATGCTTTACTATATTTAAGGTAACCAATAATTGCATTAAGCCAGTAGTATTATTCCATAAAATCAAACCAGGATGAAAAAGAAGATTCTGTATTTTGCAGCATTCCTGATACTGGCGGCAGCGCTTACTTCCTGCGAAAAGGTTTTAGAGCACTGCGAGATATGCAGATATAACGTATATGTCAATGGTGTCTTTTCATATTCAGAGCTTGAAGCTGAGTATTGTGGTTCAGACCTGGCTGCAAGAAAAGCTGCCCCTGATGTAATTACAGGAGCGGGGACCGCTCATGAGACAGTTACCAAATTCGAATGCGACTAATTAATAATAAAATGAAGAAGATTATAATCTTATTTCTTTTGCTACTTGCTGCAGCGGGATTAACTTCCTGTGAAGGTTTATTTGATGATTGCAAGATATGCCGTCTTAACGTTTATGAAAACGGATTCCTTGTCAATACATTAGAGGAAGCTGAATATTGTGGGGCTGAGTTAATAACAATCCAGAATACACCTCCTCAGGTTGATGGTAATATTACCACGAGGTGGGAATGTGACTGAAGATTATCAATACCTGATACCAATCACCGTCACATCATCGACCTGTGGTGAGTCACCTTTCCATTCTTCGAATATTTCACTGAGTTTCCCCCCCTGTTTGAGCATTGGCAGGTTTGATAATTTAACGAGTTCATCTTTCAGGTTTTTTACCATGAATTTCTTCCCTTTAGGTCCTCCGAACTGGTCGCCAAAGCCATCCGAAAACATATACAGGCAATCTCCTTTCTTCAGCTCGATTTCCTGGAGGCTGAAGGGTTTCATATTATAGTGGATAGCTACGGGCATTTTATCGACCTTGAAAGTAAGAAGCTTACTGTTGCGTACTATACAAAGGGGATTGTTGGCTCCTGCCAGTTTTACCTTATCATTTTTAAAATCAATTGCAAGCACTGTCATATCCATACCATCCTTCACCCTGTCTTCTTCAATTGACTGCTTTAATGAATGAATGATTTCATCCCTCAGGATATTAAGTATTTCATCCGGCCGGGTAATATCTCTACCATTAACTATCTCATTCAGCATTGTTACGCCGAGCATGCTCATAAAGGCTCCCGGCACTCCATGCCCCGTACAGTCAGCTGCAATAATTATTTGCAGTTCCTCCTTTTTGCTCACCCAGTAAAAATCTCCACTGACGATATCCAGTGGTTTATAAAGGACGAAATGTTCAAATTCATCACTAAACAATTCCAGTGAGGGTAAAAGTGCGGTTTGTATGCGTTTTGCATACATTATACTGTCGGTTATATGTTTTTTCTGGTATGCGATCTGGTCTCTTTGCGATTCAGCGATATCCCGCTGTTTTTCAATTTCGTCTTTCTGTGCCAGGATGGTCCTGTTTTTCTCTTCGAGCTTAATGTTCGCTTCTTTCTTTATCCTGTATCCGCGGTAGATATAATAAGCAAGGAAGCTCAGCAAAATGAGAACAAACACCGCTGCGTAAAGCATTAATTTCTGTTTTTCAATTGATTCGAGCTGTATTTTGATTTTTTCCTCCTGCTCATTTATAAGCTTAAGTTGCTCATCTATCCGGGCCAGCTGCCTGTCGATATCAGCCCTTTGTATTTCCAGGGTGTCCTTTTGCGCCTGAACTTTGGCCTGCTGTTCCATAATCACTGCCTGTTGTGCCTGTATCTCGTCAGACTGTTCACCGATTTGTGCTGCCTGTATTTGCAGTTCTTTTTGCTTTTCCACAAGGGTGTTTTCCCTTACGTTAATTTCCTTATCCAGGCTGTCGAGCAGGGCTTTTTGTTTTTCTATTTCCTCTTTCTGCTCCCGGATAATTTCATCCTGCCGGCGTACCACCTCAAGCTGACGTTCAAGCTCCTCATTTGTGATGTCATAGAGTTTTTCCCAATCCTCCCTTGTTTTTACTGCCTGAACCAGGAGGCCTACCGGAATGGTAAGTCCGGCTTCCTCCACTTCTTCCTGATTAATCTCAAACCTGGGCTGATCATTCACCACAATGAAATTAAACATTGACTGCCCGAACTCATAGCCCTCCGTTATCAGCAGCGTTTTCCTGCCTTCAATCATCTGCTTAACCCTGTCCATATTAAAGCCTTCATCTTTTGACACATATAAAACGTTAGTATATTCTATCTTGCTTTCATCCCTGAAAACCACGACAACAAGGGGTTTGCCCTGAATCTCTTTCCTGGTTTTTGCCAGGTTGGCCATATCGAAATATAATTCATTATCCTTTGAAAGCACACCTACTTTAAACAGAGCCATGCTGTCAAGAGCATCACCATAATCTACAAACCGTGCAATATCAAAAACATAAAGAGCCCTGGTCCTGTTGTCAAAGCCCTCCTGGGCATACGAGCCGGCAAAGCATAGCAAGAACACCAGAACGGAGATCAGATTATTTTTATTCATTGGAGGTAAGGTTTATTAAGATTCTCTAATTTCAAAATAAATATCTGTTTTTGCAACTATTGGTCAACTGTTATTTTTTTGTGAATATCTTGTTCACAATTCTGATACTTTAAAAGATTATATATATTTTCATGTCGTATTTTTGTTATTAGCAAAGAAGTAGTAAGTAGATGCATTCTGACCACCGAAACTTAGATCTATCAGGAAAAACCGTAGCTATTGTTGATGATGACCTGGCAACAATACGATATTTTGAGATTCTCCTCAAGACAACCTCTGCTGAAGCCTCCACTTTTCTTAATGGGACAGATTTCCTTAACGCAGTAAAGGAAGATCCAAAGAAATTTGACCTTGTAATGATGGATTATCTGATCCCTTACGTAAATGGTATTGAATGTGTAAAATCATTGCGCAATTACAACAGCAATGTACCTGTAATAATGATCACGGCATACTATACCAGGGAATCAAGAGAAGAATCAATACTGGCAGGCATCAACGAATATATTCTTAAACCGGTGATCCCGGAGAAAGTATTAAGTATTCTTGAGAAATATCTGACCAGTAAAGAATACGTATACTAGTATTCATCACTGCACATTTCTGTAGTACTTCGCCATGTATTCCTGAACCATGGCATCAATTCCTTTTGCCGTTTCTTCCTGCCCGTTGCGCCTGCAGGATGATGCCACTCTCTGCAGGAATCCCAATGGCAATTGAATCTCCATATCCGCACTTCGCATATAATTGGCCGGCAGGGAAGTATAATAATCAAGGTTTGCGCTATAATACTCCATCATTTCCCTTATAAGTTCGAGTGCTGTTTCATGGTCACCTGCGAGAAGGTAAGCATCAATTATATCAGGCATATAATTATCCCAGGGTAAATTTTCGAGGGGCAAGTTTTCCATAATATAGTCAAGCGCTTTCACTGCTCTTGCATTATTCCCTTCAAGTACAAGTGCTTTTGCCAGCTTGGCATAATTAAGCCGTGCTCTTACAACCAGCAATGTATGCCGGTGATAATAATCCAGGTATACATCCGGATCACTCGCATTTCCCCATGTGAATTTATTCATCAGGTTATCATAGAGTATTTCAGTATCTATCCGTCCATACTCCAGCCAGTTAACATTCCGGGATTTAATAGGAACAAGCCTGTACGCATTACCTTCCAGCTGAAAATACTCTTCCAATCCAAGAGCATCATCATGATAACCTGTAACAAAATATACCGGCCTTCCCCAATCGTTCTGAGCCAGGAAGTCAAGCACCATCATCTGGCTTTTCAATATGTAGTTGCCTTCAAGGATAATATCAATATATGGTACTATAAGGTCAGCATCTTCAGGTTTAACAGTACCTGATGCCAGAACTTTTTCCCGATCAACAGGTATGCGAATTTTTCTCGTTGGAAGGTAGTCATGCTCCTCACCGTCAGGAAACCTGTATTTTGTGCCTTCATTATCGCTCCTTATAAACTCCACCACTTTGTCGATATCAACAAAACCTGTCAGCCGGGGATTCTCAATGATAAACACCTGATTGTTTACGCCGTCATAATATTTTGATTTTGGCATTGTGAGCTTCATAGGCTCCGACTCATAGGTTTTCATCTTCATCTGGTCAATATACCAGTCGGTATTTAAAAGCATCAGGTTACAAACCCTCACATCCGTCCTTACGCCTTCAACTTCCTGTGCATACCATAAAGGGAAGGTATCATTGTCGCCATTTGTAAATAATACTGCATTTGGAGCTACTGATTTCAGGTAGTTCGTTGCCACGGCTGTGGCAGTGTACCTGCCCGACCTGTCATGGTCATCCCAGTTTTGTGATGCCATCAGCACCGGTACCGCCACCACGGAAAGTATTCCGGCTATCAGTGCCGAGAGTTTTTCTCCTGCAAGTTTTGTAAAGATCTCGTAAAGGAAAAGAACCCCAACCCCTATCCATATAGTGAATGCATAAAAAGAACCCGCGTATGCATAATCCCTCTCGCGTGGCTGATTGGGATATTGATTGAGATAAATCACTATGGCAATACCTGTCATTATAAACAGCAGCAGAACCACCCATAAATCCTTTTTACTTTTGTTAAGTTGATAATAGAAACCCGCCAGTCCCAGGAGCAGGGGTAACAGGTAATACACATTTCTCGAGGGGTGATTCTTCATATGATCAGGCATATTGTCCTGTGGCCCCAGCCTTGATTTATCAAGTGCCTTAATCCCTGACAGCCAGTTACCATCAAAAGGACCGCCATAACCCTGGGTGTCATTCTGCCTGCCCGCAAAGTTCCACATAAAATATCTGAAGTACATAAACCCCAACTGGTATGAAAACATAAACTTCAGGTTTTCACCGAATGTTGGTTTACGTTCTATTCTCCTCTCTCCCGACGGGTCGGTAACCTGTACAGGTGTTCCCTTGAAGTTATTCCACTGTTTATATACCTCCACATGGTCATCCTGGGGGCTGTACATTCTTGGGAACAGGGTTACGAATCTTTCGTCATACTCGGGCACAAGGTCACGGTTGGTAATCCTGTATTCACCTTCAATGGGGTTGTACGTTGGCTTCCCCCTGTCATAGGATACAATGGGGGCATTGAAATAAGGACCTCTAAGCAAAGGCCTGTCACCATATTGCTCACGGTTAAGGTAATAGAGGAAACTGAAGACATTCTCAGGGTTATTCTCATCCATGGGGGGATTTGCATGTGAACGGATATATATGGTGGCAAATGACGAATACCCGATCATGATAACCACCACCACGGTCAGTGCTGTATTCAAAACCACCACTTTCCTGTCTGAAAAGAACCATACGATGAATCCGAGGAAAGCGAGCAGGAGAATATTAAAAAATGTACTTTCGGTCATAAGCCACATTCCGCTGAACAGAACGGTGGCTAAACTGAATGATATTATCTTGGGTTTATTGGTTCCTTCAAGGCTTGATCTTACAGCGAAGACTATTGACACAATGAACAAAACCAGCAGGAGGTACAGACCACTGTTGTAGGGAAGTCCAATATTATTGACCAGGAAAAGTTCGAGCTTGCTGGCCAGGATCATGAAACCCGGCAAAAGGCCCCACATAATAATTGCAACGAATGCAATTGAAAATAATAATGCATAGGTAAATCCTTTCCAGGAGAATTCATATTTCCTGAAATAATAAACAAACACAATAGCCGGAATGGCCAGCAGGTTAAGCAAATGTACTCCAATCGACAGGCCTACGATGTATGCAATAAATATAAGCCACCTGTTTGCATAAGGTTGATCAGCCTCATTCTCCCATTTTAAAATAGCCCAGAAAACAAGTGCGGTCATCAGTGATGAAGTACCGTATACCTCCCCTTCAACTGCTGAGAACCAGAAGGTATCTGAAAAAGCATATGCCAGAGCACCTGTGAGCCCTGCCCCCATAACTGCGATTATTTGTCCTGTGCCGAGCTCTTTGTTATCCCCTTCAAGTAATTTCCTTGCAAGGTGGGTTATTGTCCAAAAAAGGAACATGATGGTAAACGCGCTCGCCAAGGCAGACATAATATTTACAGCAAGGGCAACTTTACTTACATCGGAGGCAAAAAGGGCAAAAAAGCGTGCCAGAATCATAAACATGGGAGCACCGGGAGGATGACCAACCTCAAGCTTGTATGAGGTAGCTATGAATTCACCACAATCCCATAAACTTAGGGTTGGCTCAACAGTTAATATATATATTATTGCAGCCACCAGGAAGGAGAACCATCCAAGTGATATATTTACCAACCTGAACTGTTTCATAAACTATTATAGTTACAATATGTTAAAAGAATGTATATATACAGTTAGCGAATTTAATCAATTTGATTTAACTTTTATATTTTTGAATTTCCAAAGCATATGAGCAGGAAGATCATCATAGCACTTAGCCTGGTACTCTTAAGCCTCAGCAGCAAGAGCCAGTATTATGATACGGGACAGGAGCCTGCATCATTTAAATGGGAAGAACTGGACTCATATCATTTCTCGTTTATCTACCCTGAATCCTATTCATATCACATTGCAAAGGTTGTGTTCTGTTTCGAAAAGGCATATGACCTTCTTAAGGGTATGTACAAAGAACCCATACTGGATAAAATACCTGTAATTATACATAACCACACTACCGAGTCAAACGGGTATGTGGCCTGGGCTCCTAAAAGGATAGAACTATACCCTCTCCCGGGTCAGGATAATATCCCCATGGACCATATCGAGCAGCTGGCTCTTCATGAATTGACACATGTATTGCAGATGCACAGTTTCAGGAGAGGAATATCAAAAACCATGTCATATATTTTTGGAGAGCAGTATACGGGGGCTCTTGGCATTTTTACTCCATACTGGTTTCTGGAAGGGGAAGCTGTGATTGCCGAAAGTGCATGGTCATACTCGGGCAGGGGCCGGGTTCCATCATTTGAGAAAAAGCTTAAAGCTGTATTGCTTGAAAAAGATAATCTGTACAGCTACGACAAAATGCTTTTCGGCTCCTATAAGGATTATACCCCCGATCATTACCAGTTTGGATACCAGATGAGTGCCTGGTCAAGGACAAAGTTCGGTGACAGGGTATGGCAGGAGCCAATGGATTATGTTGCCCTGAGGCCTTATACATTGAACCCATTAAATGCGGCACTTAAGAAATATACCAACCACAGTAAGGAGGAAATATATTTTGAAACCATGGTGTACCTCAGGGACCTCTGGAAAAATGAAGAGAAACAGGAAGGCCGTGATACTTACATGACACTGAATCCACCGAAAAATGAAGATTATATAAACTATTACTCCCCTGTGGAAGCAGGCAAAGACAGTATCATTGCGATAAAAACCTCCCTTTACCGTATCCCTTATTTTGTCCTTGTCAATACAGAAAGAGGCACGGAAACCAGGCTTTTTGCACCCGGAAATATCTGGCCGTTTAAACTAAACTATGAAAGAAGTACAATTGTATGGGCCGAACATTTCAATGACCCCAGATGGGCAAACCGTGAATATTCCGTGATTAAAACCTTTAATATCGAGACCGGCCTGTCACGTACTTTAACAGTGAAAAGCAGGTTTTTCGGACCCGATATAACATCAGATGAAAAATTAATAGTTGCTGCCGAAAGCACTGCTGACTATAAAAACAGCCTTGTCATACTGGATGCCCTGACAGGAAATATTAACAGCAGGCATGAAAGCCCCGGCAACAGGTTCATATCCTACCCTTCATGGTCAGATGATATGAAAGAGATAGTTTTTATCTCATCCAATGAAAACGGTGAAGGAATCATGTCATTCAATACTGAAACAGGTGAATGGAAAACCTATCTTGAAGAAGGAAGAGATGACCTGCAATCTGTAAGGGAAAATGATTCATCAGTATTTTTTGTCAGTTCGTACACTGGAGTTGACAATGCATTCAGGATAGATGATAACGGGGAAATACATCAAATTACTTCATCAAGATTCGGAATTTCGGATATCTCACTTGCTTCCGGTAATATTATTTTTTCAGATTATTCCGCATATGGGAATAGCATTGCCATTGCCAGCACCAACAGGGTATATGACACGACGAAAGAATATACAATTGAAAGAGACCGATTCATTAATGATCTCGACAGGGAAGACAAGCTAACCTGGCCGGGTGATTATTCGCTGCCTCCAAATTACAGGAAGGAGAATTACAACAAAATTACCAATCTTTTCAGGTTCCACAGCTGGATGCCTTTTTATGCTGACATAAATAATATTTCCTTTGATGACATCCCGGTAAGCCCCGGAGCCATGATCATGACTCAGAATAATCTCAGTTCACTGATCAGCACCGTGGGATATGAATACATTAATAAGGAGCATCTTATCCATTCAAATATAAGCTGGAAGGGCTTGTACCCGGCAGTTGATTTCAATCTCAGTTATGGCGGTGAACCGCTGATTTACAATGGCAACGACACAACAGCCATTCCATCGATAATCTATAACCGTCTGTCAACCAAAACCACGGTATATATTCCACTGCATTTCAGACGAAGCAGGTTTATTCAGACTGTCTGGCCATCCGTCAATATAAACTATTCCAACAAGTATGTGCTTGACGATGATAAGGAAATGTTCGATTACGGCCAGACATTAATCAACGCCCGTATATATTTCTCCAATTTCCTTAAGATGTCGTACCGGGATATATGGCCAAGGTATGGACAGGTAGTTGATCTTTATTTTACCACTTCCCTTTTTGACCGTGATCTGTATGGCCCGGTATCCACACTGAGTTCTGCGTTCTATTTCCCTGGGATTTTCAGGAACCATGGAGTAAGGTTCAGATACCAGTATGAAAAGCAGGATTTCAGGCGACTGCTGCTTCATAACAGGATATCACTGCCCAGGGGTTACAAACATATAATATCAGAAAATCTTAACAGTTTCAGCATTGATTATGCCTTCCCGTTGTATTACCCAGATTTTCACCTTGGCAACTTCTTGTATGTCAACAGGATAAGGAACACAATCTTTTATGATTATGCTATCAGCAATAATCTTTACGATATAGAGGAACAGGAACAGGTGGAAGGGAAAGATTATTTTTCCTCGGCGGGGGTTGAATTGCTGGCCGATTTCTATCTACTGAGAATCCCGGTAAAACTTTCAGCCGGTTTACAGGCAGGGTATATGCCATTTAAAAAATCATCGCATTTTGAGTTTCTGCTCAACATGGATGTTTTTGGCTTTGTACTGGGTAAAGACAGGTCTTATTGAATTGCAGAGGCTTTTTCGGTGATAAGTGCCCATGCCCGTTTTATATTTTCCAGTTTAACATTTGTCTGGGATGTTACCATCCTGAGTGAGTACTTACCGTTTATTTTAGTATGAGTCAGGTAAATTTTTCCTGTATCGTTCAGTGCGTGATTGAGTTTTTCATTAATATCGTTCAGGTATTTTTCATCCATGTTTTCAGGCCTGTACCTGAAACAGACAGTATTGAGGCTGAGGGGAGCTGTCATTTCAAAAGCCGGATGGTCCTTTACACGCTCTGCCAGCCAGGCAGCACAGGAAATGTGGTTCCTGACTTTCTCTCTCAATCCTTCCAGACCGAATGATCTTATTACAAACCATAATTTTAGTGCCCTGAAACGTCTGCCAAGCGGTATACCCCAGTCACGGTAATCATTAACCTGCCCTCTTGTCCTTGTTTTGAGATACTCCGGCAATATTTCGAATGTTTGAATCAACTGACCGGCATCTCTCACAAAGTATGCAGAGCAATCGAAATTTGTAAACATCCATTTATGAGGATTAAAGACAAAACTGTCGATATATTCCTTACCTTCTATCATCCATCCATATTCCGGCAGGATAAGGGCAGTACCTGCCAGTGCTGCATCCACATGCAGCCATATATTATATTTGCTGCATATTTCTCCTATAGCTTTTACCGGGTCAATGGCTACCGTTCCTGTTGTTCCGACTGTAGCAACAACACAACAGGGGACATACCCTTTAGCCATATCGTTTTCAACAGCCTGCACCAGTTTCTCAGGATCGAGTGAAAGATCATTTCTTACGTCCACCTTAACAAGGTTACTGCGCCCGAAACCTGCTATTTTTACTGCTTTCTCAATAGATGAATGAGTCTGGGTTGAACCATATATCCGGTATACCGGTTCCTCTTCGAATCCTTTCTCATTTATCCTGAAATCACTGATCCTTTCCCGGGCAGTCACCAGTGCTGCCAGTGCTGCTGTGGATGCTGTATCCTGTATAACTCCTTCGAAATTTTCAGGCAAGCCTATGATATCCCTGAGCCAGTTCATCACCCTTTCTTCCAGCTCCGTGGCTGCGGGGGATGTTTCCCATATCATACACTGTGTTCCCAGGGCTGCAATAAGGATTTCTGCAAGTACCGACGGAGCAGAACTGTTTGCGGGAAAATATGCGAAAAAATTAGGGCTCTGCCAGTGGGTTATCCCCGGCATTATTATTTCATTAAAATCATTGAATATGTCTGCAAAGTTTTCACCTTCCCGTGGGGGCTTCTGCGGAAGGGATGAATAGATTTCTCCGGGTTTAACCTGTGATTTTACCGGGTATTCTTCAATATTCTCAAGATAATTACCAATCCAGTCAACCAATTCATGAGCCCGTTTTATGAATTCATCATTTGTCATATTGTATTCGGATTAGAGGAAGGGATGTGATGTGGTTCCCTGCAAGGGGATAGATTTCCCTTGTCAGGTTACACTATCGGCCAGTAGGATAATTGTATTATGCCTGACTTCAACTACACCTCCCCTGATTTCAAATTCGGAGTCCCTGTGATTCATGTCAGTAACAGTCACTGTACCTTCAATAAGTGTAGATACTATTGCAGCATGATCCTTTAGTACCTGGAAAGCGCCTTTTTTCCCCGGCACTTTAAGCGAGCGTATATCTCCTTCGTAAACTTTTTTTTCGGGTGTAATGATTTCTATTTTCACTGCTGATTTGTCTTTCTAAGATTCCGCAAGGAGCTTTTCCCCTTTTTCTATTGCTTCCTCAATGGTTCCCACGAGCATAAATGATGCCTCGGGATATTTATCAACTTCTCCTTCAATAATCATATTGAAACCTTTTATGGTATCCTCAATTGCCACTAGTTTACCGGGTGTCCCCGTAAACTGTTCGGCCACATGGAATGGTTGTGAGAGGAATCTCTGTACCCTGCGTGCTCTTCTAACTATCATTTTATCTTCCTCCGATAACTCATCCATTCCAAGAATGGCTATTATATCCTGAAGTTCATTATATCTCTGCAATATCTCTATGACTCTTTGTGCACAATTATAATGTTCTTCTCCAACGATGTCAGCTGTAAGTATCCTTGATGACGAATCCAGCGGGTCAACTGCAGGATAGATACCGAGCTCCGCTATTTTCCTGCTCAATACTGTTGTTGCATCGAGGTGTGAGAATGTTGTTGCGGGCGCCGGGTCAGTAAGGTCATCAGCAGGCACATATACTGCCTGTACCGAGGTTATAGACCCGTGGGTAGTTGAGGTAATACGCTCCTGCATGATTCCCATCTCAGTGGCCAGCGTTGGCTGGTAGCCTACTGCCGAAGGCATTCTTCCGAGCAGGGCACTTACCTCTGATCCGGCCTGTGTAAACCGGAAAACATTATCCATAAAGAACAGTATATTTCTTCCTTCACCTTTGCCATCACCATCACGAAAATGCTCAGCGACGGTAAGACCTGAAAGCGCTACCCTGGCACGGGCTCCAGGAGGTTCATTCATCTGGCCGAAAACAAGGGCCAGTTTTGACTTTTTCAGAGCATTGTAATCGACTTTTGAAAGGTCCCAGCCACCTTTTTCCATATCCTTAAGAAATTCTTTCCCATAATCTATTACTCCTGCTTCAATCATCTCCCTCAAGAGGTCATTCCCTTCACGTGTTCTCTCTCCGACACCTGCAAAAACAGACAGTCCTTCATAGGCCTTGGCAATATTATTTATCAGTTCAAGTATTATTACTGTTTTACCGACACCAGCTCCGCCGAAGAGTCCTATCTTCCCTCCCTTGGAATAGGGTTCGATAAGATCAATCACCTTGATTCCGGTATAAAGAACTTCCTTTTCAGTTGAAAGATTTTCGAACAGAGGTGGCTTGCGATGGATAGGATAACCATTTTCTTTTGTAAGCTCCGACATACCATCAATAGCTTCACCCGTAACATTCATGAGGCGTCCCTTGATCTGGTCACCTATAGGCATAATAATGGGTTTACCTGTTGCAACCACTTCCATACCGCGCCTGAGGCCATCAGTTGAGTCCATTGCAATTGCCCGCACAGTATTTTCCCCGATGCCCTGCTGGCATTCAATTACAAGTATGGAACCGTCGTCTTTTTTTATCTCAAGAGCATCGTAAATATTTGGTAATTCTGAGCCTTCCCTGTCAAAAGTGACATCAACAACAGGACCAATAACCTGGCTTATTACGCCTATGTTTTTTGCCATGAGGTAGATATTTTAATTGAACTACAAATTTAAAAAATTTATCAAATAGCTGAAGATTGGGGATCATTTTATGGCACTTTTATTATTGTTGCCTTGAGTGGTGACCCTTTATTAACGGTTAAATGATTTATAGCTTATTTTGTTCGGTTAAGAAGGAAAGCGGTCAGTTGCATTAATTCTTCCTTTCTCACTTTTTCAACTTTTACATCTTCAAGTGATGAGTAGGCCAGATCGGTATATTGCCTGGCCATATCTTCGACTGCAGATTTTACGTTTAATTCGTCAAATATATTCTTGACTTCAGCTATTTTCTCTTCACTATCGAACTCTTCCAGCTGTAATTGATGATTAAGAATATTCAGCTGGGGTCCTGAAGCCAGTTCAAGGGCTTTTATCAGTAATATGGTTTTTTTATTTGACACTATGTCGTTGCCTATTTTCTTGCCGAATACCCGGGGATCACCGTAGGTGTCGAGCAGGTCATCCTGTATCTGGAAAGCAAGCCCGAGGTTACTGCCGAAGCTGTACAATTTTTCAGCCTCTTCAGGTTCGGCATTTCCTGTTACGGCACCTATTTTAAGCGCGGCGGCAAGCAGAACAGCTGTTTTTAGTTCAATCATACGAAGGTAATCGGTATGGGATACAAAACTTTTTTGTTCGAAATCCATGTCCATCTGCTGTCCGCTGCATACATCTATGGCTGTATCATTGAATATTTTCATCACCTGCATAAGTACAGATGCAGGAGCACTGAGCATACATTCATTTGCGATGAAAGCCATCACATCGCCCGATAATATTGCCTGGTTAACATTCCATTTCTTATGGACAGTGGCTGAGCCTCTGCGTATTTCTGATTTGTCCATAATATCATCATGTACGAGTGTGAAATTGTGAAACACCTCTATCCCGACAGCCGGCAGTATCGCCTTTTCAATTTTATCATCAAACAGATTGCAGGCCATCAATGTCATGACCGGACGTATTCTCTTTCCACCCATTGACATCAGGTATTTAACGGGTTCAAAGAGTTTTTCGGCTTCATAATCATATGACATGTTATTAATAGCCCTGTTGACGATATTTTGCAGCTCTACGTATTTATACATAAATTAATGATATCAGGTGCAGTATTACTGGCCGCTCAATGCTTTTGCCCCATTTACAACTTCCAGTATCTGGTTTGTTATGCTTGCCTGGCGGGCTTTATGGTATTCAAGATTAAGATCCCTTATTAATTCTGTCGCATTATCTGTCGCCTTGTGCATGGCGGTCATCCGGGCACCATGCTCAGCGACATATGAATCAAGTACAGTCCTGTAAAATTGTATCTTGAGTGTTTTAGGAATCAATTCAAATATTATTTCCTCCTTTGAGGGTTCATAAATATAATCTTCGGTCTGAATGTCATCCTTTTCTCCGTCGGTCTCTACGGGTAAAAAATTCTCATAAGTAAGGTCCTGGTTGGCAGCATTCCTGAACCTGTTATAAATAAATTCAACGCGGTCAAATTCCCCTTCCAGGAATGCATCCATTATTTTATCTGCCAGGGCTGAACAATTATCGAAAGTAAGATCATCAAACAGGCTACTGTGATCTTCGTAGATCAGGAAATCCCTTTTACTGAAGAAATCAAATGCTTTCTTTCCTATCGTCATTATTTTCAGGGTGCCATTACGGTACCGGTCATAGTATTTCTCATCTATTATTCTCAGGCTTTCCTTTATCACGTTCATATTGAATGAACCGCACAGACCCTTATTCGATGTAACAACGATCAATAATACTTTTTCATCCCCTGAACTGCGGCTATACGCCTGTTCTCTTTCCGATTCTTCAATTCTCACACTTATCCCGATAAGCAGTTCATGCATTTTGGAAGCATATGGCCTGAGTTTCACTATTTTGTCCTGTGCCTTACGGAGTCGTGCTGCAGCCACCATTTTCATTGCCGAGGTGATCTGCCTCGTTGACTTCACAGATGATATTCTTTTCCTTATTTCTTTTAAGCTGGCCATAAATTATTTCTTCCCGCCTTCGTTTTTTTATTTTTCGAATTTTGAACTAATATCTGCAGCTACTTTTTCAAGTACAGAAGTTATTCCGTCATTTAGTTCTCCCGCACCCAGTTTTTCGAGCGCATCGTGATGTTTCAGTTCGAGATACTCCAGGTATTCCTTTTCAAACTGTTTCACTTTCTCAACGGGTATATTTTTCAGCAGTCCTTTTGTTCCGCAGTATATTATGGCAATCTGGTTTCCAACTTTCATGGGCTCATACTGCTTTTGCTTCAGTATCTCAACATTTTTCGACCCTTTGTCTATCAGTGCTTGTGTAGAAGCATCAAGATCGGAGCCGAACTTGGCAAAAGCTTCCATCTCCCTGTACTGTGCCTGGTCAACTTTCAGTGTACCGGCAATTTTTTTCATTGACTTTACCTGGGCATTACCCCCTACACGGGAAACTGATATACCAACATTAATAGCCGGGCGCACCCCTGCATTGAACAGATCGCCCTCAAGGAATATTTGTCCGTCGGTAATAGATATTACGTTGGTTGGTATATATGCTGACACATCACCAGCCTGTGTTTCAATTATAGGGAGGGCTGTCAGGGTACCTCCTCCTTTTATCATTCCCTCGAGCGATTCGGGCAGGTCATTCATTTTCAGCGCAACTTCATCGGAGTCTATAATCTTGGCTGCTCTTTCCAGCAGCCGTGAGTGCAGGTAGAAGACATCACCGGGATATGCCTCCCTTCCCGGTGGGCGGCGCAACAGCAATGATACTTCACGGTATGAAACAGCCTGCTTGGAAAGGTCATCGTAAATGATTAATGCATCTCTTCCGGTATCCCTGAAGAATTCCCCTACGGCAGCCCCGGCAAAAGGAGCATAGAACTGGGCTGCAGCGGGGTCGGCAGCGGTTGTAGAAATAATAACCGTATAATCCATGGCTCCGTGTTCCTCCAGCACTACGGCTATATTGGCAGTTGAAGAAGCCTTTTGCCCTATTGATACATATATGCAATAAACGGGTTCACCTTTTTCGTAATTACTCCTCTGGTTAATGATTGTATCTATTGCAATAGCTGTTTTGCCTGTCTGGCGGTCACCTATGATAAGCTCTCTCTGTCCCCTGCCGATAGGGATCATGGCATCAATGGCCTTGAGCCCTGTTTGCAGGGGCTGTTTAACAGGATGGCGGAAGATCACTCCCGGTGCTTTACGTTCAAAAGGCATCTCATATAATTTCCCTTCAATAGGTCCTTTCCCATCTATCGGCTGTCCTGTAGGAGTTATCACCCTTCCAAGCAAGCCTTCACCGGCCATTATTGAAGCAATGCGCCTTGTCCTCCTGGCAATATCCCCTTCCTTGATACCCTCAGACGGGCCCAGGAGAACAGCACCGACATTGTCTTCCTCAAGGTTGAGGACAATTGCCTGGACACCATTCTCAAATTCAATAAGCTCGTTTGCCTGAACATTTGTAAGGCCATAAAGCCTTGCTATACCGTCACCAACCTCCAGGACGGTACCCACCTCATCAAGGTCGGCACCGGTCTGTATCCCCTCAAGCTGCTCTTTGAGTATTTTTGATACCTCTGCTGGTTTTATATTTGCCATAATTTTATTAAAACATTAAAACGTGGTTTTAACCACTTTATATTATTTCTTTATTAATTCTCTACGTATTTTTCTAAGTTGTGTCTTTAAGCTTGCATCAACATACAGATCCTCAACCTTCAGTATGAAGCCCCCTGCTATTTCTTCATCCACTATCTCGTCGAGGTCGGCTTTCGTATCCATATCCCTTTCTATTATCTCAATGAATCTGTTCCTGTTCTTTTCACTTATCTTTATGTTAGTTTTAAGTGTGACTTTGGTTATTCCTTCATGCCGATCGGCAAGATCGATAAAACACCTTGCTATCCCTGGCAGGAACGATTCCCTGTTATTGATTACAGTAAGAGTTACCATACCAAAGCTTATTTCACTGACATTTTCTTTGAAAAGGGCTGTCATAATCTGCCGTTTCTTGGCATTGGTAATAACAGGGCTCTTAATTACATCCCTGAAATCTTCCATTTTAGACAATTGCAGGATAAAGAGCATATCATCCCTCACCTCTTTAATTATACCCCTTTCCTTTGCTGACATAAAGAGTGCTTTGGAATATCTTACTGCTATCTTGCTTTCATTCATTACCCGGGCCTTTAATTCCCCTTGAGATCCATATCGTCAAGGAGTTTTTCTATAAGTTTATTCTGTTCCCTGCTGTCTTTAAGTTTTTCATCCAGGATTTTTTCAGCAATTTCAACCGACAGGCTGGCTATCTGGTTTCTTATATCATTAATAGCCATTGTTTTTCCCCTCTCTATACCGGTTAGGGCTTTTTGTAGCAACTTATCCGCTTCGTTTTTTGCCTGCTTCTTTGCTTCTGCAATCATTTTATCCCTGGCATCGCGTGCTTCCCTGAGGAGCTCATCCCTTTCCTTACGTGCTTCTTCCATTATTGCTTCATTGTCAGCCTTCAGGCGTTTCATTTCCTCACGTGCTTCTTCGGCTGATTCAAGAGATCCCTTTATACTTTCCTCCCTTGCTTTAATAGCGTCCATTATTGGTTTCCATGCAAAAATCCTGAGGAGAAGAAGAAGCAACAGGAAAATAATAGTTGTCCAGACTATTGTTCCCAGTTCGGGTGATGTAAGATTACTGGCTAATATCATAATTCTTTAAATTTTCTGATGAAAAAGCAGCTCTGTGACCAACCGTCACAGGCTGCTTTAGATCTTAATCTGCAATAAGAGCTACTACCACTGCAAAGAGTGCAACCCCTTCAATAAGTGCAGCAGAAATGATCATTGCAGTCTGGATCTTGGATGCTGCCTCGGGCTGGCGTGCTATTGCTTCCATAGCCTGTCCGCCAATCCTCCCGATACCAATTCCAGCTCCAATGGCTGCAATTGCCGCTCCTATTGCTGCTAAAGTACCTGTCATAATTTTTAATTTTAGTTTGACAATATATGGTTTAATGTTCTTCCCGTACTGCCAGCCCTATAAACAGAGCTGATAATAATGTAAATATATACGCCTGTAAAAATGCAACCAGAATTTCAATAAAATCCATGAACAAAACCATGATTATTGAAATCGGGGCAAATGCCACTGACTGAAAAATAAATATCAGGCCCACGAGGCTCAGGACGATAATATGTCCTGCCGTTATATTGGCAAAGAGACGGACCATCAGTGCGAAAGGCTTTGCAATAACTCCTATCAATTCGACTATGGGCATCAGCGGCAGCGGGATCTTAAGCCACCATGGCACACCCGGAGTATTGAAAATGTGTTGCCAGTATCCCCTGCCCCCGTTGAAATTAATGATGATCATGGTGAATGCCGCAAGGGTAAAAGTAACTGCTATATTTCCTGTCACATTCGCACCCCCGGGGAAAACAGGGATCAGGCCCATCAGGTTATTTAATAGTATGAAAAAAAATACAGTAAGCAGGTATGGCATATATTTTTCATATTTTTCCTCACCCAGGTTAGGTATTGCTATATCATCCCTGACAAAGAGCACCACCGGTTCCAGGAAACCCTGTAAGCCTTTTGGTTCACTTATGCCTGTTTTACGATATGACCTCGCCAGTGCTATGAATAGCCATAATAACAGTATTGCCACCACAAACATGGCAGCTACATTTTTAGTTATCGACAGGTCAAGTGGCAAGTTTTTCTCATTCACAATTCCCTCGTCATCCACTTCTACTATGTCACCCTCAAGGTCACCTTCGTTCATTATTATGAATCCCCGGTACTCGTGACCATGAGCCAGGTGCTTTGAAGAAAAAACATTCAATCCCTTTGATTTACTGTACACTATAACAGGAAGATATATGCTTACATGATGCCCGTCCGGAGTTGTAAAAATATGCCATTCATGGGAATCACTTATGTGGTCGAAAATAAACTCCCTGGGATCGAATGCTTCATTTTCATCCCCCTCTTCCGTATTATGTGGATCTTCGGTGGCGGATACTGAATTAATACCGGGGTGGTCCTGCGTAAAGGCATACAGGTCAGAAGCATAAACTGAAAGACTGAAAATAAGCGAATATATTAGAAAAATTTTCTTTAACCTCAAGCCTGAACTTATTTTAAAGATTTAATTTTCAAGATCTTAAATACAACCCTTAGAAGGTAAATTGTGAAAGCTAAATATAATAAAAAGAATAATATGATATTAACAGGTCCTGTATTTTTCAGGACTATGAAATATACACTGGCGTATATTATTAACAGGAATAATTTCAGCCCCACCGCAGCCATTGTATATAAAGGTTGTTTTTCAGGGCTTCTGTCAGTGCCAATGAGAAACAGAAGCAGGGCCATTGAGGTTATTATAGAGAATATGATTGTAGACAGCAGCAGGGTGGTTATTTCTATTTGTATATGGAATAACAATACCACGATGGACATAACGGCAAATACCGTTAATGAATAGAGAATAAGGTTAATGAATTTCCTCGCGTCCTTTTTCATCGGGTTATTTTTTCCGGATAAAATCTTTCAGCGAGACATACAGTGCTGCGAAAACGCCTAGAAGGGAGAGTATGGCAGTAAATGTAGGAGTTTCTCCACCCCGGCGCTCATCAAGTTTTACCCCCACAAAAGCCATTAACCCAATAATGACGATCATCTGGAAGGCCATGCCTGTATACCGGGCATAGGTTCCAAGATCGTCATTCTTCTTCCGGGGCTTCTTTTTTTGCGAATGGTTGTTTTGATGGGCTTTTTGGTTCTTGCTTCTCATTATCCTCAGCCATATTACAGTTTCCTGTGAACCTTGCTCCAGGTTCTATAGACAATTTTTCAGTGATGATATCTCCGTTAATACGGGATGAGATCTTCAGAGTCAGTAACTGGCTGACATTTATTTTCCCATCAACTTCGCCGCATACTTCTGAGTTTTTGCACACCACTTCACCTTTTACTTTTCCCGTGTTTCCTATAACAACTTTCCCCTTCGTTGAAAGGTTACCAATCAGTGTCCCATCTATCCTGATATCACCTTCGGATTTAATGTCGCCTGTTATTTCTGTACCATTACTTATCAGGTTGATAGTAGAATTTTCCGTTTCATTAACCTTTGCCATGACTTAGATAATTTATTATTAAAAAGATAACTTTCAAAGATAAAAAGTATTGTATCAATACTGAACTATTTATTTCTTTATTGTATCGTACGCCCATTTTACATATATTGATCCCCATGTAAATCCTCCGCCAAAAGCAGCAAGGATAATATTATCCCCTTTATTCATTCTTTCTTCGTATTCCCAGAGGCATAATGGTATTGTTGCAGCCGTGGTATTTCCATATCTTTCAATATTAACCATTATTTGTGAAGGATGAAGCCCCATTCTCCTTCCTGTTGCATCAATTATCCTGAGGTTTGCCTGGTGTGGAACCAGCCATGCAACATCTTTTGATTTAAGATTATTTCTTTTCATCACCTCCACTGCCACATCTGCCATATTGGAAACTGCAAATTTGAACACTGTCTGTCCTTCCTGGTATACGAAATGCTCTCTTGCATCTACGGTTTCATGACTTGCAGGCCTTTCTGATCCGCCTGCTTTCATATAAAGGGAATGCCTTCCCGACCCGTCGGTATGGAAAAGGTGGTCTATTATTCCAAGATCATCCGTCGTTGGTTCGATGAGAACAGCGCCTGCGGCATCCCCGAAGAGGGTACATGTGGTCCTGTCAGTATAATCAGTTATTGATGACATTTTATCGGCACCCACAAGTATTACTTTTTTATACCTTCCTGACTCGACATATGATGCAGCGGTCTGCAATGCAAAAATAAAACCTGAACAGGCTGCATTAAGGTCAAAACTAAAAGCATTCTTTATTCCGACCTTGTCAGATATTATGTTGGCTGTTGCAGGGAAAAGCATATCGGGGGTTACTGTTGCACAAATCAGCAGGTCAATTTCTTCCGGCTTTGTACCTGTCTTTTCGAGCAGCCCTTTTACAGCTTCGCTACCCAGAACAGATGTACCCTGTTTTTCACCCTTGAGTATTCTTCTTTCCTTTATTCCAACCCTCTGCATAATCCATTCATCCGAGGTATCAACCATAGTCGCCAGTTCATCGTTTGTTAAAATATACTCTGGAAACCAGGCGTTTACTCCTGTTATTGCGGCTCTAATTTTTTCCATATCAAATTTCTTCAATGATTTTTTTTGTAAGATCTGCATTTATCACATCTCTCGTTTGCAGTATCATATTCATAACAGCCTTTCTCCGGGAAATACCATGCCCGATAACAACATTTGCATTAATCCCGATTATTGGTGTACCACCGAAACTTTCAAAATTCAGGCGTTCAAAAAATTCGTCTTTCAGATTCCTTTCTTTGTATATAGTGTAAAAAGCCTCACCCTGTTTAATTATTGTATTACCCACAAAACCATCACATACAACCACATCCGTCATTTCACCTGTAAAAAGTACATTGCCCTCAATATTACCGACAAAGTTTATTGCAGGATTATCCTTCATTAATTCATAGGCAGCCCTGACCACAACTGATCCCTTTGTTTCTTCCTCCCCTATGTTCAAAAGACCCACGGTAGGATTATCAATCTCAAGTACATACTTTGCGTAAAGGCTGCCCAGCTTTGCATACTGAAGAAGTACGTCCGGCTTACAGTCAGGATTCAGTCCGACATCGAGCAGCACCGACTTACCACCGTCTGAGGTAGGTATGGCTATTACCAGCGCCGGTCGAAACACGCCTGGTACAACATTCACAGAATAACTGGCACCGATAAGCATTGCCCCCGTATTTCCTGCACTGGCAAAACCCTGGATTGAACCTTCTTTCAGGAGCCTGAAGCCTACCGCTATGCTTGAGTCTTTTTTCTGTGAAAATGCACGGGCAGGATGCTCTGCCATTTCAATGACTTCGGTGGAGGGCACCAGGTCGAATTGAGAAAGATCCATATCTTCCCTGTGTGCCCAATCCCTTATTGCTTTCTCATCACCTATCAGAATAATTTTCTCGCCGGGCAACAGGAACCCTAAAGCATCAAATGCACCTTCGAGGATTGCCCCGGGTGCATAATCTCCGCCCATTACATCGAGCCCTATCTTCATACCAGGATGTTATTTTGCAGATACTTCCTTCTCTACAGCCAGCTTGCCCCTGTAATGACCACATTCAGGACATACCCTGTGAAATCGTACTGTCGCACCGCAGTTTGAACAGATAGTCAGTGCGGGCGCTGTTGCTTTATAATGAGTTCTGCGTTTATCCCTTCTGGTCTTGGATGTTTTTCGCTTAGGATGTGCCATCTCTTATATATTTCTAATTATTAATATTTCTTAGCTGCTCAAGTTCCTTCCATCGAGGGTCGACATTGCCGCTCCTGTTAACCAGGTGCTGCTTAAGCTTGCTTAACATGTCTGGATTACAGGTGCTGTTTCCAAATTCATCGTCAGGATGCATCTTTTTCAGAGGTAAACCAAGGTGTGCGAATTCATAAATAAGCTGATCTAATTCGAATTCACTCTCACCAAAGGGTATTATTATTACCTCGTCATCAACCTCTTCCCATTTTTCCCCGAACTTTACCAGTATCCTGTTGTCAGTGCTTATTCCCTGCGTATACGGATCAAGACACCTGTCACAGATAAGAATCACTGTTCCGGTAATCTCTATTCTTAATTCTATATGGGACGGACTTTTATTCAGACTTACAACGGCCTTTAATTCCGCCTCGTGGATCTCAGATTTTTCAAAAGAAGCAAAAAAATTGCTATCGATTTTAAAATCATACAGATGATTACCCTCTTTCAGTCCCTTCAATGGTATGCTAAATATACTCTGCATGATGATCTTAAATTGGTGTGCAAAAATATAAAAGCTTATCCAATTATTAAAGATAATAAGTAAAAAAGTAAGAAAATATGCGATAAAGAGTCATTTACCGATTGAAAACCGGTTTTTACCGATTTGGAGTACTATTACAGATGGGTTATTACTTATTTTTGAATCATGAATTAAATCTGTTTATCATGAATGAGAGAATACATAATCCTGGCCGGCATATGGGAATTTTCCTTATCCTACTGGGTTTGTTCCTCGGAGCTGCCATGATTGACGTGCTTAACCTTGGTAGCTTACGTGATTATTTTATCTGGCCTATGCTGATAATATTTGTAGGAGTGGTGGTATTTTTCAATAGCAGTGCAGCATTTGGTATTATACTGTTAGCTGTCGGGGGATACTTTCTTCTTCCCCGTATCAACTATGAATTACCCGTAATATATGAAAAGCTTTACTGGCCTGCAACCGTTATACTGGCGGGATTAGCTATGATAGCCTCAGGTATTATCAGGCGTTATCGAAAAAACTAAATTATTAATTATGTTAAAAAATTAGGAAAATGAGAGAATTGAAACATCATTCGAATTTTGATAACAAACCTCATCGCACCTACTCAGCCACAAGTAAGATTGCAATAGGTTTGGTTCTTATCCTGCTTGGCCTCATGCTTATTATAAGAAATGCAGGCCTGATGCCAGACTATTTCCAGGATATAGTATTCAGCTGGCAGATGCTGCTTATTGCAATTGGTTTTGTAATGACCCTTGGCACCGGGAATAAAGTACCCGGACTCATAGTGATGGCTGTCGGCGGATTCTTTATTTTACCTGAAGTATTTGATATTCCCTTCAGGACCTACCGGCTATTCTGGCCCGCCGTGCTTATCATCATTGGTGTGATTGTCCTGTCGAATGCCAGATGGTTCAGGAAGGAGAAATGGGTATCTGAGTCAAGCACATCAAGTGATATTATTGACATGGTAAATATTTTTGGCGGTGGTGAGCGGCGTATCCTCAGCCAGAATTTCCTGGGTGGCAAAATAACATGTGTGTTTGGAGGTGCCGAGATTGACCTCACCAAGGCCAAACTGGCTGTAGGTACCAGTGAACTTGAAATTTCATGTGTTTTTGGCGGCGTATCTTTTGTTGTTCCTCCTGACTGGAATATTATTATTGATGTAACACCCGTGCTGGGAGGTTTTTCAGATTCGCGGAAAGGTTATTCTTCAACTATAGATATGTCCCGCACACTGGTTATTAAAGGAGCATGTGTCTTTGGAGGAGGTGAAATAAAAGGCTATTAATAATGGTCCATCCAATCCTCAGCAAAAGAAGAAGGTTATTGGTTTACTGGCTGATCTGGCTATTAATCGGGCTGGGTCAGTCATTGCTCATTACCTTCTCATCGGATATAAGTGTTGCTGCATCATTTACCGATGGCTTTCTCTCAGCTTTGATATTTGCCGTCATTGCCGTAGCCCTTTGGTTTCCCGTTAAACAGTTTAATACCAGCCGGAACAGCATATTAATGGAGATACTAAACCACCTCGCTATGGCCTTTATAGTGCTTGGTATATGGGTGTTCCTGACAAAATTCCTGGTGCTGATGTTCCTGCAGGATAAGCCATCCTACCAGTCCTTCTGGGCAAATTCAATTTTTTACCGGCTGGGTGCAGGTGCATTTATTTATGCAGTGGTGATGCTGACTTATAACCTCATGATAAGCATCGAAAATATTGCCAGAAAAAATTTTAGAGAAGCGAAACTCGAAAACATGCTCAAAGAAACAGAGCTTATGATGTTGCGATCTCAAATAAATCCTCATTTTCTTTTCAACAGCCTGAATTCAATCAGTTCACTTACAATATCAGATGCTGAAAGAGCAAGGGAAATGATAATCAAGCTATCGGATTTCATGAGATATGCTCTTTCACGTAAAGAGGACCGTACAGTCGATCTGCGAACTGAGCTGGAGAACCTGAGGCTTTACCTCGATATTGAGAAAATACGTTTCGGTGAAAGGCTTGTTCTCGAAGAAGATGTCCAGGAAGAATGCCTGAGGGTAAGGGTCCCAAATATGATATTGCAACCCCTGTATGAAAACGCCATTAAACATGGTGTCTATGAAAGTGCAGAGGCTGTAAGCATAAAATTGATTGCAAAAAGGGTAAATGGAGCTATATCCATCATTATCAGTAATGATTTTGATCCTGAATGCATACCTGCCGGCGGTACAGGTACGGGCTTAAACAATGTGAGGCGCCGTCTGGAACTGTATTACGGCAACAGGGCCTGGCTGAAGACGAAAAAAGAGGAGAGTGTGTTTACCGCAGAATTATATATACCAGAACAAGCAGATATAAAGTTATGAATGCAAAAGAACAAATAACGGCACTTATAATAGAAGATGAAGAACCGGCAAGAAGCATTATCAAACATTACCTTGATAAACACAAATCAGTTAAGTTAGTGGGGGAATGTGCCGATGGCTATTGCGGGCTTACATCCATAAAGGAACTTAACCCTGACCTTATTTTCCTTGACATTCAGATGCCAAAATTGACCGGCTTCGAATTACTGGAAGTGCTTGAAGAAAAACCGGAAATCATCTTTACCACTGCATTTGATGAATATGCAATTAAAGCTTTCGATATGAATGCAGTGGACTACCTTCTCAAGCCATTCTCAGAGAATCGTTTTGATGAGGCTGTGGAAAAGGCCATAATAAGAATCAGGAAAGGTGAAAGTACAACAAGCAAAATACAGAAACTTGCAATTGAAAGGGTTGAAGGATCGACACCACTCAACAGGATCGTCATACGTAAAGGAAATGCTATCAGCTTCATTTCAGTAAGAAATATTCGATATATGGAAGCTGAAGATGATTATGTAATGATATATCACACTGCCGGGAAAGCGTTAAAGCAACAAACGATGAAATATTATGAAAGAAACCTCCCCTCTGACGAATTCATACGTATCCACAGATCATACCTGGTATCGATTGAACATGTCGGAAGGATTGAACCTTACGGTAAAGACACGCATATTGCAATTCTAAAAGAAGGCGAACGCCTTCCTGTCAGCCGCTCGGGATATAAAAAACTTAAGGAAAAGATAAACTTCTGAGTTTACCGTTTTAACCTGTTTGATCTTTGCCATTTACCGGTATATTTCATCCATGGTCTGTACTTTTTGACCAGTATCCTTGGAACCGGGTCATAACCATGTGTGCCACCGGGCCTGCACCTGCTGAAACGATTTGCCGCCAGCAAAAAACCCCTAAATGGACCATGCATTTTTAAAGCATCAATGGCATACTTCGAACATGTGGGGGTATGCCTGCAGGATGGCCCTGTAAGCGGGGAAATGAACCACCGATAAAAGTACAGGGGTACGAGTAAAATGTATATAAGTACTTTTCTCAGAACTGCCATGTTATTTGCAAAGATATGGAATATTGGCATCATCTTCCCCGGACGTCAAGCCAGGTGGTGCGTTTCTTCATTGTCCTGAGTATAATCCATGTGAGAAACCCGAATGCAAGAAGCAAAGCCCACATCGGGTGAATACTCAGGCCTCCTTCAAGTGTGTAGTTGCGGATGATATCGAGTAAGGCAAATACCATGAATATCAATCCAAATCCATTGTACTCTCTTTTCAGGACATTCCTGAAAGAAAAAGGCAGGTCAGACCTGGTATAATTACTGAATGAAGGAATAAATGACCTTACCTTTTCTGACCAGAAGTCATAAGATTCACTGAACTTTCTCCTAAGAAATTGCTCTTCGGCAAACATTATCCTTTCATAATAAAGCCAGTAAGCAAGACAAAAAATAACAGCGATCCATACTGATCTAAGGAATATTACCGGTCCGAGCCACATGAAAAAGTTACCCAGGTAAAGGGGGTGTCTTACCACCGAATATATGCCTGTGGTGTTAAGGCTATCCGCAACCTGCTTCTTCACATTTCTTCCCGAAGTGTTTTTAGGTGTGCGGCCAACAGTTACAGCTCTGATAAACTGGCCAAATAAACTTACCGCGAGAAAAGCTATTTCAAGGACTGGCCTGAACCCGAGATTTTTCGCACCTGACAGGTATATATAAACCAGTGAAGGGATAAATATAAACAGAGGAAGCCAGCCTCTCCTTTTAAAAAGCCAGTTACCGCTCCTCTCAAATTCATGTACCAGGGCCATAGATCATTGCTTTATTCCAATGGCCAAATGTATTAAATAATTCAGAAACTGTATTTCATCCTCAGAAATACCAGTGTCATCTTTGTTCTTTCATCATTCAATTCAGCATTGAAATACTGCCAGATGAATGAGAAATCAAGGTTATCGGCCATTGATATTTCTGCTGATGGTCCTGTATAGAATCCGTCGAGATCCGGGTACCATATAGCTGCCAGGCTGAGGTTAAAAAGGGGGGTTACCGGGTATGTGACACTACCGAATAATGAAAATTCTGAAAATGCAAGGTCCTTGGCGGAGAGGTTTTCGGAATAGAATTCATCAAAATTGTTAAAACTAAGAGGGTTGTTGCAGTACATGGCCTGTAACTGGAGCATGCCGGTTCCCGAGAATCCATAGTCGAATCCTATTGTAAAAAGACCTGTCCCCGTGGTATCTGAAAAATTATCCTGCGGCTGGAACCAGCTGATCTCTCCCCTGAACGATGTACTTCCTATAGCCCCCGACCAGCCTGCCCCGAAAACAATATCCTCACTGTCGACCATTCCCGCGAGTAATTGAATATCATATCCCCACTTATTAAACCTGTACATTCCTGCGAGGGTCAGATCTTCCTCGTTGTTTATGGCTGCCGCCAGCTCAATTGTAGAAGAATAGCTGGGGTATACCTGCAGCCTCAGGGCATCACTCCCCGGCCTCTCTGGATAATCAATATCGAAGTAGGAATATGCATTAAAAATATCATTAGGATTCCACACGAAGGTCTGACCCCAGTTAATTCTCTGGCGTCCTGCCTTAAGCTGAACAGGGCCCATGGTTATATCAGCCCATAGACGATCTATTTTCGTATTCAGGATAAAAGAATTTTCACTGAAAATATTCGTTGTGAGATCCACTAAACCATTGTCTGCAGCCAGTTTTCCAGCATATGTCGGATCCAGTTTTATCATATCTCCTGTAAAAAAACGGTTTCGTAATTCCAGGGCAAATGTTACTTTAGTACCAGCATATAGTCTGATATTCAGCCTGTTATGAAGCAGATTGTCATTTATCCAGTCGTCTTCAAGGTCTTCAAAAATCATACTCTGTATATTGCTGAGGTAACCCTTTAAACTTACCGGGGAAGATTTATCCTGGCCTCCCGCGATTACAAGGCTTAGAACGAATAATATATTCAGGACAAAAAGCCGTTTCATATTATTCTCTTATTTCATCAGATACTACTTTCCCGTCTTCAAGTGTGATCACTCTCCTGGCTTTTTTCACTACCCTGGCGTCGTGGGTTGAGAATATGAAAGTAATATTCTCTTCCCTGTTTAACTTTTCCATAATATCCAGCAGGTTTTCAGTTGATTTTGTATCAAGGTTTGCAGTAGGTTCATCTGCAAGTACAAACCTGGGTTTTGAAGCAAGTGCCCGGGCTACGGCAACTCTCTGCTGCTGTCCGCCTGATAATTGTGCCGGGCGGCTGTCAACGCGGTCTTCAAGACCGACTGCTTTCAGCAGTTCCATAGTTCGTTTATCCCTTTTCTTCCTGGGCCATTTTTGAAGATTCATTATGAATTCTATATTTTCTTTTGCCGTCAGAACGGGAATCAGGTTATATGATTGAAAAACAAAACCAATATTTCTCATCCTGAAGTCGATGATCGCTGAAGACTTAAGTGTCGAAAGGTCAGTGCTGTTAACCAGTATCCTGCCTTCAGTGGGCATATCAAGCCCACCTATCATATTAAGCAATGTTGTTTTGCCTGAACCCGAGGGACCTACAATGGCAGCAAATTCTCCCTCTTCAAATTCAAGGCACACATCATTTACAGCATGCACTTCTACATGAGTGGTATTGTAAACCTTATGCACGTTAAACAATTCTAGTACTTTCATTTTTTCTGATATTTAATATTTTTTGTTTTTTTCTATTCTGTTCTCAATGCTTCAGCCGGATCAAGTTTCAGGGCTTTAAGTGCCGGGTAAACCGAAGACAAAATGCCTGTAATTATTATTAGTATTGTGACTATCATGAAGAAGTCTATCCCTATATCGGGGTAGATATATGATGAAAAACCCATTGCTTCTAAACCTTCCTGCATGGATCCGAAATTTATGCCTCTGGCGGAAGTAACTTTTATAATAATCCAGCTCACCACCATACCTGCAACACCTCCGGTAAGTGAAAGGAAAACTGACTCGGTCATTATCATCCTGAACACCTTCTTCTTGTTCATCCCTATGGCGGTTAGCATTCCCAGTTCCTTGGTCCGTTCAAGCACCACCATAAGCATTGTGTTAACTATCCCGAAAGCCAGTGCTGCGAGTATTATTACCATGAAAAAACCATACATTACCCCTGCAAAATCAGACATCATTGCCATATCGGGTTGTATCTGCTTCCAGTTCAATACCTCAAGCTCAGGAAAATCCGATCTCAGCTTTTTAGTCATGGTTCTGGTGTCATCAACGTCGGTAAGCCTTATTACGATTTGATGAGCTGTATTTTCCGGAAATTCAATGAGCCGCCTAAGAATCCGGTCCTGTATGAATACCTGGTTTGACTCAAACATGCTGTTGGGGATATTATAGATACCACCAACCCTGAAAACCCCGCCTGTCTGGTGATTATTGCTGTTAACAAAAGTCAGGGTGAACTTGGCTCTCTCCCTGAACGTCTGTGCTTTCTCAAGAATCAGCCTTCCGTATTCTGACTCCTGTTTGGCCGTCAACACCGATCTCATGGCCTTTTTGAAACTCCTTTCATTATCAAACCTCTCTCCTGTGAATTCACTTATCCCTGCCAGAATATCCTCCGGCAATTCCTCTGATCGAAGTTCTTCAATAATTTCATCGTTGACCTGGTATCGTATTATATTCAGGGTTTTTGCCAGGTCGAACCCTATATATGAAAGCTCCTCCCTATCCGGATCAGCAAAATAATCACCGGTACCCGGTTCAAGCTCTTTATATAAACCAAATATTTCTTTTTCCTCTTCGGGATTTATCCCAATAATATTCACCCCGACACTTTTCCTGGCTGTGTTTGCCATACCAACAACAAACAATCTGTCGCAGACAGCTTCAACCTTTTCCAGCCCGGAAATACGTTCCTTCAGTGTACTTACATTTTCCAAATTGCATGCAAGGTCATTATTCGACCTGAAGTCAGGGTGAGTAATCTGTATGTGTGAAACCTCGTTGTCGAGCACTTCATCGACACGCTGATCCACTGCCCCATTCATTACCCCAACTGCAAATACACCGGCAAAGATCCCGACTGTAACTGAAGCGATAACCACAAGGCTTCTGATTTTATTCCGCCATACGTTTTTCCATGCAGTTTTTGTTATCATTTTATTATTGTTTTATGCTTTAATTGCGTTTACTTCTTTCAGGTTACGTATTTTCACAACAGGATATATCACTGCTACGAGTACGATTATTGCTACCACTAGCGATTGAGAAAGGAAATATTTATCAATCCACTGAAAAGCCATGACAGGTTCAAATCCGTATTCTTCCCAGATCTTGGCAAATTTGCTCGGGAAATGTATCGGGTGATGATATCCATAGATTATCGATGGCAAGGCTATTGCCACACCGGCAAGGATACCGAGAAGGCCTATGTAAAGCATCTCATATACCATAACCCCGGCCATCTTCGTTTTCTGCATGCCTATGGCTATCAGAACCCCAAATTCCCTTCTCCGCTCTGCTGTCATCATCAGAACCGTGCCAAACACACCAAAGGCAATTACCAGGTACAGTATACCAATCATTATAATTCCGCTTTTATTATCTGCATCGAGCTGCTGGACAAGTGTCTCGTTCATTTCCTTCCAGCCCAGGATACGGTATGGGCTTTCAATGTTTGAATCAAGACGTTTCAATGTATTGTTTATTGCATCATCATCGTCGTCCATTAGATGCACCACCATTGACGTAAGCATACCATCTGCATAATAGAGAGTCTGGCATACGTCGACAGGGAGATAGACTATTTTATTTTCAATATCAGGATTAGGTATTTTCACAATACCCTTAATAACATATTTACCGGCAGCAGTATGGCCATGGTAAGCCTGTCCAACCAGGATAATTGTATCGCCCCTCTCAAGGCCGAGGTATCTTGCAAGCCTGTCGCCAACCAGGGCTGCATTATCACCCATGCTGAAATAGCCGTTTTTAACAGAGGCATATTTTTCGAACAGTGGCATGAGGTATTCTTCATCGTTTTCCTTAATACCAAGTTCTATCTGTAGCCTGCCATCGGAAGAATAAGAGTTCCCATGAAAAAGGTCCATGTTCTTTTCGAGATAAGCTGGGATTTCCTCGGATTTAATTGCACTGATAGCTTCATCTGTAAGGCGATATTTGACCAGTTTATCTTCCACGTCTGATAATAGTTTTTCCTTTTCCGGGTCTATTCCCATCACCATCACTCCCTTCGAGCGGGAGCCACTTGATGCAAGGGCAAAGGATTCGAAACGCGGAATTACATCCTCAACATTCCGGTCTGCGGTAATTTTTTCCCGGAGTTCTTCGCTATTTTTGAATACATTATCGACTATTTTGTTTTCCCAGAAATCTTCATCCTGCACCTGGATATAGCCTGAATATGATTCAATTATATTCTTATACATCGAGTCATAGGTCCCCAACTGAAGCGACCTCATTACTAGGGCAAAAAATACTGCGAAGAACACTGAAGAAGCTGTAATTACAGTCCTTCGCTTATTTCTCCAGAGATTCCTCCAGGCCATTTTATAATTTTTCATATCAATAATTCTTTTTGTAGTTTACCTAACCCTCTTCAGGTTCTGCTGTGAGAAAAAACCATCCTCAACAGGTATATTAAATTCTATTTCTTCTATTTCCACTACAGTCTTATAGCCCTCCTCGTCTTCCGGTATGACTTCCAGTATTGATGGAATTAATCTTCCATCCATTGTTTTTATGTTTTTACCCAGTTCAGTACGAACAAGATATCCATCTTCATCATATAGCTCTGCTTTCAGGAATAAATAATCATCTTTATCAATCCACCTTACCTGGTGACCCCATATAACTGCTGCCTCCTCTTTTGCTGTCATTTTTATCCTGTAACATTTACGGCCCTCTATTTCGTCCTCACCTGTTATTTCATGTATGTAATCCTCAACAACTGAAGATTCCTTCAGTATATCATCATTTGTGTAATCAGATCCCATCCAGCCTTGCGACATCATTGATGGTGGAAGCTTAATCAGCCTGTTTATAGTCGGGTTCCAGCTCCACATTTCCGAACCCCTTTTCAGGAAACTCTGACCTTTATCCCTGGCCGGGGCAGTGATAAGGGTCAGGGCATAATCTGTTCCCTTGGTCCAGTTTTTAAATTCAAGTGTCCGCTCCCACTCGGGACGGATAATGGTCATTTTCATAATGCTGAAACTCGATTCCTCACCGTTTATCTTGTCATTTGCCCTTTTAATGATTTCTCTGGCATCCTGTGCTGACATGAATAAACATGAAAAAACAATTAATACGGTTGTAAAAAGTTTCTTTTTCATATTGTGTCTAGTTATCTGTATTTTTTCAATATTCTCTCTTTTATTTTCTCTACCTTGAATATCTCGGGATAGGCTACGTAGTTCATACCTATGCCATCAAGCAAAGCACCGAAGACAACAGCTTCGGTGTAAGGATCCTCGCTTCCCCGTGATTCAAAATATGATTTTAATAGATCGATATAGCTGCCTATTACTTTTGAAAGTCTTTCTTCTACCAGTTTTAAGATCGGCTCCTGCAGGAGAAGTGTGAAATAAAGCCTCCAGAAACAGGTATCCTCATTCAGTAATTTAAAGTACCTGTCAAGGAGAAATTCCATCTCGTCCCCCGTCAGTATCCCATCTTTATTGGGATCCATCAGCTTATCAATGTTCTCAAGCCCTGTATATATGATAGCCTTCATAAGATCTTCCTTGCTCTCGAAATAATTATACAACAACCCTTTTGATATCTCTGCTTTCTTGGCAATATTGCTTATCGTTGTGCCATGAAAGCCATTTGTGGCAAACAATTCAAGAGCTGTCCGCATTATAAGGGCTTTCTTCTCTTCCCTTATTCCTTCAAACTGCTGTTCTGTTCTTGGCATAGTTTTTTGATTAAACGTTCAGTCATTAATTTGTCAAACAAAATACCGTTTTGAATGAACGGTCAGTCAAATATAAGAATCTTTAAACTAATTCTCCAAATTTTTTGTGTTAATTTTTGGTTAATGCCTCTTTTTATGGAATATTGGAACAATGGATTAATGGAACCGAGGAACCTGAGACCCCGAGGTCTCGGGGGCGAAGGTGACGAGCTCGACGAGCCAAGCGGCACAGGTCAGAGACCTGCGTCAGTGTGGGGAGTCAATAATGGGTTATAATATTTAAGTGATCTGGTAGATTTCATTTGACTCTTTAACTATTTGGCTGTCTTCCCATGTACCCGTATATTTCTTTACCTCAAGGCTTTCAATCAACTTTTTCAGGCCATTCTCCAGTTTATATGCTCGCTTATCCCATTCTTCGTAATCGGTTTTCTTAATCTGATCGGAATAATAATATGTATTCGTTCCTGATATTGATTCACCAAGTGAGGACTGAGAAAAATTAAGAAAGTTCAGATACTAAGAAATACTTTTTCTACAGTAACCTTCAGCAATATTTCTATGGATTGAATCTACAGAAGATATTTGATTTGCCGCCACTTTCTTTAATAGGAATCAAATCCCATCATTCCAACATTCCAATATTCCATTATTCCAGTTTGAATAATCCCCACCCTTCTCATTTCCTGTGCCGCCAAATGCTAGCAACACAATAATATTGAACCTTTCATGTTATATTTTTGAAACATTTTTTTATCTTTAACCGGTTTCATACAAAGAATTTCAGCAATGGCTAAGCTCAAACTGTCACTTGGTTTAATCCCTTCAACAACAAAGATAGAGCAAGAAGAAAACGCCCTTATCGAAGAATTTGAAAAACTGAATAAATTCAGCAAATCAGACGAACTGAAAAGGTATAACGAACTGGATGCCCGGGTTAATTCTACCGATTTTAAAACAAAGAAAAAACAAATTGAGAGCCTGACTTTCAAAGATTCTGAAGAATTTAACAAAGAGCATGAGTTTAAGCGCCTGGACAAGAGCAAGGATCTGGCTATGTACTTTAAAACACGTGACAGCGTGGATTTGAAGAAATATCGTGAACTGGAGGGTTCGGATAAGATTAAACGGTATGAAGAACTTCAAAAAACGGTTAATTCAGCCAGCTTCAAAGAAAAGCAGAAAATGAAGCCCATAACCTTCAAAAAAACTGAAGAATATAACAGGTTCAAAGAATACAAAAAGCTGAAATCCGATTCAAACGTCAAAGCATATAACAAGCTTCTCAGAAAAGGCAAGAAGGAGGAAGCCGATAAACTTGTTGGTGTGGCAAGCATCAGCAGGTATTTGGGTCTGGGCGAATTTATCAATTCGGAAGCTTTCCTTGAAAAGAAGAATATGAAACCAATCACTTTCAAGGATACCGATGAATATAAGCACCTGCAGGAATATAAGAACCTTAAAAACGATCCTGATATCAAGTTCTTTTACAGGTTTAAGTCCTCAAAAGAGCTCTCAAACTTCAATAAACTTGAAGGGTCACCAAAAGTATCCCGGCATGGGGAGTTGAAAGAATACCTGCAGACTGACGAGTTTAAAGAAAGAAAAGAATACCTCCTCGACAGGAAACGCTATGAGAAATCCGATCTCTTCAGGGAAGAGCAGGAATACGAAAAACTTAAGAAGAGTGATGATATTGTATGGTACTTCAAGGTAAAAGATTCGGATAAATTCGACATTCTTAAAAACAGGGAGCTTACTTTCAGTGATGAATTTGATGAAAACAACCTGGACACTAAGAAATGGCTTACCAATCATTACTGGGGTGACAGGCTGCTCAATGAAAGATATTCACTGGAAACGGATCTTCACTGTTACACTGAATCTGATAATTTTGATGTGGGCAGCAGCATACTGAGCATTAGCACCAGGCCACAAAAAAAAGAAGGCAAAGTATGGAATCCTGACTTCGGCGGATTCAGAAATAAGGAGTTTAACTATACCACGGGTATCTTAAACACTGGCAAAAGTTTCCGCCAGAAATACGGAATATTCCAGGCGAAAGTGAAGCTTAATACAGCCGTGGGTCCAAGGCATGCCTTTTATCTTCTTGCCGATAAGATAACTCCTCACATTGATGTTTGCCGCACAGGGAAAGGCAAGGTATGGATGGATTTCTTTTCAAATGGGAAAAAATCTGCAAGGACCTCAATAGGGGGCAAATACGGAAGGGACTTTTATATTTACACCCTGGAATGGACTGCTCACAAGCTTGTCTGGAAGATAAACAATTATGAAGTATTCAAACAAACGGGCAATATACCCTCTGAGCCAATGTACATTAATTTCTCAGGAGGCCTCGATAAACCAATATCGGGTTCCAGTTCAATGGAAATTGACTGGATAAGGGTTTACCAGTTAAAAAGCTAAGAGCAGGGGGCAGGGAGCAGGGGGCATGGAGCATGGAGCATGGGGAAGCTTGTTTATTAATCGATTAATTTGCTATTAATATTAATATAGGGAGTCATCTACCCCTAATTAACATAATCCCGGAGAATATTTCTTAAATCATTATTCTTCATTCTGCATTCCTTTCTCCATGCTCCATGCTCCCTGCAATTAGTCTCCGGTTCAATAACATTTTTCCCCACCCCTTTTATATAAAAACAATTATGTAAGTTTGGTATCAGTAAAAACACAAATCTTACATAAATGATACGAATAATTGTTTTCACAATGCTTGTGGCACTTACTGCAATCAGTGTTAACGCACAGAGGTATGAGCAACCTCTTACAAGGCAGGATACACTCCGCGGTTCCATAACACCGGAAAGGGAATGGTGGGACCTTACTTTCTACCATATGAATATTAAAACCAACCCGGCCGACAGTACCATTGAAGGATATGTCTTAATAAGGTATGAAGTGATACAACCTGATGACCGTATGCAGATTGACCTTCAGCCTCCCCTGGAAATAAGAAGGATTACACAGGACGGCAAAGAACTGGAATTTGTACGTGACGGAAACGCCTGGTTTGTTCAGATAGATAAGCAGCAGGTGGCAGGTGAGTCCAATGAAGTCACAGTATTCTATGGTGGTAAACCAAAAGCAAGCCGCCGGCCTCCCTGGGATGACGGACTGACATGGGTTTACGATGATAATGGAAATCCATTTTATGCCACTTCATGCCAGGGCGGTGGTGCAAGCATATGGTGGCCCTGCAAGGATCACATGTATGATGAACCCGACAGCATGCGTTTCAGCATAACCACACCCGGGAACCTCATGGACGTCTCAAATGGTAGGTTTAAGGGTGTCACCGAAAATCCTGACGGCACAAAAACCTGGCACTGGTATGTTTATAATCCCATAAACAGTTACGGTGTAAACATAAATGTCGG